>JAWUYQ010000083.1:0-59369 GCA_034110725.1 Flavobacteriaceae bacterium
AACAGCTAAATACTCAGGTTTGTCCTTACGTAATATTTCAAAAAGGGAGTTAGTAAAACCCATTATGGCAGAAACATCCATCCCTTTTGAGGTGATTCTAGGGTTTTTTATAAGGGCATAATAGCCACGAAATATCAATGCAAATGCGTCTAATAAAAATACTCTTTTCTCTACGGCCATAATTGAAAATTGAATTTTGAAAGGTAAAAATATAAAAATGAATTGAGTATTTAATTGTTAATTTTTATGGAATTAAAATACTCGCGGAAGTCAATTTAGTATCTTTGGTAAAATTCAGAAAGTATGTCTAGGTTTTATGTTGCATTATTAATAATGACAATGGTGTTCTTGTTTGTAGAAGTTTATGCTTTTCAAGCATTAAAAGTACTGACAAAAGACAGGCTGTATCGTTGGATATGGATTGTAGTGTCCGCATTAGTCTATGTTCCTTTTTTAGTAGTCTTTTTAACCTATTCAAAAGCAAATGGTCAGACTAAAGGATTTCAATACGCATTTTCTTTATTGTTAATGTTTTTGTTGCCAAAAATAGTTTTGTTGGTTAGTATGTTTGGTGAGGATGTATATCGTGTTTTTGTTAAAGGAACTAGAATGATCAGTAACTCAGACGTAAAGTCTATCCCTGGAAGACGGAAATTTATAGCCAAAATAGCCTTAGGAATTGCTGCAATTCCGTTTGCTTCTTTTTTATACGGTGTTACCAAAGGAAAATACAATTTTAAAGTATTGAAATATGAATTAGCTTTTGATGATTTGCCAGAAGCTTTCGATGGATTTACAATTACCCAAATTTCAGACATTCATTCAGGGAGTTTCACTGATAAATCAAAAGTGCAATATGCGGTTGATTTAGTAGCTGAACAAGAATCGGATTTATTATTATTTACAGGTGATATTGTAAATAATAAAGCAGAAGAAATGGATGATTTTATTGATATTTTCTCAAAATTAAAAGCTCCTTTTGGTCAGTATTCTATTTTAGGAAATCATGATTATGGTGATTATGCAGAGTGGAAAACGAAAGCTGATAAAAAAGCTAATTTTGAAGCTGTTAAAGATATTCATTCAAAAATAGGGTTTGAATTATTGTTAAACGAATCTCGATTTATTGAAAAGGACAATCAAAAACTAGCATTAGTAGGGGTTGAAAATTGGGGAAAAGGATGGAAGCAAGCTGGTGATTTAGAGAAAGCATCTGCTTTAGTTGATCAAAAGGATTTCAAAGTATTGATGAGTCATGATCCTTCACATTGGGAACATCAGGTAAAAGAGAACGACTTTAATTATCAGTTAACACTAAGTGGACATACACATGGTTTGCAAATGGGAATTGAAATACCAGTATTTATAAAATGGAGCCCTTCTAGTTTTATATACAAGCAATGGGCAGGATTGTATGAGGAATTTGGACGTTACGTGAATGTAAATAGAGGTTTTGGTTTTCATGGTTTTGCTGGTAGAGTAGGGATATGGCCAGAGATAACTGTTATAAAGCTTAAAAAGAGTACTGCTACAACTTAATGGTTTAAAAAGATTAACTTTGTAATAGTTAGGAATGTTTTTAAGTTATTACTTAAAAAATTAAAATAGGTATTATGTCTAAATTTGGCGAATTAATTGATGTCTCAGTTCCAGTATTATTAGATTTTTACACAGAGTGGAATGAACATTCCGTGGCAATGCATCCGATAATGCGAAATGTTGCTGCAGCATTGGGGGATAAAGCAAAAATAATTAAGATTGATGTAGATAAAAATACTCAGTTAGCCGAAGCTTTACGAGTTAAAGGTTTACCAACCCTTATGATTTATAAAGGCGGAGAAATGAAATGGCGTCAATCTGGTGAACAAGATGCGGATACTTTAATTGCGTTGATTCAGGAGTACGTTTAGCATTTATTGAATCACTTCAAAACTATATCCTTTTTTACTAAAGTGTTCTAATACTTTAGGCAAAACAAATTTTAGCTTTTCTGAAGCTTTTATACTATCGTGAAAAACAACAATACTTCCTTCTGAAGTGTTATGAATTACATTTTTTAAACACTTTTCCTTTGTTATTGATTGATCAAAATCACCACTCAACACATTCCACATAATAATTTTATATCCTTTTTTTAAAAGATAGTTAGCAGCACCGTTTTTAATTTTACCATATGGTGGGCGAAAAAGATTTATTGTTTTCGAGTTTTGATTTCCGATTTCAAGGTCAATTATTTGCTGCGCTTTATTAATGTTTTCAAGATATGTTTTAGATAATTTTTCCCACCCATTTAAATGATTATGAGTATGGTTTCCTATTGCGTTTCCACTTTCTATGATAGCTCTAAAAACATCAGGATTCGCTATTATATTTTTACCAATACAAAAAAAAGTAGCTTTAGCATTATATTTTTTTAATTCAGACAGTACCCAAGGAGTAATTTCTGATGTTGGACCATCATCAAAAGTTAAGTAAATTACCTTTTTATTGGTAGTTATATCCCAAGTTAGGTTCGGGAATATTCTTTTAATAAAATAAGGTGTTTTTACAAAGTATAGCATCTTGATAAAGGTACAATAAAGCAATAATAAAAAACCTAATTATATACATATGTATAATTAGGTTTTTTATTAAATAAGAGCGTGTTTATAATCCAGATTTAGGAGGTGAAGGAAGTTTAATTGAATCCTTTTCATCTTCTTCTGGCATAAAGAAAGTTTCTAGTTTATCTAAACTCTTGTCAAAGACTTCTTTTTCTTTATTAAAAAATAGACTGTCGTCGTTTTTGTGTACGATGCGCAATAGCTTTTTATAGTCCGTGATGTCCATTAAAATCTGCTCAGCATAGCCATACATTTGCTCTTCACTTAGTTTGCTTGCAGAGTCTAAATTACGCTGTACTTTTTCTACTTCTAATAAATATAAAGCTCTTGCTTCTTTATTTAATCCAGCTTTGTATAAACCTCCAATTAATTTGTCTAAGCTTAATCCGTAATTCACCTGGTGCATTAAAGGTTTAAAAGGTTTAATAGCATTTAAATAGTATGGAATTTCTTCTTTTATAATACTGATATCTTTGTTCTCAATACCAGTAATTATTATGGTTTTATAACGTTCTAAATCAGTAAGAATATCATCAGGTATTAGTAATTGTTCTTCTAGTGATAATGTTTTGTAATAGTTTATATGATCCTTATACATGAATCCTAAGTCATTAAAAACTTTACGTGCTTTTTCTGGCTTGTTTATTCTGTAAAATCCATCTACAAAAGGTTCTACAAGAGTATAAAGTTTAAATTTATTGACAGGCATTTTTTCCATTGCTAGATCCATTAAATCTTCCGCTTTGTCAAATTTCTTTTCGTCAATTAATTTTTCCGACACACGTGCAATACTTGCTCTATAGCTAAAAGCATTGGTTCTTGTTTCTACATCATGGTAAATATCGTCACTACCAGAATTACCCCAGTCCCAAGCCATTATTTTCTTGTATGCAGAATCCGTGTCAATGAATCCCATGTCAAACGGATTATCTTTATCAATTGGAGAGTGAATTGGCACTAATTTATATACAATACCATCATACTGTAAATAATCTTTCAGCCAAATAAATTCTGCAGGATCATTACTTCCTCCAGAGAAATAAATAGGTCGTTTCCAATCGTTATTTGCTAAAATATCAAGCATTAATAGCCTGTTTTTTGATAATTGATCATTCTTGATGCGTAAGTACATATCAGAAACAATTTCTCCAGCATTTTTTTGAGATACAATCTTATTTTTTAACACTGCTTCTTTATCAACAGGAACACGAATGTTCTTTGTTGGATACGTATTATACTTCTGACCGCTTTGCATTTCGACCATTACTTCTTCCTTATCTAAAGCAATAAAGTCCATTAAACGTTTAATTGTAATTGTATCTTTAGTACGTTCTTGAAAAAATATTGCATCTCTATTTCCAAAACGGTATTGCCTGTGGGTTAATTGAGATGGAATAGGATCACTTTCATAAGCTTTCTTTTTCATTTGATCTATATACCAATCAGTAGCAAGTAAACTCGTGTTTATAACTCTTACATCTCTTCGGTGTCCTTCAATTTCTTGTAAATACCATAAAGCAAAAGTATCATTATCACCAATTGTAAATAGAATTGCATTTTCCTGACACGAATCTAAATAGGCTTTAGCCATTGATTGTGCAGTATATTTATCAGACCTATCATGATCGTCCCAGTTTTGATTAGCTAATAATAAAGGAACCGCTAAAAGAGAAACTACTGTAACCAAAGGAGCAGTAATTTTTGGAGAGATGTACTTTTTTACTCCTTCATAAAGACTCAGTACTCCAATTCCAATCCAAATAGCAAATACATAGAATGATCCTACTACTGAGTAATCTCGTTCTCTTGGTTCGAACGGACGTACATTAGTATATACTTGAATTGCTAAACCTGTAAATAAGAAGAAAACTAATAATACCCAGAAGAGCTTCAGGTCTTTTTTCATTACAAAAAGTAATCCGATGATTCCTAAGATAAATGGTAAGAAGAAGTACGTGTTACGCCCTTTATTCTCTTTAATGTCTTTTGGCAAATTGTCTTGAGAAGTTCCTAGTAGGATAGAGTCAATAAAATTAATTCCACTAATCCAATTACCATTATTATTCATCTTCCATTGAATATCATCTTGTCTACCAACAAAATTCCAAAGGAAATATCTTGCATACATATCTCCCAATTGATATTGGAACATAAACTTAAAATTCTCAATTAAGGATGGTTTTTTAACATCAGTATATTGCCCGAATTTTTTGATAAACTCTAGTTGTTCATCTGGTTGTATTTGTCCAAGCTTTACATCATTATTAAATTCATTAACTATTTGGCGTAATTCTTTTTTACCAAAGAATTCTGATTTTATGGTTAATTCAATATCCATAAAATCAAGGTAGCGTTCAGCATGTTCCGAACTCCACATTCTAGGTAGAATAGTTAAGTGATCTGGGTTTGAATTATATCCTGAGTTAACATAGTTGTTTACAATAACGTATTTCCCTAATTTTTTATCTTGTTCGTATTTAGGTTTACCGTCTTTGTAAGGATTATTTTCATCAACTCCAGCATATTGATCTGTGAATTGAGGTCCGTATAAAAATGGATTAGAAGGATATTGCTCTAAATTATAATAAGCTAATAATTCTCTAGCATTTCCTGGATTGTTTTCATTTATAGTTGTTCCTGCGTTTGCACGAATAGGAAGCATTGTCCATGATGAAAATCCTATAAAGATGAAAAGGACACAGAGTGTTAGAGTATTTGCATTTACATAGCCATTTTTACGAGTGAATGTTAGAGTGTAATAAAATGCAGCAATAATTAATAGGAAGCCAATAATAGACCCTGAATGGAAAGGAAGTCCTAAACCATTAACCATTGAAACTTCCATCCATCCGAAAAAAGATAAAGCGTTTGGAAGTAATAATTTAAAAATGAATAACAGTACTGCTATAGCAGCTATGTTTGCTATAATGAAGTTTTTTACGGTTACTTTTTTATAGTTTTTAAAGAAGTAAATTAAACCGATGGCAGGGATGGTCAATAGTCCCATAAAGTGAACTCCAAAAGATAGTCCGATAACAAAGGCAATTACAACCAGCCATTTGTTTCCTCTTGGTTTGTGCATATCCTCTTCCCATTTTAAACCAAGCCAGAATAGTAACGACATGATAAAAGTTGCCATGGCATACACCTCTGTTTCTACAGCATTAAACCAAAAAGTATCAGTAAAAGCAAAGGCTAGTGAACCTACTAGGGCGCTTCCCAAAACTGCTATGGCTTTATTTTTACTAATATCTTTAATGTCCTTAACTACTAGCTTACTAGAAATCATGCTAATAGTCCAAAACATAAACAAAATAGCAAAAGCACTAGAAACTACAGAAAGCATATTTACCATTACAGCAATATTACTAGTATCACCAAAAGCAAACATTGCAAAAAAGGCTCCTAACATTTGAAATAATGGTGCTCCAGGAGGATGTCCAACGGCAAGATTGGCAGAAGTAGAGATATATTCTCCAGCATCCCAGAAACTAGCCGTAGGTTCAACGCATAAACCATAGGTAATTAAGGCTATAGCAAATACCGTCCAACCTAATATTTTATTCCATTTAAAAAAGTCTTTTACTGACATGTGTTTTCTGTTTTGAAAGTGGCTAAAGTACTAAAAAATATCCCTTAAAATATCTTAAAGAATTGCCAAATAATAAGATTGTATGTAACTTTGTAATAGCAGATTACAGAAGTATTAAAATTAAATATGATTTTTTACTTGAAAATATTTGTATGAACCATTATTTCTTGTAAATTTGCACCCGCAATCACACATTGTCCCATGGTGTAATGGTAGCACTTCAGTTTTTGGTACTGTCAGTCAAGGTTCGAATCCTTGTGGGATAACAAGTAAAAGCCTCTTCATATGAAGAGGCTTTTTTTGTTTAAATTATATTGAGAAAATACCAGTTAAAAATCACCCTTATTCTGTTAGTAATTTTTAACTGGTTGTCTCTTGGTAGGAAGTGTTTTTAGTTGAGGTCTTTCATCTAAAATCCAGTCGCTATGATTGAAGGTGTTCCATTCAATTGTAGTCAAGTCTACTTTTGGGTCAATAAACGGGGTGTGTTTTCCTCCATTTACGCTAATCTTACTATTGATAGCATAAATTTCAACAGACTTCCCCTCTGCCTTGTATTTCGCTTTTAAGTACTGAATAAATTGCCAAATAACATCTGGCTTGGTAGCTAAAAGTCTACTTTGTTTTTGGCTAACTAAATTGTGGTGAGGCACGAAAGTGGATTTACCGGTTGCTTTATCAATAACTTTGTAATTGATTCTTCCAGATTTTGTGCGTAACATCATGCGCCAACTTAAGCGATGCCCTTCCTCAGTTCGTAATACATCACCTGGAATAAACCAATGGCGAATTGGAAGTGCAATTTGTATGAAAAAATAAAGAAATAACACTGGTTTTAATACTGTAGCGTACTTTGGAGTGTTAATTTCCTCCTCATTATAAAACGGTTTGTGCTTTAAAAATAGGTTATGTATTGTTTTTGCTTCAAAAAAGAACAAGCAAAAAGCTAGCGATAGAAAAGGAAATATACCTACTTGAAATACGATAGCATTAAATAAGTGAAAAAATATAGCGCATATAAAAGCGATTTTTCGTGTTGGTTTAAATAATAATAATGGAATAATTAAACCATCAAAAACTATTCCTCCGTACGCTAAAATGTAATGAACCCAAGTTTGCTGTAAAATATCACCTACAATATAATAATGTTCTTTTGCTGTCATTAATTGCTTTATCACTGTAGTGTTTAACCAATCAGGATATAGTTTAGCAATGGCTCCATACGTGTATACAATTGCCATTTGTGCTATAAAAATCCATTTAGACCAGTTGGGCATTTTGTAAGAAGTGATTTCTGGGTTTTGTTTTGCGTCAACCGATAAGTACCTGTTTGCAGGAACTAGGCACATAAATGAAGAAATCAAAATCAATAAATAATAATGATTGTTATAGGACGCTTTTTGCATTAAATATGTTGCTGTCCAGAGGATAGAGAATGATATCATGCTCCATCGGTATTTGTAACCAATCATTACAAAAAAACCGAACATTCCCATAATTAGGTAGTAGAAGTACATACCATTTCCGGGTAAAGGTTGCAGCCATTCAAAACCAATTACAGTGAAAGTGAATTCAGGGTCAATAAGTGTTCTTTTTATCCAGCCTGTAAAGATAGCTCCTACGGATTCCAAAAAAATTAATAGTCCGAATATGATTCGAAAAACGATTAATGAAGAGTTGTCTATTTGCTTGAATAAAAATTTATTCATTAGTTTCGAAATAAGTTAATGCTTCTTCTTTGTCTTTGTTTAGTTGAGATTTTAAGGCTTCAACGGATTCAAATTTCTGTTCATCTCTAATTCTTTTTTGAATAGATACAGTAATTTCTTTGTGATAAATGTCCTCATTGAAGTTGAATAGATGAATTTCAATACTTCGTGTTTTGCCATTAACCGTAGGGTTATTTCCGATATTCATCATTCCGGTATAGGAGATGTTTTCTATTTCTGCTTTAGCTATATAAACCCCGTTTTTAGGAATCATTTTATAGTCTTCCGAAATTGAGATATTAGCTGTGGGGAAATTTATTGTTTTTCCTATTCCTTTTCCTTTAACAACAGTTCCTTTTAGTTGAAATTCAGCACCTAAATAGGAGTTTGCTGTTTGTAAATTACCATTAATTAAAGCTGTTCTGATTTTTGTAGAACTAACTGAAACAGCGTCTATGTCTTGAGCAGAAATTTCTTCCACAGTAAAACCGTAAATTTCTCCAAACTCTTTTAAGCTATTAATATCTGCCGCTCTGTTACGTCCGAACCTATGATCGTAGCCTACAATAATATGTTTTACATTTAGTTTATTTACAAGAATATCACGAACAAATTCTGTAGCAGAAAGACGAGAGAATTTTTTCGAAAAGGGTTGAATAATTAGGTTATTTAGACCTAAATCAGCTAAAATGTTAGCGCGTTCATCAATAGTGTGGATTAACTTGATATCTGCATCTTTTTGTAGAACCATCCTAGGGTGTGGAAAAAAGGTTAGTACTAACGATTCTAAACTCTGAGTTTTTGCAGTATTTATAACTCTTTCTAAAATTTTTTTATGTCCAATATGTACGCCGTCAAAAGTTCCAATAGTTAAAACGGTTGGGTTTTTTGAGGTAAAAGATTCAATAGAATGAAATGTTTTCATATTAGAATTCTAGTGTGCTTGTTGGTGCTAATAAAATTAGTGATAAAGATAAAAAATTATTAACGATAATACTTATTTTCCGTTAAAGCTATTCATGGTATTATTCATCCCGCTCAGACCAAATGATTTTATAATTTCAATTGACTTGTCAAGTCGTTCAGTAAGTTTGTCGCTCTCTTCTGTAGTCCAATTCCCTAAAACATAATCTACTTGTTTACCTTTGCCAAACTCGTCGCTAATTCCGAATCGGAATCTGTTGTATTTAGTGGTCTGTAATTGTAGCTGTGTATCTTTTAATCCGTTATGTCCACCGTCACTTCCTTTTAACTTAATGCGTATGGCTCCGAAGGGTAGGTTTAAGTCATCAGTGATAACTAATAAGTTTTCTAAAGGGATGTTCTCTTTGGTTAGCCAATATTTAATTGACTTACCGCTTAAGTTCATATAGGTAGAAGGTTTTAATAGTAAAAAGCTTCTGCCTTTAAGTTTATATGTTGCCATTGCACCTAATTTTTGTGTTTCAAAAGTAAGTCCTTCTTCTTTTGCAAGATGATCTAATATTTTAAAACCAATATTGTGGCGTGTATTTTCATACTCGCTACCAATATTCCCTAAACCAACAATCAAGAATTTTTTCATAGTATCTGTTTCGTCTAATAAAAGTGTTTCTTTTTGTTTAAATATATTAATTAACCACTGAAACATTTTGTTTGTTTTAATTAGTGTAAAAATAAAAAAGCATTCAACAAATGTTGAATGCTTTTTTATAAAAAATATTATGAGCTATAAATTACTCTGCAGCAGCTTCAGCTGGTGCATCAGAATTTGCTACTGCTTTAGCTTCGTCTTGAGCAGCTTTCATTGCAGCTCTAGATACTCTTACTTGAGCAACAACAGTGTTTTCTCCTTGTAAGAAATTATACTTATCGTTAGCAAAATCAGAAACAGTTAATTTATCACCAATATTTAATTTTGAAATATCAGCTTCAATAAAATCAGGTAAGTTAGCTGGTAAAGCTTTTATTCTTAATTTACGTTGGTTACGGCTTAAAACCCCACCTGCCATTACACCGGGAGCACTTCCAATAATATTTACTGGGATATTCATTGTAACTTCTTTATCATCAAATAACTGGAAAAACTCTACATGTAAGATTTTGTCAGATACTGGGTGAAATTGAATGTCTTGTAAAATAGCATTTAAAGTAGTTCCGTTATCTAAAGCAATCACAACAGTGTGCGCGTTAGGAGTGTAAACTAATTTAGAAAATGCTAATTCTGCTGCTGAGAAATGCACTGCTTTGTCTCCTCCGTATACTACGCAAGGTACAATTCCAGCATTACGTAAGGCTTTAGTAGAAACTTTACCTACGCTTTCTCTTTGTGATCCGTTGATTGTAATTGATTTCATTTTGTATATTTAAATGATTATTAAGATCCCTCGATTTAAGGGACGGCAAATGTAAGTTAATTATTATCTATAGCAAAATACTTGAATAGTAAATTGTTGCTCAATAATGCTTACATTATAAATTTTTCACTAATTGATTTATTTTGATGTACACTTTTCATAACATCAGCGAATAATTTTGCAGAACTAACTACTTTAATTTTATCGCTTTTGCGTTCATGTGGAATAGAATCTGTGACGATTAATTCTTCTAATTTAGAATTTTCAATACGTTCAAATGCATTACCAGATAAAATAGCATGAGTACAAATTGCTCTAACACTAATAGCGCCTCTTTCTATCATCATATCTGCAGCTTTAGTTAATGTTCCGGCAGTATCTACCATATCATCTACCAAAATTACATTCTGTCCTTTTACATCACCAATCAATTCCATGTGCGAAATAACATTGGCTTTTTCTCGTTGTTTATAGCAAATAACAACATCACTTCCTAATGCTTTTGCATAGGCATAGGCACGTTTTGATCCGCCCATATCAGGTGAAGCAATAGTTAAATTTTTGAGGTTTAATGCTTTCACGTGTGGCAAAAAGATAGTTGAAGCAAATAGGTGATCTACAGGTTTCTCAAAAAATGCTTGAATTTGATCAGCATGTAAATCCATTGTTATAATACGAGTCGCTCCTGCAGTTTCTAGTAAACTTGCTACTAATTTTGCAGTGATAGGAACTCTTGGTTTGTCTTTACGGTCTTGTCTTGCCCAACCATAATAAGGTAAAACGGCAGTAATGTGTCTTGCAGAAGCTCTTTTTGCTGCGTCAATCATCATTAATAATTCCATTAGATTGTCAGAAGATGGATGAGTAGATCCTATTAAGAATACTCTTCTACCTCTTACTGACTCTTCAAAAGAAGGTTGAAATTCCCCATCACTATAAGTTGACCTAATGACGTTTCCTAGCTTTGTTCCGAATGATTCTGCTATTCTTTCAGCAAGATCTTTACTTTGTGAGCAAGCAAATATTTTTGGTTCTAATGTTGATTCAGACATTGTGTTTTATTTAGTTGAGTTGTTGTGCTGCAAAAATATGAATTTATAGCTAAACATAAAGCCATAAAATTTAGAGAATTTTTAATTCATAACTTTTATAAATTAAATAGTGTAGGATTAATTATTTTTATATTTTTGCAGTCTGCAAATTAATGCTCGAGTGGCGGAATTGGTAGACGCGCTGGATTCAAAATCCAGTGACTTCGGTCGTGTGGGTTCGATTCCCACCTCGAGTACAAGTAAAAGCCTTTAACTAACTGTAAACAGTGAATTAAAGGCTTTTTTTATTTCGTTTTTCCCACATGTTCCTCGCATAAGAGTTTAATAGTTAATTCAAAACATTTATGGAGCTTTATAGGTTTCAGTCAATTAATAAGAATACCATACATAATTTGCTTAGTAATGCCAATTGGGCTACTGATCCATCTGATTTTAATGATCCATTGGAGTTTAGTCATCAAAATGAAAAATTAGTTAGACATGAAAAAGGAGAAAAAACTCCTATGACTCCTATGGAAATTAAAAAATACTTTGGAGTTCAGAATGTACTTAAAAAAATAGGTGTTGTTTGTTATAGTAGAAAAAATAGTTTGGCATATAATGATCAAGAAGTTTATACAAGTAAACTTTTTTGGTCACATTATGCTGATAGTCATAAAGGAATGTGTTTAGTTTTTGATATTAAAAATAAAGATGAGTACCCTCATAAGGTACAGTATAAATCAGAGCCACTTAGAATATGCTTAAAATCAGATGATATATCTAATGATGATATACTACCAATTGTAACTACTAAAGATATTGAATGGAGTTATGAGGCCGAATATAGAGAAGTGTCTTTTAAAAAAAAACATTGGAGTACCTTATAAAGGAGAATTGGTTAGAATCATTTTTGGTTGTAGAGCTTCAGTAAATGACATGGAAATAATAAGTGGAATTGCTGTAAGTCAAAATAATGATATTAAAATTTCTAAAATGTTATTAGATAGATCTTCTTTTGGTTTGACTATGGTAAATCCAAGCGATAACAATGATGTTATTTTTTCCAAAGAAAATATTGATTCTAGTAAAAGAGAGTTAGATTTATATAATAAAATAGAATCACTATCTCAATACTGATTTTTTTATTGCAGTTATTTCATACATATGTATTGTGACTTGAAAATACTGTTTCTCCTATAGACATGTAATGACTTCAGAAAAACCTTACGAATTTATACTCAGTATTTTCGGCTTTAAAATTATAAAATGATATTGAATAGGTAACCAGATATTATTATACACAATGTAACAACTCCAAAAAATATTGCAATCAACTTAAGAGTCATCACTTTCTTTAGAAGCATTGCTTCTGGTAAGGATAAACCAACAACACCCATCATAAAAGCTATTGCTGTACCTAAAGGAATGCCTTTTGCGACCAATACTTGAACTACAGGAAGTATGCCTGAGGCGTTAGAGTACATTGGAATAGCTAAAATGGTTGCTATTGGAACGGCAAACAGATTGTCCTTGTCCATATATTTTTCAAAAAAGCCTTCGGGGATATAGCCGTGTATCAAGCCACCAATAGCAATACCTACTATTACGTAAGGGATTATTCCTTTAATAATAGTAGTAACTTCATTCCAAATTATTGGCAAGCGTTGTTTTAAAGTTTGCTTTTCGGCAATAAAGATGTTTTGATCTTTTTGTGCTGATGCCAAAACTTCTTTGGCCCAAGGTGTTAAATAAGGTTCTAATTTTAATTTCTGAAGAATATAGCCTGAAAAGGTTCCTAATAAAATACCGCTAACAATATAAATAATGGTTGTTTTAACTCCGAATAAACCTACAAATAAACCTATGGCCACTTCATTAACTAAAGGAGAAGTAATTAAAAAAGAAAAAGTTACCCCTAAAGGAATACCACCTCTAACAAAGCCAATAAATAATGGAACAGATGAGCATGAACAAAACGGTGTTACTACACCAAAAAGACTCGCTATAAGGTATTCCATACCGTATAACTTATTTCGGGACAAATAGTTTTTTACTTTATCTATAGGAAAGTAACTATTTATAATTCCCATTAAAAAGATGATAATGAAAAGAAGTATTAAAATTTTTGTGGTGTCATAAATAAAAAAATTAAGAGCTTCTGCTAAATGTTGTCCTTTGTTTAAGTTTATAATGTCATAAACTAGCCAGTCAGCAATTTTTTGTATCCAATCAAACATCATCAATACTGCTAATTGTACCTGAAATTGAACAAGATAAATTTAGGGTATTGTATATAGTGCCAAATTTTTCAATATTCTTTTTCAGTAAGTCTTTGTTAAGTATGTTCTCCTTGCTGTAAATTGTTAAATTATAAATAATGTTATCCATTCTTGGTGGGTTCTCAAGTCGTGTAGCATTAACTTCAATGGTAGCTTTTGAGTATTCAAATTTCATCATTCCTGAAAAACGTTCAACATTTTTCAATATACAGGACGCAAAGGAACCTAATAATAATTCGGCAGGATTTGGTAATGTTTCCGCTGTACTTGAAGTAGTTCCAAAGGGTATATTTGATTTCTTTATACTGATAACGGCATCTTGATTTGAAACGGATGAAGCTTTGATGTGATAATTCATAGTATGTGTTGTAATTAGTTCAAAAGTGCCAATACTTCATCTTTTGAAGGGATTCTGCCTTTTATTGTAATATGATTATCTATTACCAATGCAGGTGTTGACATTACGTTAAATTTCATAATTTCAATTATATCCTCTACTTTTTCTACAGTAGCATCAATGTTATTTTCTGAAACTACTTCTTGAACAACACGTGTCATTGATATGCATTTTGGGCATCCTGTGCCTAAGATTTTGATTGTTTTAGTCATAATTTATATTTCTTATTTTAAAGATATAGCCAATCGGTTTAATTTAAAACTGTAGGGGTTGCCTTAATTTGTCAATTAGGGTCCGTGCTAGAGTTGTAATATAACGTTATTTTATAAATTTATAAATAAACCCATCAGAAATGGTGCTTGTTATCGTTATATTTTGGTTAATTAATAAACTGTTTTTATCAAGTATGAATATTCCGTACTCATAATTTTCAATAAAAAGGTATGCTTCACCTTTAAAATTATGTATTCGGTATTGATATCTACCTTGTTGTAACCCATTATAAGTTGAGTTTTCCGGATTACTATTTGTAACTGTTAATATTGAGTTGTTGGTGTCAAAAGTCCATTTAATTATATCAAGCTTGTAATCTTGGTCAACACCTAAGAATCCGCCACTCAGATTGATTAAATTCCACGTTAGGGCTTGGGAGATGCCTATTTCTGAATTGTTAAGGGTGGTACTTTCTTCTTGAATAAAACTTGTGTCATCATTGTTATCACAACTTATAGGGAGGCATGCTAAAATAATTGTGGCTAGCGCCAGTGTAAGAATCTTTTTCATAAGACATGTTTTATTAGTTAATGCGTTAAGTGAAAATAAGCAACTAATTGAGGTGTTGTATGATAAAATGATATAGTTTTATTGTAGGATATAAGGTACGGAAAATAATAATTAATTAAAAGTATATGGCTTTATTATAAACGTTATTTTTTTGGCATAGTACTTGACTTAGAGTATTTGTTCGCACACTTTTGTTCATATAACTATCTTTTTTATATATTAGCGGACATTATATAGAAATCCATTTTTAAAATATTATACTCATGAAAAAACTTACAACTTTAAAATTATTGATGGCAGTTGCAATGTTGTCATTCCTTACAGGATTCTCACAAGAAAAACCAGTAACGAAATTATTGAAATCATATATTGCAAATTCAAACGAACTTTGCGAAACAAAACAAGTAAACAATGTGTTGTCATTATTTGATGATAGATATAAAAACAATATTGCTTATGTTGGACTTTCTGGTATAGTAAAAAGAAGTACAATTGGTTTTGAGCAATTTTCTGAGCAATTAGCAGAAAATGTTAAAAACAAAAACTATAACTTCCATATGACAATCGGAGAAATAGTTCATGAATCTCAAAAAGAGAGAGCAGGAACAGTCTCTGCGTTAGTGAATTTTGAATCAAAAATTGATGGAAAAGTTGCTGAGAAAGGAACTATTTTAATGAATATTGTTGCTTCTTTAGTTAGAGGAGAGTGGAAAATAATCCACAACAATACCGTTAGAGTTTCTGAAGGTAGTGATATTGGAAACTGTGTATGTTATTTATATGCTAAAGGATCTACAATGTTTAATGCAGAAACATATTACCCTGCTGGAGTTGAGTATGACAGAGAATACCAATCATTCAGAGTTAGTACTAGAGATGGTAAACGTATCATTAAAGGGAATGATGTTACCTATTCATGGACTGAAAACGGTGATGTATTAGATGGAGCTAGAAAAATTGGAAATGCAAAATCTTCTGATGAAGCTGTTAAAGCTGTTTTAGTGTATATTTATGCGCAAACTTGTACAAAAATGGATTTTAATTAATCAATATTAATATTATATCAAAAGCCTTCAAGTTTTCTTGAGGGCTTTTTTATGTTTACTAAATATAGAAGAATAATATCACTTTAAAAGACATAGGCATGCAAAACAAATATGACGTTATAATAGTAGGTGGAGGAGCCGCTGGTTTTTTTACTGCTATTAATGTAGCACAACAACGTTCCGATTTAAAAGTAGCTATACTTGAAAGAGGAAAGGATGTATTGCAGAAAGTGAAGGTTTCCGGAGGAGGACGATGTAATGTTACCCATGCTTGTTTTGATCCTAAGGAACTTACTCAGTATTATCCAAGAGGAGAAAAAGAATTATTAGGTCCGTTTCACCAGTTTTGTTGCGGTGATACTTTTGAATGGTTTGATCAACGTGGTATTGAGTTAAAAATAGAAGAAGATGGGCGAGTGTTTCCTATTACAGATTCTTCTCAAACTATTATAGATTGCTTTCAAGCAGAAATTAAAAAATACAATATTGACGTGCTGACTAATCAGGCGCTAGTAGATTTTGAAAAAGAGAATGATCAATGGGTTGTATCAACTAAATCAGAGAAATTTACAACAACTTCACTAGTAATAGCCGCGGGAAGTTCGCCTAAATTATGGAAGTTGATAAAATCGAAAGGACATAATATTATCAATCCAGTTCCATCTTTATTCACATTTAATATAAAAGATGATCGATTAACTGATATCCCAGGAGTAGTAGCAAAAGATGTAGAAGTGAAAGTGCTGGATACAAATCTGGAAAGCACTGGTCCGTTATTAATTACTCATTGGGGATTAAGTGCGCCGTCAATATTAAAATTATCTGCTTGGGGAGCAAGAACCTTATCGGATAAAGACTATAAATTTGATATTTCAGTAAACTTTATTGGTTTACAAACAGAAGATTGTTTGAATCAGTTAAAAAAAATGAAGCAAGAAATGGCTAAAAACTTAGTTGTAAAATACAATCAGTTTGAAGTGCCTAAACGTTTGTGGAGAAAATTAATAGAAGCCTCTCAAATATCAGATACAACTCGTTGGGCAGAAATAACAAAAGTTCAATTGGATAATTTAGCGAATCAATTAACTAATGCGGTTTTTAAAGTAGACGGGAAAAGTACTTTTAAGGAAGAATTTGTAACTGCTGGAGGAATTGACCTAAAGGAGATTAACTTCAAGCGCTTTGAAAGTAGAGTTCATGAAAATTTATTTTTCGCTGGAGAAGTATTAAATATTGATGCAGTAACAGGAGGATTTAACTTTCAAAATGCATGGACTGGAGGATATTTAGTTGCAAAAGCAATAAGTGGTAACTAACAGAGAATGTTTTTCTGTTATTTCAACGAAAGGAGAAATCACATTTAGTTGCTCAGTCAAATAATTTATTTAGATGTTGTTTGATATATAATATTCTTAGTTAGTGTGATTTCTCATTCCACTGCGTTCCATTTCGAAATGACATTTGTGTTTTTTCTTCTTCAGGTAAATATAGGAGAGGGTAATAAGGAGCCTTATGGTGTTGTGTGTGAGTATCTCCATTATGCTTGAGATGACAATTGTAATTTAAAATATTAAGAATAATTAATAGTTATTGTTTAGAAAACTATATTTGTTAAAAATAAAATCACACAATGCAAGATCAAGCATTTATACATACAACATCAGAAATTACTATTGATAATGGAAGTGTAACTTGGGAATCACCAAGCAACATTGCTCTAGTTAAATATTGGGGGAAAAAGGAGAATCAAATCCCTGCTAATCCTTCTGTGAGTTTTACATTGAGTAATTGTAAAACAATTACAACATTATCATATAAGAAACGTATTGTTCCTTTTGATGGATATCAGTTTGAAGTTTATTTGGAAGGAAATAAGCAAGACGATTTTAAACCTAAAATAGATACATTCTTTAAAAGAATAGAGCAATATGTTCCATTTATAAAAGATTATGAGTTTAAAATAGAGACTTCAAATACTTTCCCGCATAGTTCTGGTATTGCATCGTCAGCATCAGGAATGAGTGCTGTGGCATTATGTATAATGTCTATTGAGAAAGAGTTGAATCCCAGTTTGTCAGATGCTGGTTTTACTAAAAAAGCATCTTTTTTGGCAAGATTAGGGTCGGGGAGTGCTTGCAGAAGTTTAGAAGGCGATTTGGTTTGCTGGGGAACTCACAGAGAAATTCCTGGGACTTCAGATTTGTTTGGGGTCAAGTATCCGTTTGAAGTACACGACAACTTTAAAAACTATCAGGACACTATTTTATTAGTAGACAAAGGAGAGAAACAAGTATCTAGCACTGTTGGTCATAATTTAATGCACAATCATCCATATGCAGAAAATCGATTTCAACAAGCGCATGATAATTTATCGAAGTTAATAACAGTATTTAAATCGGGAGATTTAAAATCATTCATTGAAATAGTAGAAAGTGAGGCATTAACGTTGCATGCAATGATGATGACTAGTTTGCCTTATTTTATATTGATGAAGCCAAATACACTGGAAATTATAAATAAAATTTGGGCGTTTAGACAAGCGTCTGGGTTGCATTTATGCTTTACATTAGATGCTGGAGCTAATGTACACTTACTATATCCGGAAAATGAAAAGGAACAAGTTTTAGATTTCATTAACAGTCAATTAGTTGGCTATTGCCAAAATGGTCACTATATTTGTGATAGTATCGGTTTGGGCGCTAATTTAATTGAGAATTAACACTAGAACAGAAAACTCCAATTGTAAACTGAAGACTATGATGAAGGGACCACTTTTTTACTCGAAAATATTATTATTTGGTGAATACGGAATCATTAAAGATTCTAAAGGATTATCTATTCCATATAATTTTTACAATGGAGCATTAAAGATGGATGATACTTCTTCTGAAGAAGCTATCTCTTCTAATAAAAACTTAAAAGCATTAGCTAATCATTTAGAGCAATTACAAGAAACGAAACATAGTTTAGCTCAATTTGATATTGATGGGTTACAACAAGATTTGGCTAATGGAATGTATTTTGATTCTTCTATTCCTCAAGGATATGGAGTGGGGAGTTCAGGAGCATTAGTAGCTTCTATTTATGATAAATATGCACAGAATAAAATAACGGTTTTAGAAAATTTAACCAGAGAAAAATTACTTCAATTAAAAGAAGTTTTTGCTCAAATGGAATCGTTTTTTCATGGTAAAAGTTCGGGTTTAGATCCGCTAAACAGCTATTTAAGTCTGCCTATTTTAATTAATTCTAAAGATAATATTGAACCTACGGGTTTGCCCTCTCAACAAACTACTGGTAAAGGAGCTGTTTTTTTATTAGATTCTGGTATTGTTGGCGAAACTGCACCAATGGTTAATATTTTCATGGAAAACATGAAGCAGGAAGGGTTTAGAACTATGTTAAAAACACAGTTTACCAAACATACCGATGCTTGTGTTGATGACTTTTTGAAAGGTAATATCAGTTCATTATTCGGAAATGTAAAGCAATTATCTAAAGTTGTGTTAAATAACTTTAAACCAATGATTCCAGAACAATTTCACAAACTTTGGAAACAAGGAATTGAAACGAACGACTACTATTTAAAATTATGTGGTTCTGGTGGAGGAGGTTATATTCTTGGGTTTACTGAGGATTATAATAAAGCTCAAAAAGTTTTGAAAGATTATAAGTTAGAAGTAGTTTATAATTTTTAGACAAGTTATTAATTGTCACTTCGAGTGATTTTCGAAGAGAAACGAAGAAAATTGTATCGAAAAGTCTAGGTCTTTAGACTTTAAATTATTTAATAGAGCACTCTAGTTTCTAATCTATGTTTTCAAGAAAAAACAAACTGATTTTAAAAAAACTATTCAGTTTATTTTCAGTCGTTAGAGGATACAATATTTTAATTATTGTATTAGCACAATACTTGTCTTCAATTTATATCCTAGCTAAGGATACTTCATTAAAAGAGGTGTTATTGGATCCTAAATTATTCACTTTAGTTTTTGCTACTTCGTTAGTTATTGCAGCTGGATACATTATTAATAATTTTTACGACTCAGAAAAAGACTTAATCAATCGCCCAAAGAAATCTATGTTAGATAGATTAGTGAGTCAAAACACAAAATTGTCAGGGTACTTCGTGCTTAATTTTCTTACAGTAATATTGGCGAGTTATGTGTCGTTTAAAGCAGTATTGTTTTTTTCGTTCTATATTTTTATGATTTGGTTTTATTCTCATAAACTGAAGAAATATCCCTTTGTAGGAAATTTGATAGCTTCATCTTTAGCAATAGCGCCATTCTTTATTGTGTTTGTTTACTATAGAAATTTCGACACAGTAATTTTCTTTCACGGATTGTTCTTGGCATTAATTATATCGATGCGTGAAATAACAAAAGATTTAGAAAATATAAAAGGAGATTTAACACTGAATTATAAAACCATCCCTGTTGCTTATGGTGTTAAAGTAACGAAGTTAATTATTACAGCATTAATCCTGTTGACACTTGTTACTTCAGTTGTTTTAGCAAACTATTTTGAAATAGGTAAAATGAATTATTACTTTTATTTTACAGCAATTTTTCTGGTGTTTTATGCTATTAAGTTATGGTTTTCGAATAAGAAGGTACATTATGTGTTATTACACAATGTGCTTAAGTTTGTAATTGTTGTTGGGGCTTTTAGTATCGTATTAATTAAACCGGATTTAATTTTAAATAAGTTACGGTTGTTAACATTCCTTTTTGACTGAACGAGATAAAATATGAACAAACAAAACTAAAGATATTAAAAAAATGTATGTCATTTAGGTGTTTCTAATGGTTGTAATATAATATGTCTATTGTATTATATGAAGTGATAAAACCAATAATTATAATTAAATAGTGATATAATGTCTTCGTGTTTAGGTGAATTAGACGATAGATTACGCATAATTATAAAATAAATAGCAATACCTTTGCGCAAAATTTAGTATACATGTCAAGCGAAAGAAAGAAAACTGATAGAAAGAAGCATACAAACGATTCTTATAAAAAAGCCAATGCCCCAAAATCAAAGTCACCTAGGTCAAAATCTTCTGTAAAGAAAACTGAGACTAAAGAGGCTCCTGTAAAAAAAGGATTGTCTGATGAAATTCGTTTAAATAAATATATAGCAAATTCTGGTATATGTTCTCGTCGTGAAGCAGATTTGTATATTTCTATTGGTAGTGTTACTGTTAATGGAAAAGTAGTTTCAGAAATGGGCTATAAGGTAAAGAGAGATGATGATGTTCGTTATGACGGAAGAAGAGTTAGTCCTGAACCTAAAGCATATGTACTTTTAAATAAACCTAAAGGCTTTGCTACTACTACAAGTGAAAGTAAAGGTAGAACTGTAATGGATTTGGTTTCAAATGCTACCAATTCAAGGATTAAACCTGTAGGGAGGTTAGGAAGAAATTCTACTGGATTGTTGTTTTTCACCAATGATGATGATATGGTTAAGAAATTTACAGGTTCTAAAACCGGAGTAAAGCGTTTATTTCATGTTGAATTAGATAAAAACTTGAAATCAGAAGATCTTAAACAAATTCAAGAGGGTGTCCTTATTGAAGGTAAAAAAGTAACAGTTGTTGAAGCTAGTTATATTACTAATTCTCCTAAAAATGAATTAGGTATTTCTATCTTAAATACAGGAAACGGAGTCTTGAGAAACATTTTTGACCATCTTGGATACGACTTGATAAAAGTTGATTGTGTGATGATTGGTGATTTAACTAAAAAAGATATCCCAAGAGGACACTGGAAACACCTTACCGAGCAAGAATTAATTAACTTAAAGCATTTTAAGTAAACACTATTTAATTTGTTTGTATAATATATATAGGTCCTTCATGATTAAATTTATGAGGGACTCTTTAGTTCTAAAAGTTACTTTAAAACACTAGGTAATTTTTTATAATAGTACTCGCTTCTGTATATCCCATTATGATTACAATCGTCTATTAAATATAAATCAATATTATCAGGGGAAAGTTGTTTCAGTTGAATTGAATTCCCTTCTGGGGTTATTAGCTGATCATTTCTTCCGTGAAAAATAGTTATAGGACATTTAACTAATGTGATAAATTTATCAGTAGTTATTTTATAATTAATCAAACCTTTTGGAACAAACGGTGCGATTTTAGTAACTAAGGATTCAAATGAATAATAAGGAGCTTCAAGTATCAGTAATTTAGGATTGTTATTTGCAGCAATGTTAGCAGCTAATCCAGAACCAATAGAAAATCCTAACACAATAATATCATTTTCCTTATATCTTGTTTTTAAGAAATTATATACTTGTTGCATGTCATTATGCAACATTTTTTCACTTTCTAACTCATTTTTGTTTTTTCCAAAACCTCTATAATCTACAAATAAAACGTCATAATTATTATCAGTATACAAATTCGCTCTCAATCCCCAATCATGTAGTGCTCCTGCATTTCCATGTAAGTACAAAATAACTCCTTCTGAATTTTTACTTTTAAATAACAATGTATTTAAAGTGTTTTTGTTATCAACAGAAATATTAATTTCCTCAAATTTAGAATCGAATTTATATTGGTAACTACTAGCAAGTGTTTTTGGGTTAAAAAAAAATTTCTCTTGGTTGAAATAGAAAAAACCCATCGCTATTATATATAGTGTGATAAGTAGTATGAAAAGTTGTTTTATTCTTTTAAACATAGTTAGGTTTACTTTTTTTTCGATTTAAAATTTCCCAAGCCATAAATCCAAATACAAATATATACTCAATAAAAATCAACCAATAATTGTTTATGAATGCTTCGTTTTTATAAAACGAATAACTTAATATGATAGTAAAACTCCATATTAATGGGAAACGATATTTTGTAAAGATGGATAAAATTAATAACATTGCTACATACCATGGATGAACTGTACTTGCGGTGAATAAATAAATACTCAAACCAAAAAGCATTGTTGTAATTAATGAAATGAAGTTTTCCTTTTGTTGAATAAAAGCAAGAATACCAACACATATAACTACTATAACAGGAGTGATTCTCCCTAGTGTTTTAACAATATTATATTGGTTAAACTGTAAGCCGATATGTTTAATAAGGTTATGAACACTTCCATTAAACTCAAACTGACCAAACCATAATCCAATAGTTTTTGAATAATTAGCTAATAGATTCTCCGAGAGAAATGGAGCAAAGAATATAATACTGATTACTCCGACAATTGTATAAAAAGCTAACAATTTTTTGAACTTGATTTGTTTGAAAAACAAAGGTAAGAACAATAAAGGCAATAGCTTTAATACGATTGATCCGGCTAACGGTATAGCTGCTAATTTCCATTTATTGACTTGTAATAAATATAAGCTCCAAATTAAAAAGAAAATCATTATTCCTTCAAAATGTAGGTTTCCGGTTAATTCAATAATGATTAATGGGTTTAGTAAGTATAAAAATATCGCTTTTGGGTTTAAATGCAGTGCTTTTAAGAGCTTTGAGCCAAAATAAAGCACACCAATGTCAGCGAGTATAATTAGCGCCCTCATTACTATAATACTTCCTAGGATGCTTTTATTAGCAAATAAAGCAGCAATCGCAAAACATAATTGATTCAAAGGCGGATAATTACTATAATGACTTGCGTTAAGTTCTCCCATTCCTGCAACTAGTTCTGTTGCTTGATTTGGGATGATATAGTTTGGCGTTTGATATATTTCAGGCAGGTATAGATATGGGTTAAATCCGTTTAATAACATTCGTCCGTCCCAAATAAAACGATAGAAGTCTTGTGATAAATTGGGTATAGCAAATAAAAAAACAATTCTAAATAATATAGTAATAGCAACAAGGCTTTTCCAATTCAATTCCTTTTTATGTAGGTAAAGGAATAATAAGAATAAACCAGTGTAACTAATCAATAATGTATTGAAATCACCTCGTATTAATTCATAACCAAAATAATAGTACCCAAAACAAGAAACTATTATGGCTATAAAAGCAGTTGTGTTTATTTTTAAAAAGGAGCTATTTGGCATTTAAGCTTTTGTAAACTGTTGCTCTAAATACATCATCGGTAATAAACCAACCTCCATATTCGCTATTAAACTCTTTAGTAAGTTCAGTATTATTAGTGACTTCTTCAAGTGTTTTACCTTTATCTATTTCTGATTGTACTACTTTCCTAACACTAACTAACATATTTTTAAAAACTGTTAATTCAGCTTTGTTAGAAATATTCCTGTGTCCTGGAATTATTTTAGTAGTATCATTCGCAATCATTAAAACTTTGTTTACAGCGTCAATATATCCGTTAATACTTCCGCCAGAATCCAAATCAATAAAAGGGAACTTTCCTTGAAAGTATGTGTCTCCCATGTGAATAACGTTGTTTTTTGAGAAGTAAACAAAGGAATCTCCATCGGTATGTGCATTATGAACATGTGAGACTAATACATCATCATTATTAATATGAAACATCATATCATTAGTAAAAGTAATGTCTGGTAGTGCCTCTTTTGGTGAGGCTAGTTTCTTTTTGCCAAGAACAGTATTGTCGGTGCTCATGCGTTTTCTAACATTTTCATGAGCGATAATAGTAGCTCCAGTTTTTTTTATATTCTCATTGCCGCCAGTATGATCACCATGCCAATGGGTGTTGATTAAATAAGATATGGGCTTGTCAGTAATGGTTTTTATTGCAGCTAATATTTTGGGTGTTAAAGGAGCAAATTGATCATCAATCATAAAAACGCCATCTTCCCCAATAAAAAGTCCAATATTACCACCTTGACCGGTTAGCATATAAATTTGCTCAGTAAGCTGGTGTGTTTCTATTTTTACGTCTTTATCTTGAGCGTTTGTACACGATATAAAAGCGAGTACTACTAATAGAAGAAATTGTTTTGCGAACTTCATTTTTAATGATTTTAAGTAAAGTTATTGAATAGTCGATATGCTAAGAAATAACTAACCTAAAATTAGGTAAATAATTCTAAAGAAGAATATTTAAAAAGAGGAAGTTTAAAAGTTAAGCTTTAGACGAAATAGATTTAAAAAACACAAACCCAAATCCAGCAACTAACATTAAGTGAAAAGGTACCAGTCCAAAATCAACTTCTTTAGCGCCAACAAATATGGTAACTAAGTATGAACTTGCTAAACCAAATATGAAATACAAAAGCAAGATACCTTCAATAATAGTATTCTTAGAGATGTTTTTACTCAAGTACTTATTGTCTTTCCAAGAATCTTTTAAAGTACTAATGTTGAATTTTGGTGTACGTACAAATTCACTTTTCTTTCCTCTGTGTCCTTCTAAAACGGCTAATGAGTTATGTAATGAGAATCCCATAGCAATAGAGAAAAAGGAGAAAAAATGACCGATATAGTTAAAGAAGTTTTTGAATCCTTTTCCGTTAAGGTTTCTGTACATAAACCAGTAACACACAAAGAATATTAAGGTACTCATAACGAAGAAACTCATTACTATAAAGTAAGATCTGAAATGACCGTAGTAGTTTTTAATATACAACATCGGTATACTTAAAACAGCAACAACAAATACATTTAAAAACATAGTACTGTTTAATAAATGCATTACTCCGTGAAACTTAGTTTTAAACGAAAGTTCTTTAGACTTTACAACTCGTTTAAACATTTTCTGAAAGTTTTCTGCTCCACCTTTAATCCAGCGAAATTGTTGTGAACGAGCAGCACTAATAACAACAGGTAATTCAGCAGGAGTTTCAACATCTACTAAATATTTAAACGTCCAGTTTTTTAATTGTGCTCTATAACTTAAATCTAAATCTTCTGTTAAAGTATCACCTTCCCAGTTTCCAGCATCGTAAATACATTCTTTACGCCATAAACCAGCAGTACCGTTAAAATTGATAAAGTGTCCTTTGCTATTTCGTCCAACTTGCTCTAAAGTAAAATGAGCATCAAGTGCAAATGCTTGAATTTTTGTTAAAAGAGAATAATCTCTATTAATATGTCCCCAACGTGTTTGAACAACACCAATTTTTTCATCTTTAAAATGAGGAACAGTTAATTTTAACCAATTTTTTTGTGGTAAGAAATCAGAATCAAAAATAGCAATGAATTCTCCCTTTGCAATTTTAAGCCCTTCTTTTAAGGCTCCAGCTTTAAAACCTTCTCTATTTTCTCTTCTAATATGAACAATATCTAAGCCAGTTTTTTGTAATGCTTCAATCTGTTCTGCATTCGCAATAACAGATTCATCAGTAGAATCATCTAAAACTTGTATTTCTAATTTCTCTCTTGGATATTCTATTTCAGCAATATTATTCAATAATCGCTCTACCACATACATTTCATTGTATAAAGGTAGTTGTATAGTTATGTAAGGGACTTCGTCCGGATTATTTAAGTCGAATTGAGGTCCGTGTTTTTTATTCTTCTGTGCTTTCAGGTAATTGACAAGCAAGTTTAGTTGCGCTAATGCGTAAAATAAAATGATTACTAACGATACTGAGTATATCGCCATAATGAAATATGAACCGTATAATATTGCTTTATCCACTGTTATTTGAGGCTGTATTTAAATATCCAAGTTAAAATTTTAACGCCAGCAAATATAGAACCTTTTATTGTACCTGACACCTTTGACACCCCAATTCTTTTTTTATAACGGACTGGAACTTCGATATATGAAAACTGCTGTTTTAGTGCTTTTAGTTGCATTTCCACAGTCCACCCATAGGTTTTATCGGTCATGTTCAATGCTAATAGCTTATCATATTTAATAGCTCTAAAAGGACCAAGGTCAGTAAATTTAGCTTTAAAAAATAGTTTCATTAATGAACAAGCTAGCCAATTACCAAAGATTTGTTGTGGTGTAACGGAATCTTTTTCACGTAATTCTGGTGCACGAGCACCAATTACTAAATCGATATTATTAGTAAGTATTGGAGCGATAATTTTAGTTAGTTCTTCTGGATAGTCACTATAATCACCGTCTAAAAATACTACAATGTCTGGTTTCTCATTTTGAGAAGCAATATGTTCCATTCCTTTTAAACAAGCATACCCATATCCTTTTTGAGTTTCAGATAATACTGTTGCTCCAGCTTTTTCAGCTACGGAAACAGTATTATCGGTAGAGTTATTATTAACAACTATTACTTCAGAAACTACTGAAGGAATTTCAGTAATTACATTTGCAATAGACTCTTGTTCGTTATAAGCAGGAATGATTACCTTAATTATTGACATTTATTCAACTTAAAATTTTAACAAAAATACTATAATTGGTGTGTAGTCAATTCCTTTTCAGAAATATTTACTTCCGCTAAACACAACGGTTCATTATTTGTTGCAGGAATAGCAACACATCTTTTGTTTTTAGGGCAGCGCATATAACTCGGTCTGCACGAAGAAAAACCAATTGTAATTATTAGTAAAGGGATAATTATTTTATACATAATTAATGGTTTATTTATTTAATAAAGATATTAAATCTACATCATTACCTAGCAAAATATCTGTAGGGTTAATTCTTCCTTCTTCCGGGCCGTTTTCTAATTTTAATACTCCACGCGGACAAACTGCAGCACATATTCCACAACCAACGCAACTTGCACGAACAATATTTTCTCCTTTTTGTGCATATGCTCTAACATCAATTCCTTGTTCGCAATAGGTAGAACAATTTCCGCATGATATGCATTGTCCTCCGTTAGTTGTAATTCTAAAACGAGATTTAAAACGCTGTACAATTCCCAAATATGCTGCTAGCGGACATCCAAATCTACACCAAACACGATTTCCAAAAATAGGGTAGAATCCTGTTCCGATAACTCCTGCAAATATTGAACCGATTAAAAGCCCATATATATTTTGAATTGTACTTGTTTTAATTCCTAAAACACTTCCCGTATTCGTGAAGAATGTATACAATGTTATTCCTGTCATTACTATAGCAAACACCAAAACGCTATGAACAATCCAACGTTCAAACTTCCATGCTTTCACTGATTTATCAGATAATTGTCTGTACGGATCTCCTAATGTTTCTGCTAATCCTCCACAACCACAAACCCATGAACAGTACCATCTTTTCCCGAAGATGTACACCATTAAAGGTACAATGACTAGTGTAAGTACTATTCCCCAAACTAAAATAAATAATCCGATTCCTCCGCTATTTGTAAGTTCTTTTATATTCCATTTAAAGAAGAAATCATAGTCAAGTGGGAATGCATTTTTGAAATCATACCATGGCATTTGAAATCGTACCATTATCTCTGGTATCAAAAAAGCAAATACTATTTGAAAGAATAAAACTGATGTAGTACGTAATATTTGATATTTATTATGACGGTATTTAATATACATTCTAACAGCCATAACAACCATTACAACACAGTATAAAAAACCATACAGAAACCATTGTTCTGCAGGATTACCACTTAATGACTCACTAATAGGATCTACTATATAGGTCCAGTTTACAATATAATCTGGAGCAAAATAGAGCAGCAAGTAAAAACTGACTAAAAAGATAAATACAAACCAGCCAATCCAACCTCTGTTTGTCGCTGCGTTTAAAAAGACACCATTATTTTTTATTCCTTTTGGACCAAGTGTAATTACATTAGGAATTATATACAATAATGATCCGAAAATTGTCAAACCAAAAGTAAGCCACCAAAACATTCCTTTATTTTCTTTAATAAGTCCAGTTCCGGAGGGTTTCATAATACTATAGTTTAAGCTATGGTATTTATTCCATATTTTTTTTCCGTATTCTTTCTTTTTATTATGAATTGCATTGGAGTTTTCTTCAATATTACTTATCGCAGATGATATACTAAATGGATTGTTGAATTCCTTTCCAACTACATTTGCTTTCATGTCATTAATAAAAAGCTCACTTTTTATACCTTTATCTTTTATTAACTGCTCGAAAATTACTGGTGTTACCTCATATTTTCCTAAAAAGATAAGAGAAATAAAAAGTAATAATCCAATTAAGAATAAACCGAGTCCTGTATTTTGAATGTTTTTCATGTCTATATTATACTTTAGAGAAAATACGTTTCCAGCTTTTCTTTTTTAATTTAATGTTTGTGTTATTTTCTATATTGAATTTTTCGACAATCTCTTTTTCATAAAGTTTATAGAATTCAGGGTCAAAATTAGCGTCAGCTAAATGTTCTAAAACATATTCTACAGATTGTTTGTTATTAAGTATTTTATCAAAAAACTCATGACGCATACGGATTCCAAAATTGTTAATTCCAAGGAATTCATGGGTGTTTTTGTCGTAATTTATATGAATACATTTTTTACCATCTGAATGTTCCCAATAAAAACTAGCTTCATTTTCTTTTGGTTGTGCCCAAACCCAACCATAAGTTTGGTATTCAATATCGAAAAATTTAGCAGAGTTAAACCAATGTCCTGGTTTATACATAACCCGATTCCCACAAATGGTTTGCGCTAATGTTTCTCCCATCATTCTCCCAGTATACCAAACTGCTTCAATGGGTCTGCGTTGGTCAATCGCTTCGTGTTGCTCGGCACAATCTCCGATTGCGTAAATGTTAGGTATGTTAGTTTCTAAGTATCTGTTAACTTTTACGCCTCTTCCTATTTCAATTCCAGACTCTTTTATAAAATTAATATTAGGAGATACCCCGGCTGTTAATCCAACCAAATTACATTCAATTTCTTCTCCAGTCTCAGCTATTACTACAGATTTAACATTGCCATTTTTATCGGATTTTATTTCTTTTAAGTTTACCTCTAAACGCAAATCAATATGATTATCTGTTATTTCTCGATTAATCATCGCTGATTCTTCTTTTGGTAGTACGCCATCCCAAAAACTATTTTCACGGACTAAAAATGTTGTGGGAATGTTTCTACTATGTAACATTTCTGCTAATTCAATACCAATTAATCCTCCGCCAACAATTACAGCACGTTTACATGTTTTATTGTCTGGAGCATATTGCTCAATTTTTTCTAAATCTTGCTTGTGATACATCCCTGTAACACCATTTAAATCCTGTCCAGGCCAACCAAACTTATTTGGTTTTGACCCAGTTGCTATAACTAGTTTGTCATATGCTAAAACATTACCGTCTTCAAAAACTACTTCGTTTGCTCCAGTGTTTATAGAAGAAACATATTTGCGAACTAAATCAATTCTATTTTTCTCCCAAAACCATTTTTCATAGGGTTGTGTATGTTTAAATTTCATGTGACCCATGTAGACATACATTAAAGCTGTACGTGAGAAAAAGTGATCAGTTTCACCAGAGATAACAGTAATTCGCTTATTACTGTTCTTTCTAATGTGACGTGCACAGGTGATTCCTGATATTCCGTTTCCAATTATTACGATATGTTCTTCCATAGAAAATAAATTACCCAACCAGTGGGTTTAACTTTACAAGGTCCACCTGACTACAAAAAGAATATGGTAAATAATACCTAATTGACTTGTGACAGGAATATTAATTTTAAAATGAGTCGAGATTAAAGTTAAAACCTTATTTTTAAAATACCATTTATAATTACTTTAAATTAAAAAAGATGTGTAAGGTTGCTCAAAAAATTGTTTTTAGTTTTTTAATAAGTATTGTTTTGTCTTGTTCAACGAGTCAATCATATATAAAAATTAATGGAATCTCATTTGTTGCTTCAACTGAAAAAGTTGAGGAGAAACATGTAACACCTGTTGTTAAACTAAATGCTAATTATGCAGCTATAATGCCATTTGCGCTATTAAGAAATTTGAATAACCCATCTGTTGATTTTAATAGTGATCGCCAATGGTTTGGAGAACGAATTCAAGGGACAAAGCAATATATTAAAGAGTTACAGAAAAAGAATATAGCAATAATGCTCAAGCCACAAATTTGGGTAATGAAAGGGGAATTTACCGGAAATATTATTATGACTAATGAGGCGGATTGGTTAACTTTAGAAAACACATATAGTGATTTCATTCTTACTTATGCAAAAGTGGCTCAAGAAAATAAGGCAACCATATATTGTATTGGAACTGAGTTGGAGTTGTTTGTAAAACACCGTCCAGAATATTGGAAAAACTTAATACAAAAAGTAAAAAATATTTATAAAGGTAAACTTACATATGCGGCTAATTGGGATGAATACCCGAAAACGACTTTTTGGAACGAACTAGATTATGTAGGGATTGATGGGTACTTTCCTCTTTCAGATGCTAAAACACCAGAAGTTTCTGTTTTAAAAGAAAAATGGCAAAAACATAAATTGGCAATGAAAAAGCACTCCGATTCTTTACAAAAGAAAATATTGTTTACTGAATTTGGCTATAGAAGTGTTGATTATGCAGCAGCTAAACCCTGGGAAGTAGATTACAATAAAACTTCAGTAAACCTTGAAGGGCAAGTGAATACTACACAAGCGCTTTTTGAAGAGTTGTGGTATGAAGAGTGGTTTTGTTTGGAAATGGTTTATTGATCATGAAAATGTAGGTGGGGTTGATAATCCGAGATTTACGCCTCAAAATAAGCCAGCTGAAGAGTTAATCCGTTCTTTTTATTTAGAGGTTAAGGATTAGATTATTTTTATAAAATCATACAAGAAAACCTCTTTTGGAACACACATTTTCTTCCTTAAACTGTATCTGTAATTGTCTACACTAGCCTTGGTTATGTTTAATTGAATTCCAATTTGCTTAGAAGCTAAATTTAAACGAACATATGCGGCTACTCGAGTTTCTTTTTCGTTTAGCGCTGGATACAATTCTCTTAATTTATGATAAAAGGCATCTTTAGTATTATCCGCAATAGAATAGAGTGCGACTTTTTCTTTGTTTTGTTCTAGGTTGTTATTGAGATAAAGAATCAAATCATTTAGCTTCTTGTTTTTTATTTTTTCTGTAATAATTACTGCTTTTATTTTATCTTTAATGTTAACAAGTAACTCATTCTTCTCAGAGATGTGCAATGCAAAATCGGTAATTTGCTTATTTTTAAAACTAATTTCATCATCTGATAGTTTTTGTTTGGATTCTTGAAGTTCTTGTTTTGTTTCCCATATTTCTTGTTTTGTTTTCCGTACGTGTTTTCCTCGCAAGTAAATTAATGTGGTGATTATAATTAATAGTAAACCGGCAAAGGTTAATAGTATTATAATAAAACGTGAATTTTCAGCTTTGTTTTTAGATATTTGAAGTTCAACCTCTTTGTTTTTAAGGTCGACTTTAACTTTTCTATAATCAAATTCAGCCTGCAAAACATATACCTGTGTTGATTTGTTAATATTACTGATACTGTCTTGGATAAGATACTGTTTATTTTTGGCATTTAGCGCATCTTTGTAATTCATATTCGACTCATAAGCCGTTGCTAAATATTTTAACAATTCCATTTCTTCGTACGAGTCAAGAACGTTTTTATTATTTTCAATATAATTTTTTAAAAGCACTACTGAATTTCTATGATTTCCTTTTTTATTCTCTAATTCGGATTTCACAATAACTATATCCGCTAGGGACCTATCTGTTTTTTCAGCAAAATTATTAGCTTCAACTAAAAACTTTTCTGCTTCAGCTATATTATTTAATTCAATATGAGATTTACATAAATTTATAAGGCTTTCTATAATGGCAATATTTAATTGAATTTCAATACCTTGTTTTTTAGCTATTTCAGAATATTCAATTGCTTTTAAATAAGATTTTTTCTTAAAATTAGAAATTCCAAGATTGGTATTACAAAGAGCCACACCAACTAAATCATTTTGTTTATTATAAATGCTTTTGGCTAATTCATAGTATTCAATTGCTTTATTAAAATTCTTCTGTCTATTCGTTATAGTTGCCAAAATATTATAACAATCTGCTAAAATTGCAGTTTGATCATTTTTTTTGGCAAGAGCAATAGATTCATTTATATATTTTGACGACATAATATAATTATCCATCTCTAAATATAGATAAGCAATGTCATTTAGTACAACCGACTTAATTTCGTCCTTTTCAAAACTCTTATGATTATATATATCTTTAGCTATTAATAGATTTTCTATAGCCTTTTCAACTTTATTTTCCTTTGTATAGATGGAAGCTAAAAGTCTATAACAAGAACCTATTTTTAAATTATATTCTTCTGTTTTTTTGTAATATTCCATGCCAGAAAAGCAGTAAGACTCTGCTTTCTTATATTCACTTCTCGTGTAATATGTCCATCCGAGTACAATGTTTGCGTTCGCAATTCCTAAATCATACTTAATTTCTTGAGCTTTTTTAAGTGCCTTTTGTGTGTAAAAAATTGAAGAATCTGTAGATTTTCTTCTAAATTCTTTTGCTAAACTTAATTGTAAGTCAACTTTTTTAATAGCTACTTTTTCTGTTTGAATAAGTCTTTTAAGGCTATCAGATTTTGATTGTGCATTTGTTAGTTGTGTTGCTATAAATAAGTTGATGAATAAAATTGTTCTTATGAAACTCATAGGGATAGGTTGTTGTATTTCAGGGGCAAGTATACTGAAAATTAGTAGAATATGAGCTATGTGGCTATATAGTGTGAGTAGATTATGAGTAGTTAAAATCTTTAACACCTCTTTGTTAAAGTAATTTTGCAGAAAACGACAACACATGAAACAGTATTATTTATTTTACCTATTTATATTATTGGGTATGCAAATAAACATAGCGCAAGTAGGAATTAACACCACTACACCTGATTCTAGTGCAGCATTAGATATCACAAGTACATCTTCGGGGTTATTGATTCCTAAAATGACACAAGCTCAAAGAATAGCTATAGCTAGTCCTGCTACTGGACTATTAGTGTACCAAACAAATGCTACTGCTGGCTTTTACTATTATGATGGCTCAGTTTGGGCAACTTTTGGTGGTGGATCAGGTTGGGCCTTAAGCGGTGATGCTGGTACAACGGTTGGAACGGAAATGGTTGGTACTTTAGATGCGCAGGATTTAGTATTAGTAGCTAATAATAGTGAAGCAATGCGTATTGATGTTACCGGATTAGTAGGAATTGGAACTTCAAACCCAACAAAAGCGTTACATATAGTAGGAACAGCTCCTGTATTAAGGATAGAAGACGGGAATGAAGGAGTAAATAAAGTATTGACTTCTGATGCTAATGGTAATGTTTCCTGGGGCTCATCTTCTGGATTAGCTACAGGAGATGATGATTGGGTTTTTGTAAGTGGAAATGACTTATCAGATAAAGTGTATCATGATGGACCTGTTGTAATTGGAAGAACAGGTACTACTACGCACGATGTGGATATTGATAATGGTGCTGCAACAGGGACCACTTTTGGTGTTGGTGATGTTGAACTAATTACTGATGGTAATAATGAAACTCAATTTAGTCATAGAATAGTGCCAAATTTTGATGATTCTCAAAGTATTGGTTCATTTACCTATAGATGGAAAGATGTATGGGCTGTTAATACTACTATACAAACTTCTGATGTTAGAGAAAAGAAAAATATTGCTGACTTAGAATATGGTTTGGAAGAAATCTTAAAATTACGTCCAGTTACTTATAAATGGAAACAAGAAAAGGTAGGTTCTGTAATTCTTCCTAAAAACGAAAAGAGAGAGATTTTAGGTTTAATTGCTCAAGAGGTACAACAAATTATACCTGAGGTTGTATATGGAGAATCTTGGAGACCAAAAAGTGAGCAAGAGCATGATATTTATGTAAAGAAAATTAGTGAAAGAATTGGAATGAATTATGATGAATTGCTACCCGTTCTAGTAAAAGCAAAACAAGAGCAACATCAGATATTAATTGACTTGCAACTTGAAAATCAAGAATTGTTAGATAGGGTACTAGTATTAAAAACAAAAAAGAAATAAATTATGAGATATTTATTAAGTTTTATTCTTGTAGTTTTTGTTTGCACATCATTATCGGCACAAGTAGGTATCGGAACTACTACTCTAGATGCTAGTGCAATGCTGCAAATTGATAATACATCAGGTGGTATATTAGTACCAAGAATGACCCAAGCACAACGTAACTTAATTGCAACACCAGCTACAGGTTTATTAATTTTTCAAACAGATATAACTCCTGGTTTTTATTATTACAATGGAACAGCTTGGATTACATTTTCAGGAGGTGCTGCATGGGGAGTTTTAGGTAACTCTGGAACAGTATCTGCAGTAAACATGTTAGGAACCTCTGATATTCAAGACCTTAGTTTAGTTGCGAATAATAATGAAGGTATACGAGTTACCTCTGGAGGTAAGGTCGGTATTGGTACAAATATTCCCGCAGCAATGTTGGTTATAACAGATCCTAATGTTTCAAGCGTAATACAAGATTTTGAAGCATTACCTACAGGTAATATAACTACATCATCTGCTTCAGACCCATATTATATAAATAATAACGTAGGATGTACTGCTGATAATGGCTGGAGAATTCAATCTTGGGCTGGTGGACAAAGAGCTCATATACAACTTGGAAGCTCAAGTTGTGACCAAAATGCAACTTTAGTAGTTTCAATAGGTGTAATCAATTCAACTTCTGTTGGGATTTCTTTTGATTATGGTTATGATGACTATGACACCGTAGACCAATTTACTGTTACACTTTATAATGAAACTACTAGTTCTGTACACTCTACTCTAGTAGGGCCGTTAACAGCAAGTCAAACGGCAACTTTTAACCAAACAGTTGCAGGACTGACTAGCGGACAAACCTATTCACTACGTTTTAATTATATAGGAGATTACGGTTTTGGAGCCTCCGTAGATAATATCATTGCAACTGTAGGGAACCCTGTTTTACGAATACAAGATGGTAATGAGACAAGTGGTTATGTAATGTTTTCAGACGCTAATGGTAACGCTACCTGGACAGATCCGGCAATAGTTTCCTCAGGTGATAATGATTGGGCATTTGCTACTGCAGGAACTACAAATACTGATCCTGTATATAGAATTGGAGATGTTACTATGGCAAACGCTACTGCACCTATCACCAATTTAGATATTGAAGAAAGTACTGGTGTTGGAGAGTTTACTGAAATAGGTGTTGGCTCAGATGAGTATTTTTTGGATAGATTAAGTGAAACTTCTTTAAGTCATAATGTTGTACCTACCGTTCATAATACGGTAAGCTGTGGTTCCGCTACGCTAAGATGGAATACGGTTTACGCTACAAATACTGTTATTAGTACTTCCGATAAGAGAGATAAAATGAATATTACTCCTCTTAGTCATGGGATAAATAGTTTATTAAAACTACGTCCGGTTACGTATATATGGAAAAATGAAGTATATGGAAAAACTGTACTTATAGATAATGAAAAGAGAACAAAAATTGGTTTCATTGCTCAAGAAGTACAACAAATTATTCCAGAAATAGTTGTCGAAAAGGAGTGGAGACAAAAGAGCGAAAAAGAACCAGATCTATATGTCAAAAAAGAAGCTAAGCGTTTAGGAATGCGATATGCAGAAGTGCTTCCAATTGTTGTAAAAGCTACTCAGGAGCATCAAGCGCTAATAAATGACATTAAAAAACAACAAGAGAATATTGAGTTGTTATTAAAGGAATTAAAGTAAGAATACGAAAATTCATATTTAATAAAATATACTATGAAAAAATTAACACTATTATTCTTTGTCCTTTGGACTGTTTCAAATACAGCTCAAATAGGAATAGGAACTACAGCGCCTGGTGCAAGTACAGCATTGGAAATAGTTAGTACTTCTAAGGGGATGTTAATACCTAGGATGACTCAAACACAAAAAGTAGCAATTGCTACTCCAGCAACAGGCTTGTTAATATATCAAACCGATGCTATTCCTGGGTTTTATTACTACAATGGAACTGCTTGGGTAACTTTTGGTGGTAGTGCGGGTTGGGAGCTTACTGGAAATTTAGGAACTGATGATACTGCTAATGTGTTGGGTACTACAGATGCGCAAGATTTTATTATTGGGACGAATAGAAATGAAGTAATCAGGATAGCAAGTTCAGGGAATGTGGGTTTAAATACCGCTGTTCCTTCTACAAAATTACATGTAGTTTCGACATTGCCTTCAGCACCATTATTTAACGATGGTTTTGAAGACAATACTATTCTACCGTTTACTACAGGTGGAAATGCTAATTGGATTACTACTAATGCAGTTGGTGAGTTTAATTCTGGAGCTGTTGGCGCTAAAAGTGGTGATATAGATGATGATGAAAACTCTTGGATAGAGACTTCAGTAACTATTCCTGCAAGTGGAGGGGAAATTTCCTTTTATTACAAAACAGATACGGAATCTTGTTGTGATGAATTACACTTCTATATTGATGGTGTTGATCAATCTGGGGCAGGATTAGTAAATGCTAGTTGGACAAATCAAACTTATCCACTAGCCGCAGGTGTGCGTGTTTTACGTTGGGCACATGAAAAAGATTTCTCGTCTTCTACTGGGGCAGATGAAGTATATTTAGATGATATTTTAGTAACTCCAATTGTAGATTCAACAATACAGTTGTTAGATGGGACACAGGGAGTTGCTAGAGTATTAGTTTCAGATGCTACTGGGGTAGCAACATGGCAAACTCCAACTCAATTACCTGCTGTTGATTCTGATTGGGCATTTAATAGTGGAAGTACTAATACAGATCCTATTTATCATCAAGGGAATGTAATGATTGGTCAAAATGCAGTATCAGCATACAATTTACATGTTTGGGATGGAGTATCGACTTCAGGAACTTCAATTGGTATAGGTTCTGTAGAAGATATGAATGATGGTGTAAATGAATTTCAATTTACAGACATGCTTACTCCTGTTACAGATGATAGTTATAATCTTGGGTCATCTGCAAGAAGATGGACAGCAATTTATGCGTCAAATGGAACTATTAGTACTTCAGATGTTCGATTAAAAACTGCTATAAAACCATTGAAATACGGTTTAACTGAGGTTTTACAATTGGAGCCTATTTCGTTTAAATGGAAAGCGGAAAAGGAAGATAATTTTGTAGTTCCTGATACTGAAAAAGAATATAAATTAGGTTTTATAGCCCAAGAAGTTCAAAAAATAATCCCTGAAGTTATTGTTTCTCATCAATGGAAAGAACATGAAGAGAATCCTGGTGAATTAGTTAAAGAGGAATCTGAGCGTTTGGGGATGCGTTATAGTGATTTAATTCCTGTTGCAATAAAAGCAATACAGGAGCAACAAGAAATGATTGATGCTTTAGAAAAGCAAAATAATAAGCTTCAAGAAATTGTTAAAAACCTAGAAAAAGAATAATTATAAAATTTTAAGAAAACAGTTTAGATATTGGGTATTGAAAAACTGTTTGTTAATTCGGGTGAAAATTGGCCAGCTTCGGGTAGCTGGCCATTTTCTTGTTTATTTTTTAAGCAATCCCGCAACAAAAAGTACTACTGAAGCCCCAATAACTCCTGTTAATAGGTCTCCTAAAATTCCGTCTAAGAAATTAATTCCTAGAGTTTTAAATAACCAACCTCCTAAAACGCCTCCTACAATACCTAAAAGAATATTCATTAAAAGTCCAAATCCTCCACCTTTCATTAGTTTTCCAGCTCCCCATCCTGCGATGGCTCCTATTATTAAAGAATACAATAATCCACTCATGATTTTTAAATTTTAATGGTTAATATCTTTTAAATTTAGTAAATAATATTTAATTATTGATATATTTATTATTCGTGTAAAATTATAAAGTTTTGAAAAAACAGTTTGATTATACTATTATCATTATCACAATTGTAGTGATTGCAATATGGCAACTTCCATACTTAGGTTGGGTGCAATATCCGTTTGTTTTATTAGGAACATGGTTTCATGAAATGGGTCATGGCTTAACTTCGCTGCTGGTAGGAGGAACTTTTGAGTATTTGGAAATATATGAAAATGGAGGTGGAGTTGCATATTCTGATATCGGAAGCACTTATCTTCCTCTTGGTCTTGCCAAAGCTTGTACTGCCGCAGGTGGATTATTTGGGCCAATAATTACTGGGGCTGTGCTTATAGCTTCAGCTAAATACCACAAAAGTTCCATGATTATGCTTAGGCTATTGATTGCTTTGATAATAGTATCTTTAATATTATGGGTCAGGTCCTTTTGGGGAATTGCAGTAATGAGTGGATATGCTGCTTTATTGATAGGAATCACCTTTTTTAAAAGTAGAAAACTGGAAGTGATTACTATTTTATTTTTAGGAGTGCAATCTGTGTTAAGTACCTATCTTCAATTAGATTACCTATTTACGAAACAGTTTGAGCGAAATGGAGCTGTTCAAATTTCAGATACACAAGCTATAGCAAATAATACATTCGGAACGTATTGGATGTGGGCAATAGTAATAGCATTATTAAGTGGGTATTTACTATGGAAAAGTATTCGGTATTACTTTAAGAGTAAAGCGATTTAATTCTTTATATATTTCAAATAATACGCATATAAATCATCAGCTGAAGCACCAAACCATTTTTTCACATAGATAGCCCAGAAGTGATATTGTAATTTCCAAATACCATTAGTCTCATACCTTCTTGCTGAGGTGGTAATCCATTTAGGAATAACAACAAATTCATTTTTTTCGTATAATTTATTAATTAAATCATTGTCTTCATAAACAGTAAATTGTTCGTTAAAACACCCCAATTTATTAAATAGTTCTTTAGTAATAAACTGACTTTGATCTCCACCTCTACAAGCGCGCCATTTAAATTTAGTTAGCCACCCAGCTAATTGAAGCCACCAATGATTAGAGTCAAATTTCATTTTAAAACAACCGGCTAGATTATCTTGTTTTACTTCATCTATAATAAGTTGATCGAAGTTTACAGGAGGGAAGGAATCGGCATGTAGAAAATAAAGTATGTCTCCATTAGTATTTCTGGCTCCTTGATTCATTTGTTTGGCCCTACCACGTTCAGATATGAGCATCTTGATAGTATTGTCCGTTCGAGCGTAGTCGAGAACTATGTTTTGAGTATCATCATCACTACCACAATCAACCACAATAATTTCTGAAATATTATTTGTAGAGCTACTATGTAATAGATGAGGCAGTAAACGTTTTATGTTTACTGCTTCATTTAAGGTAGGAATTATAATAGAAATTGTTTGATTCATAATATGTGAAACACAAAATTCAGTTTGTAAAATAAATCTCTAATGCCCATTATGGGCTTCATTCAAATTCCAATCGTATTTTCTAAATGATTTCTTTGCATTATTTTCAATGGTAATATCAGTATATTTATTGAGGTAATCAATTAGCGAGCCTTCTGTTTTAAAATCTTTTGCGTACCATTGAAATATTTTTGATAATTGAATGGAATTTTCTGAAATTGTATTCCTGCTTTTATCATTTATAAATTGATGTGCTAGAAAATCTAATTCGTTATGTACATTATTTGCTGTAAACGCTCGGTTCAATAACGGAGGACAAGAAAATGAAGCACAGTTGATTCCAAAATGAATTCTAGGGTCATTCATTTTACGAAGTATTTTGTGTTCAATATCACTTAAATTATACCACTTACTTCCTAATTTGAAAAATCTACTATCCCATGCGTTTTTGATGTCTTTGATGCTTTTAGTAGGATAATTATCAATAATCAGTTTAATAGTAAAAGCATTGTAAGTATTCATCCAATAAGCCAGTTTATCTTCTTTTGTCCATTTTTCAGCTGGCATATTTTCTGATAACGCTATTAAATAAGACTTGAAAATTGTTTTGTTTTTTATAAAACCTTTATAGTTTGTTTCTCCTTTTTCTGAAATGTTTTCTTCTAATAAATTGTTGAATATAGTGTGATTAAATTGTTCTATGATGTTATTTCCATGATAGCCATCACACACTTCGGTTTCATAATTATCTTCGATTACTTCTGGTGCTTTTGGAGGTGGTGGAATATTCTTAATAATAGTATCTGTTACAACTTCTTTTTGATCAGGTTTTTCAGAAATTATTTTCTTAGTACTACTACATGAAATTAGAAGTAGTAGTGTAGAGAATATTAATAACGTTTTATAATATAATTTCATGCTATAAATTTAAATAAATTGTGAAAGTGAAAAGTAAATTAAAGCACTAATTAGTGCAGCAATAGGTAATGTAAGCGCCCACGATAATACAATTTTCCCTATCATTTTATAGTCAGCTTTTTTGGTTACTGTTCCTATACCAAAAATTGATCCAATTGAAACATGAGTAGTTGATACTGGTAAACCATGAATACTTGCTGTTGTAACTAGTAATCCTGTAACTAAATTAGCGGTAAAACCTTGCCCAGGATTCATTGGTGTTATTTTAGTACTCATCGTCATCCCTACCTTTTTTGCGTTTAATAATCCCCCAATAGCCATTGTAATTGCAATGGCTAACATACTCCATTTAATATCTAAGGAATTGATAATTATTAATAGCCCAACAATTTTTGGAGTATCATTTAATCCCCTTGCAAAGGAGACAATTCCTGAACTGATATAATGAAGGATATCTAATGTTTTTTGAGCAGAAAAGCCTAATAGTTTTCCGCTATAAACTTCTATGGTAGTATTCTTATATGCTTGGGAGTTACTATCTAATATAACTGACGCGTTCATTTGCATTCTTGAAATCTCAGGGTTAGAGTAAACAGCGATTTCAGATTGTTTATTGATTTTAAAAAGTGCTCTAAAATACCTGAAAATCAAGTATAAAATATAACTCCCAATTGCTGCCATTAGCGGACTAACAATTAATGGAACTAAAAAGGCACTTCCTAGTTTTTCAAAATTAAAAGCACTTCCAACAGCCATTACTCCACTACCAAATAAGGCGCCGACTAAACTATGAGTTGTAGATATAGGCATTCCTATTTTTGTAGCAGTAAAAATAGTTATTGCTGCTCCTAGTGCAATTGCAATTGCAATTGAAGGTAGAAGTAGTAGTTCATTTGGGACTAAGCCTTTTCCAGAAAATTTTTTTACTAATTCTTCCGCTAAAAATATAGCAGAAATAGATCCCAGTCCTGTAGTAATTGTTGCCCATCCAATTGCTTTTCTGTAATTGGTTGTTCCGCTACCAAATAGAGTAGCAACTCCTTTAAAGTTGTCATTAGCACCGTTACTATAAGCTAAGAAACATGCGGTCAGAAACAGAAGTATGTATATCATAGTTAATTAAATAATATATTATGAATTTAAGAAAATCTTTTAGTTATTCTAGAATTTATAGTCGCACTTAAGTAAATTGAATTACAAAATGATGTAAATAAAAAAGCCTTTCTTTTATAGAAGAAAGGCTTTTAGTATTATTGTATTTAGGGATTAACAACATCCTCCTCCATCATAATGGAAAGTAGATTCTGAAAAGTAAATATCATCTCTGTTTAAAGCTTTTAAGGCAGCAGTAGTTTTATCACAAATTGCTAATGGTTGATTTTTTAACAAGATGTGTCCCTGTTTGTCATCAAAATAATCTTCATCACCGTAATATATTGCTGCTTTACCAGTAAAGATACATGGTCCATCAGCAGGCATCGGGTCTTTAATTGCCGCAACTTCTATTGATTCAATATATATCAATTCATCAGTTGGATAATTCTTTGGGTCTAAAATACGGTAAGGCTTACGAGCTCTAATTTCAATAGTTCCGAAACCAGCATCAGTTAATGCTTTTACGTATTCAGCAATTGGTAAACTACCACTTAAACATAATGCGCGTAAACGATCATCATTACGTAAAGTATCATTCATTGGTTGCTCACACGTTGGGTCACTCATTACTAATTTACCGTGTGGTTTTAATACACGATACATTTCCTCGATAGCTTTCTTTAAATCTTCTGCTTTAAAAATATTAAATAAACAGTTTTGAGCAGCAACATCTATTGAGTTATCGGCTACATTTAGGTTTAGAGCATCTCCTTTTACAAGGTCTACATATTCACTTTTAAACCAATCGTTTTGTTCTTCAGCAACTTTAAAGTTTTTACGAGAAGCTTCTAACATTTCGTCAACTACATCTACACCAATGACACCACCTTTTTGACGATTGAAATAAGAGAATTGTAATAATTCCATTCCCCCTCCAACACCAACATACAACATTTTAGGGTTGTTAGATAAATCACGTGCGTGAACTGTAGATCCACAACCATAATTCATCTCCTGCATGATTTTAGGTATTTTTAGTCCGGGTAATTCCCATATTGGGTTTGTAGTACAACATAAACCGACATCTGGTGTTAATGCAGCTTCCTTGTATACATCATGTGTAGCGTCTAAATAACTCATATTTTTTTATAGTTAAATGTCTCTTAGAGACTTTTTATCAATTCTTTAAAAAGCGTAATCATTTTGGGTTCAGCTTCTCCGGCAATAGCAATTATTTCTTCAATATCTACTGACTGTAAATTATCAGGATCACATTCATCTGTTAAAACAGAAACAGCTGCGGTCTCAAGATTTAAATGATTGGCAACAATAATTTCGGGTACAGTACTCATTCCAACAGCATCAGCTCCTAGAACTCCTAACATTCTGTACTCAGCTCTTGTTTCCAATTGAGGACCAACAACACTGGCGTAAACACCTTCATGTAGGGTTATGTCGTTTGCTCTTGCAATAGCTTTCAGTTGGGTATTAATGTTTTTAGAATATGGTGCTAACATATCTGTAAATTGAGTCCCGAATTCTCCCACATTTGCGAAAGCAAGTGGTGAACTTCCTTGTAGGTTGATATGATCATCAAGTAACATCATATCTCCTTTTTTGTACCTTAGGTTGATGGCTCCAGCAGCATTTGAAACCAATAATTTTTGAATTCCTAAACCATGCATAGTGCGAATTCCATAAGTAACTTCCCATAGGTTGTAGCCTTCGTATAAATGAAATCTACCTGCCATAACGAGTACTTTTTTACCTTCTAAAAGCCCAAAAATTAATTTCCCTGAGTGAAACTCTACAGTTGCTCTAGGAAAATGAGGTATGTCAGCATAAGCGATTTCATGCTCAATTTGTATTTCATCAACTATACGGCCTAAACCGGTACCAAGAACTATCCCTATTTCTGGATTGTTAATTCCTTTTGATTTTAAGTAGGAGATGGTTTCTTGTAAGTGTTGTTTCTTCATATTAATTACTCTCGAAAGTGAGTGATTTTGTTTAATTGTTTAAATATGGTTTAAAGATATCATAATCTTTTACATCGTCAAAAACATCTATGTCGTTTAATGATTCTAGAAACGCTATCTTTTTAGTGTTTAAATCTTTTAAAGTATCTTCTCTTACGGTTTCTGTTCCCCAATTTTTATTTTCAAAAATATTAGGAAGTAAGGTTTTCATTCCTAATAAATAATAACCGCCATCTTCTGCCGGACCTATAGTTACATCATGAGAATCTAGTTTGTCAAAAGCGTCTTGAATATGCTGAGGTTTTAAATCGTATAAATCACTTCCTACAATTAATACCTTTTCATACCCAGCCTTAAAACTATTATAGAAGGCGTTTTGCATTCTATAACCTAAGTCAGCTCCATGTTGTTGATGTTTTTGATAAATGGTGTTATCCCATAAATCATTATTTCTGGCTTTTACAGAATAGTAAACTGCTTTGTCACAAGTTAACTGTTCAACTACATTGGCAGTGTGTTGCAATAACATTTTATATATGGTCAATGCATTTTCATCGCCAACTGTTTTTGCTAAACGAGTTTTACATTTTCCTAATTCTGGATTTCTGGTGAATATTAAGACGAGGTTTTTAGTCATATATCTTTTCTCCTTTTGTAAGCCATTTACTCCATTCTTTATTATAACAATGAACTTTTTGGGTAACTCCTGATTCAGAATTTATTATAGTGTAATCATCATTCTTCCAATCAAAAATACCACCGTACAAATTGTAAACTTGATATCCTTTTTTTGCTAATTTCTCGCCAATTTTTTCGCTTCGATAGCCAATAGAACAATATATTACAATCGGTTTATTAGGCTTTATTTTCTTAATTGTATTATGAATATTAAAATCAGCATAACCTACCCAAATTGAATTTTCAAGATGGCTGACTTTGTATTCTTTCAATTCTCTTGAGTCAAGAATTGTATATTTATTATAATTATTTATGAGTTCAGTTGAACTAATGAATGGCACCGTTTTTTGCAAGGTATTATCAATCATTTTATCGAAAGATGATTCTTGCCCTATGCAAATAGTGCTAAAAAATAAGAATATGTAAATTAAATTTTTGATGTTTCTGTTGGTTTGATTACGCTACTGTTCCTTGACAACTACTTCCTGCTCCAGCAGTACAGCCGTAGCAATGTTGAGAAATGATTATTTTTCTATCTTGTAGTAATTCTTCATTGTAGTCACTAATGTGCTTTACTTTACTTGCTACTTTTAATTCTAACATTTGGTTGAAGTCGCAATCATATAGCCAGCCATCCCAACTTATGGAAATAGTATTTGTACACATAACACTTGATACTGCGGCTGGATTGTATGCTTCTACTAGAGAATACATATAATCTTCATAATTGTCTGAAGCAATTAAGTAGTCTAAAAAACGACTTATTGGTAGGTTAGTGATAGCGAATAAGTTGTGAAATTGAATATCAAAGTCTTCTTTTAAAGCTTTTTTGAAATCTCTTTCCATGGCCATTTGATCACCAGGTAAAAATGCACCTGATGGGTTGTATACCAAATCTAAACGTAATTCACTATTAGGTATTCCGTAACCAACAGCGTTTAATTCTTGTAAAGCTTTTATAGATTTATCAAAAACTCCGTCTCCACGTTGTTTATCTGTTTTTCCTCTTGTCCAATGTGGCATTGAAGAAACTACATGTACGTTATGCTTTTTGAAGAATTCTGGTAAGTCATAATATTTTTTATTCGCTCTGATAATTGTTAAGTTAGAGCGTACAATGAAATCTTTAATCCCAGCTTTAGAAGCTTCTTCGACAAGCCATCTGAATTCCGGATTCATTTCTGGTGCTCCACCAGTTAAGTCTAAAGTATGAGCTTCTGTTTTTTTAATAACCTCCAAACATTGCATCATGGTTTCGCGAGTCATGATTTCTTTACGATCAGGACCAGCATCTACGTGACAGTGTTCACAAACTTGGTTACACATATAACCCAAGTTAATTTGTAATATTTCTAGTTTATTTGGGGTTAGCGGAAACTGACTCGTTTCTGCTATCTTGTCTTTGAAAGTTGGTAATTCACCATTTGCAAAAATCCCATTAGATAATAATTCCAATTGTCTGTTTGAATTTGCTAAGTCGCTTTCTCTTTTATGAAGGGATTTTATCATTTATTTTATTTTAAATAAGAGCAACAGGTTGCTTACATTTCTAGTTTATTAACTTTATTCATCATTTGTACTCCATGTACTAAAGTCGCACCGCTTTTAATAGCTGCACCAACATGTAGAGCTTCCATCATTTCTTCCTTAGTAATACCGCGTTGTAAACCATCTTTGGTATATGCATCAATACAATAGGGGCATTGTTCAGTGTGAGCAACGGCTAAAGCGATTAAAGATTTTTCACGAGCTGTTAAAGCACCTTCTTCAAACACCTTTCCATAGTACTCAAAAAACTTACTTCCTAGCTCTTCATTCCATTCTGATATTTTTCCAAATTTTCTTAAATCTGCTGGGTCGTAGTATGTTTTTGACATGTAAATATGTATTGGTTAGGTAGTAGACGAATAGTAAATGTAACTCTTACAAGTGAAATTTAAAATTTATATATCAGATAAATAGTCTACTTTTGCAAAATGACGAATGAACTAAGGCTATCAGACTGGTTACCAACAACTAACAAGGAAGTTAAGATCCGTGGTTGGGAAGAACTGGATGTAATATTATTTAGTGGAGATGCTTATGTAGATCATCCTTCTTTTGGTCCTGCAGTAATAGGTAGGATTATTGAAGATTGTGGTTTACGTATTGCAATTGTACCGCAGCCTTCTGTTACGGATAATTTGCAGGATTTCACCAAACTAGGAAAACCAAATTTATTTTTTGCGGTTACATCAGGTACCATGGATTCTATGGTAAGTAATTATACAGCTAGCAAGAAGCAACGTGATAAAGATGCATACACGCCAAATGGTGACAAAGGTTTACGTCCTGATTATGCAACTTCTGTATATTCTAGAATACTAAAGGAAAAATTCCCAGATGTGCCTGTCGTTATAGGTGGTATTGAGGCGTCTTTACGTCGAGTTACGCACTATGATTATTGGAGTGATAAATTATCCCCAGATATACTAACTACTTCAAATGCTGATTTGTTGGTATATGGAATGGGTGAGCAACCTTTGAGAGATATCATAGGGTTGTTGAAAAAAGGAGTTCCTTTTTCTTCTTTAAAAACGATTAAGCAAACTGCTTATCTACAAGATAAATCAGAAGAATTACAGAAAAATAAGAATTGGAATGCAGTTACAATAGCTTCTCATGAAGTGTGTTTGTCTGACAAAAAAATATTTGCTTCAAACTTTAAGGTTATTGAGCAAGAGTCCAACAAAACATACGGAAATAGAATTATCCAAGAAGTTGGGGAAAATAGATTGGTAATAAATCCACCATACCCTACAATGACGGAAAAGGAAATTGATAGTTCTTTCGATTTGCCTTATACACGTTTGCCGCATCCAAAGTATGATAAAAGAGGGCCGATTTCAGCTTTCGAGATGATAAAATTTTCTATAAATATTCATAGAGGGTGTTTTGGTGGGTGTAGTTTCTGTACAATTTCTGCGCATCAAGGAAAATTCATTGCTAGTAGAAGTAAAGAATCTATCATGAAAGAGGTAGATACTGTTGCTAATATGGATGATTTTAAAGGATACTTTTCTGATATTGGTGGGCCATCGGCGAACATGTACAAAATGAAAGGTAAAGTGCAGTCTATTTGTGATAAATGTGTTGCGCCATCATGTATAAATCCTGTTATCTGTAGTAATTTAGATACTTCGCATAAACCACTAACGGATATCTATCAGTCGGTTGATAAGCATCCAAAAGTAAAAAAATCTTTTATAGGTAGTGGTATCCGTTATGATATGTTGGTTCCTGAATTTAATAAAAATGCAGATCCAAAAGAATTAGAAGAATATACTGAAGAAGTATTGACAAAACACGTTTCTGGACGATTAAAAGTTGCTCCAGAACACACTTCTGATCCAGTATTGAAATTGATGCGTAAACCATCATTTTCAAACTTTCATCAGTTTAAAAAATTGTTTGATAAAATAAATATCAAAAAGAAATTAAACTTACAATTAATACCATACTTTATATCAAGTCACCCAGCGAGTGAGTTGGAGGATATGGCTAATTTAGCTGCTGAGACTAAGGATATGGGGTTCAAGTTAGAACAAGTGCAAGGGTTTACTCCTACACCAATGACGGTTGCAACGGTAATTTATTACAGTGGATACCATCCGTATACGCTTAAGAAAATGAAGACTCCTAAAACAAAAGAAGAGCGAGAAAATCAACATCGTTTTTTCTTTTGGTACAAGCCAGAAAATCAAAAATGGATTCGTAATTCACTAAAGAAAGTAGGTCGCTTAGATTTGATTGATCGTTTGCTTCCTAAGGAGGACGAGCTTAAAAAAGACTCTTTTAAGAAAGGGGATTCAAATCCAGGAAAAAAGAAAGGATTTGTAAGTGTGATGCCTAAGGAAGATGAGAAAAAAGGCAGTTTCAAAGAGAAATCAAAAGATAAAAATAAATATAAAAAGAAAAGAAGAAGGTAGTTTGTTAAACTATTGTAAAATAAAAAAGGCTTAAAACTGAATAATAATTCTAGTTTTAAGCCTTTTTAAAAATAGGTGTTAGCTACCTTTTACTTGTTCTTGGGTCTAGGACAAATGCGCCTTCGTATTCTTCGCTAATTGTTAAAAGTGCCCTATCGGCATCAAGTTCATTTCTAAATTCTCCGACTTGAACTTTGTAGTTTGGAGTTTCATAAATCACATCTGATTTGAGGTCAGGAAACTTGATTTTACAGGTCTTTAGAGTTTCTCTTGCAGTATGTAATTCTCTTCCTGAAATTACCTGAATCGAGTAGTATGTTTTTAACTCTCCATTTTTTAACAAACGCATACGTTCTTTGAATAAACGATCAATTTTTTCATCTTGTTCAATACTTACGGTTCCTTCTTGCGCATTACTTTTTAAGTTAAAAAAGATAATAAAAATGATAGTCGTAATTGTTTTAATGTAGGATAAGCTGCTCATAATGAATTGTCTTTGTGCAAAAGTACATTTTCTGCTAGTTTTTACTCTGCGATTAATCTTATTTAGAATATCTATAAATTAGGATTAACATTTCTATAACATTAAAAAAATCAATCTGAAATAGTATTTTTGTCGGAACAATTTTTTTAGATATCGCCACTTTTGTAGCTATACTTGAAAAAATCGTACCAAAAGAGAAAAAGTCCTGAGTTGTTTTTCAGGGAATACTAATAAATTATAGATACATTACAGATGAAACAGGTGAAACACCGTAATTCAACTTCTAAAGTTCTAGGTTTTTGCTTAGCAGTTATGCTAGCATTTTCTACTTCTATTTTTGCTCAAGGCGATGCGGCTGCGGGTAAATCGTTGTTTAATTCAAATTGTGCTGCATGTCATAAGCTTGATAAAGATATGACTGGTCCTGCGCTAAGAGGAATTACCGAGCGTTTGGATAAAGACTGGCTTTCTAGCTGGATTCGCAACAGTTCAAAAATGATCAAAGCTGGAGACTCATACGCAGTAGAAGTTTTTGAAAAGTATAATAAAACTCCAATGACTGCATTCCCTCAGTTTTCTGATGCGGATATCGATAATATTTTAGCATATACTGCGCAGCCAATACCTGTAAAGGTTGCTGTAGCGCCTGTTGCTGGTGGAGCTGCCTCTGGTGGTGATGGTGTTAGTGCGGATATCGTATTAGGATTGCTAGCTTTAGTGTTGGTGGTATTAGCGGTAATGTTGTTTATGGTAACTAAAACACTAAATAATCTTGCTAAGCAAGGTGGTGTAGAGGTGAATCAAACAGATTCTATTTGGAAACGTTTTGTAAGGAATCAATTTTTAGTATTGGTTTCTGTAATTGCATTTATGCTGTTTGCAGGATACCATTTATTTGGGGTCTTTATGCAAGTAGGAGTTGATCAAGGATATAAACCAGTTCAGCCAATACATTTTTCACATAAAATTCATGCTGGAGATAACGGGATCGATTGTAAGTATTGTCACTCTAGTGCAAGAGTGAGTAAGACTTCAGGTATTCCTGCTTTAAATGTGTGTATGAACTGTCACAAGAATATTTCTGAAGTAGCAGAGTCTACTGCAGATGCAGATCATTCAAAAAAGTTTTACGATGAGCAAATCGAAAAGTTGTATAAAGCAACTGGATGGGATGGTCAAGCATATTCAGGGACTCCGGAACCTGTGAAATGGGTTAGAGTTCATAATTTACCAGACTTCGCTTATTTTAATCACTCACAGCACGTTACAGTAGCTGGTGTTGCTTGTCAGAAATGTCACGGTCCTGTAGAGGAAATGGAAATTTTAGAGCAACATGCTCCGTTAACAATTGGATGGTGTATTAACTGTCACCGTGATACAAATGTGAAAACTGAAGGTAATGAGTATTACACGAAGATTCACGCAGAGTTAAAGAAGAAATATGGTGTGGACCAACTTACAGTCGCTCAAATGGGTGGATTGGAATGTGGAAAATGTCACTATTAATAAATTAAAGAAGCAATAATTAATAATATGGCATCAAACAAAAAATAGTGGAAAAGTGTTGAGGAGTTAGATCCTAACTCAATTGTTGAGACGCTACAACAAAGTGAATTTGTTGAAGAGATACCAGTTGGAGATTTTTTAGGAGACAAAGAGACTCTTGAAGATTCGTCAACTACTCGTCGTGATTTTCTTAAGTATGTTGGATTCAGTACTGCTGCTGCGTCTTTAGCTGCTTGTGAAGGCCCAGTGATTAAATCAATACCATATATAGTTCAACCAGAACAAGTTCGCCCTGGTGTTGCAGATTATTATGCAACAACAATAGCTAACGGTTTTGATTTTGCTAGTGTGTTAGTGAAAACTAGAGAAGGTCGTCCTATTAAAATCGAGCCAAATAAATTGGCTAGTTCTAACGGAGGTACTACTGCTCGTGTACAAGCTTCTGTATTGTCATTATATGATAATATGAGATTAAAGCAGCCAGTCGCAAATAATGAATTTGTGTATTGGTCTGATTTTGATAAGGCTATTACGGGTAAATTAGCTGAGCTTAATACTTCGGGAAAAGAAGTTGTGTTGTTAACGCAAACTTTTGCAAGTCCTTCTACAACAAGATTGATTTCTGAGTTTAAAGCAAAATACAGTAATGTTCGTCATGTAGTATATGATGCTATTTCTGAATCGGCTGCTTTAGATGCTTTTCAAGAAAAGTATGGAGAAAGAGGTTTAGCGGGTTATAATTTAGAAGAAGCTGATTTAATAGTTTCTGTTGGAGCTGATTTCTTAGGAGACTGGCAAGGTGGAGGTTATGAAGGTGCTTATGCTAAAGGTAGAGTTCCTAAAAATGGTAAAATGTCGCGTCACGTACAGTTTGAGTCAAACATGAGTTTGTCTGGAGCTAACGCTGATTTACGTGTGCCATTAACACCATCTGAACAAAAAGTTGCTTTAGCAAAACTTTACGGTTATGTTACAGGAAGTTCTGTTGGAGGGAAATTACCTAAAGCTGTAGAGGCTGCTGTTAAAAAGATAGCTGCTGAGTTAAAGAAGGCAGGAAGTAGAGCTGTTGTTTTAACAGGAATACAAGATAAAGGAGCTCAAGCTGTTGGTTTAGCAATAAACGAAGTATTAGCTAGTAAGGCATTTAATACTGCTACTCCTGTAAAACTAAGACAAGGTAGTGATGCTGCAATGAACCAATTAGTAGCTGATGTAAAGTCAGGTAAAGTTGGTGCGGTAATCATGTCTGGAGTAAATCCAGTATATACTTTAGCAAATGGTGAAGCATTTGGTGAAGCATTAAAAAAGATTGAATTAACAGTGTCATTTACAGAAAGAGAAGATGAAACTTCTGGATATGTAAAGTATTTAGGTGCTGCCCCTCATTACTTAGAGTCTTGGGGAGATGTTGAGTTCAAAAAAGGACACTACAGTTTAATTCAACCAACAATAAAACCATTATTTGACACTCGTTCATTCCAAGATTCATTATTAAAATGGATGGATAGTAGTGAGTCATATTATACATACATTAAGTCAACTTGGTCTACAGGATTCTTAGGAGGATCTTCTTGGAATAAAGCTTTACATGATGGAGTATTAGTAGCTCCTGTTGTAGCTGTTGAGGCTCAAGAAGGTGATGCTATTACTGCTGATGAAGTTAGTGTTGGTGCTGCTGTTGCTAATTTAGCAAAAGCTACTGCTAAAGGAATGGAGTTAAGCTTGTATGTTAAAACAGGTATGGGTGACGGACAAATGGCAAACAACCCTTGGTTACAAGAGTTTCCAGATCCGTTAACTAGAGCTACTTGGGATAACTACTTAACAATGTCACAAGTTGATGCTGATCGTTTAGGATTAAGCTTAGCGCAATCTACTTTCTTTACTGAAGCTCGTCACGATGCAAATGGTGGATTAAACGGAACATACGCTAACGTTACTGTTAACGGGGTTACGCTTAAAGTGCCAGTTATGATTCAACCAGGTCAGGCTGTTGGTTCAGTAGGTATGGCATTTGGTTACGGTAGAAAAGCTGGTTTAAAAACTGAAATGCAAACAGGTGTTAGTGCGTATAAATTATATGCTAACGCTGATACAACTCAAGATATACAAATTGAAGCTGCAGAGGGAATTCACGAATTCGCTTGTCTTCAATTACATAATACTTTAATGGGTAGGGGAGATATCGTAAAAGATACTACTTTGGAAGTGTTTAATACAAAAGATGCTAAGGTTTGGAATCCTAAGCCAATGGTATCTAAAGATCACGAAATGATTCCTGTTGACTCTCCGGATGCAGATTTATGGACAGCTTTTGATCGTTCAATTGGTCATCACTTTAACTTATCAATCGACTTGAACTCTTGTACCGGTTGTGGTGCTTGTGTTGTTGCTTGTCATGCAGAGAACAATGTTCCTGTAGTTGGTAAATCAGAAGTACGTAGATCAAGAGATATGCACTGGTTGCGTATTGATAGATATTATTCTTCTCAAGACTCATTTATTGATGATGTTGAGAAAAAAGATAACATTGCTGGATTAGGAAGTTCTTTATCTGAATTTGCAGAATTAGAAAATCCTGCGGCAAATCCACAAGTGGTTTTCCAACCTGTAATGTGTCAACACTGTAATCATGCATCATGTGAAACAGTTTGTCCAGTAGCAGCAACTTCTCACGGTCGTCAAGGTCAGAATCAAATGGCTTATAACCGTTGTGTAGCAACTCGTTACTGTGCTAACAACTGTGCTTATAAAGTACGTCGTTTCAACTGGTTCTTGTATAATGATAATGATGAGTTTGATTTCAACATGAATGATGACTTAGGAAAAATGGTATTGAATCCTGATGTAGTTGTTCGTTCAAGAGGAGTTATGGAAAAATGTTCTATGTGTATTCAAATGACACAGAAAACTATTCTAGACGCTAAACGTGAAGGTAGAGCAATTAAGGATGGTGAATTCCAAACAGCTTGTTCTAACGCATGTGAAACAGGAGCAATGAAATTCGGAGATATAAACGATCACGATAGTGAAGTTTTTAAAATGAAGAATGACAACAGAGCATATCACTTATTAGAGCACATTGGTACAGAGCCAAATGTTGTGTATCAAACTAAAGTGAGAAACTCAAACGACGCATAAGTAAAAGAATTAATAAGTAATAATTAGTATAAATTATGGGGTCTCATTACGAAGCACCGATAAGAACACCTTTAGTTACTGGTAACAAATCGTATCACGATGTATCAGTAGATGTTGCTAGACCTGTTGAAGGTCGTGCTAACAAGCATTGGTGGATTGTCTTTTCTATTTCATTAGCAGCTTTCCTTTGGGGAGTAGGATGTATTATTTACACAATTTCTACAGGTATTGGTACCTGGGGATTAAACAAGACTGTAGGTTGGTCTTGGGATATTACTAACTTCGTTTGGTGGGTTGGTATTGGTCACGCAGGAACATTAATATCTGCGGTACTATTATTATTCCGTCAGAAATGGCGTATGGGTATTAACCGTTCTGCAGAAGCAATGACAATTTTTGCCGTTGTACAAGCGGGGTTATTCCCGTTAATTCACATGGGGCGTCCATGGTTAGGATACTGGGTATTACCTATTCCAAACCAATTCGGTTCATTATGGGTAAACTTTAACTCTCCTTTATTATGGGATGTATTCGCAATATCAACGTACCTATCGGTATCATTAGTTTTCTGGTGGACTGGTTTATTACCTGATTTTGCAATGTTACGTGATAGAGCAGTAAAACCTTTTCAAAAGAAAATTTACTCTTTAGTAAGTTTCGGTTGGTCTGGTAGAGCAAAAGATTGGCAACGTTTTGAAGAGGTTTCTTTGGTATTAGCAGGTTTAGCTACTCCATTAGTACTTTCAGTACATACAATTGTATCTTTTGATTTCGCAACATCGATCATTCCAGGTTGGCATACAACAATATTTCCTCCGTACTTCGTTGCAGGGGCAGTATTCTCAGGATTCGCAATGGTAAACACCTTGTTAATCATAATGAGAAAAGTATGTAATTTTGAAGATTATATTACAATGCAACATATCGAGTTAATGAACTTGGTAATTATGATTACTGGTTCTATCGTAGGTGTGGCATATATAACAGAGTTATTCATGGCTTGGTATTCAGGAGTTGAGTACGAACAATATGCATTCTTAAACAGAGCAACTGGTCCTTATGCTTGGGCATACTGGTCAATGATGACATGTAACGTGTTCTCACCTCAGTTTATGTGGATTAAGAAATTACGTAGAAGTATCATATTCTCTTTCATCATATCTATTGTAGTAAACATTGGAATGTGGTTTGAGCGTTTTGTAATTATTGTTACTTCTTTACACAGAGATTACTTACCATCATCATGGACAATGTTCTCACCAACATTTGTTGATATTGGTATATTCATAGGAACTATAGGTTTCTTCTTTGTATTGTTCTTATTATATGCAAGAACATTCCCTGTAATTGCACAGGCAGAGATCAAGTCTATTTTGAAATCATCAGGAGATAAATACAAAAAAACTAGCGAAAGTCATGAGTAATCATAAAGTAGTTCACGCGTTTTATACTGACGACGATGTGTTATTAGATGCTGTTAAAACAGTAAAAGATGCACATTATCATATAGAAGAGGTTTTTACACCTTTTCCAGTACACGGATTAGACAAAGCAATGGGATTAGCACCTACACGTTTAGCAATTACTGCTTTCATGTATGGTATAGTTGGATTGTGTGTTGCAACAGTAATGATGAATTTTATTATGATTCAGGACTGGCCTCAGGATATTGGAGGTAAACCAAGTTTTAGTTATATTGAAAACATGCCAGCAATCGTGCCGATTATGTTTGAATTAACGGTATTTTTTGCAGCCCATTTAATGGTAATTACTTTTTATATGAGAAGTAGATTATGGCCATTTAAACAAGCTGAAAACCCTGATGTAAGAACAACAGATGATCATTTCTTAATGGAAATTCCTGCAGGAGATGACGTAGAAGCATTACAGACTTTATTAAAAGAAACTGGTGCGGTAGAAATTAACCTAACTGAAAAGCACTAATTATGATGAAGATTTTAGTTAAAGCAATAGCAGTCGTAGGAATTTTAGCAATGGTGTCTTGTCACGAAACTTCAGCACCAAACTATCAATTCTTTCCAAACATGTATCAATCTGTAGGATATGAAACATATAGTGAGTCAGCTGCGTTTAATGACGGAGTTGCAGCACAATTGCCAGTTGAAGGAACAGTAAAAAGAGGATGGATGCCTTATGAAATAGCTAACACTATTGAGGGTAGAGCATTTGCTAAAGATAGTTTAGTAAGTCCGTTAAAAAATACTGATGCTAATTTAACAATAGGTAAAGAGTTATATTATATTTATTGTGCAGTTTGTCATGGTAATAAAGGTAAAGGTGATGGTGGACTTGTAAAGAGTGAAAAATTCTTAGGAGTTCCTAATTATGCAGATAGAGATATTACTGAAGGTAATATTTACCATACAATCTATTACGGATTGAATTCTATGGGTTCTCATGCAGGTCAGTTAAAAGAAAACGAACGTTGGCAAGTTGCAATGTACGTAAGTAAGCTTAAGGCGGATTTAACCAAATAATAAATTAGATTAAGATATAGATATGTACGATTTTTCTAAAAAATTAAAGCTGTGGGCTATCGGATTTATGGTAGTTGGAGCTCTTGGTATTATAGCAGGTTTTATGGCGGCACCTTCAACGGTGGAAGATGTAGAACAAATTTTAGCTCATCAAGATGGTCACGGTGGTGGTCATGATGCTGAAGCTGCTACACACGGTGCTGTTGAAGCTCACGGAGAAGCTGATCATGGTCAAGCACATAGTGAAGAGGCACATCATCAAGAATCTAATGTTGACAAAACAGCTCATGCTGCAGATTCACATGATGATGAACACACAAAACATTTAAAACACGTATTGGTACAATTACAAAATAAACCTTGGTCTGCATTATATGTAGCTTGTTTTTTCTTTATGATGATTGCATTAGGAACTTTAGCTTTCTACGCAGTGAACAGAGCAGCACAAGCAGGATGGTCTCCATTGTTATTTAGAGTAATGGAAGCAATTACATCTTACTTACCTGTTGGCTTACTAATAATGCTAATAATATTAGGAATTTCAACTGTAGGTCATGGAAATCATTTATTTGCTTGGATGCACGCTGATTTAGATCCTTTAAGTGATAACTACGATAAATTAATCGACAACAAAAAAGGTTGGTTAAACGGTGGTTCATTTATGATTAGAGCATTTATTTTTGCTGCTTTATGGACTGCTTACCAAGTGGTGTCTAAAAAATGGTCAAGAGCTCAAGATACTGCTTCTGATAACAAGTACTTCAAAAAGAACTTTATGCTTTCTGCAGGTTTCTTAGTTGTATTTTTGTATTCAGAGTCTATTATGTCATGGGATTGGATTATGTCATTTGATCCACACTGGTACAGTACGTTATTTGGATGGTATGTATTTGCAAGTATGTTTGTAAGTGGTATTACCGTAATTGCATTAGTAACTATATTCTTGAAGTCTGGTGAAAAAGATTATTTACCAAAAGTAAATAACAGTCATATTCACGATTTAGCGAAGTTTATGTTCGGTATCAGTATTTTCTGGACTTACTTGTGGTTCTCTCAATTCATGTTAATATGGTTTGCAGATATCCCTGAAGAAGTAACGTATTTCGTAACACGTATACAAGACTATAACTTACCTTTCTTTGGTATGGTAGTGATGAATTTCTTATTCCCAATATTAGTATTGATGAATAGTGATTTCAAACGTGTTAATTGGTTCGTAGTTATTGCAGGTATTGTGATTTTATTAGGTCATTACACAGATATTTATGTAATGGTTATGCCAGCAACGGTTGGTACACAATGGTCAATAGGATTACCTGAAGTTTCTTCAGTATTATTTTTCTTAGGGTTGTTTATTTATGTTGTGTTTACAGCATTATCAAAAGCACCTTTAGTACCTAAACGTAATCCGTTTATTCACGAAAGTGAACATTTTCATTATTAAAATTAATAAATACTAGATATTAAAAGTAATGACAGTTTTTTTATACATAGTAGTAGCGCTTTTAATTGCAATTTCATTATGGCAATTAGGTAAAGTTGTAAAAATTTATAAAGCTTCAAAGGCAGATACCGATGTAGCTAATGATGGTGATAACAAAACCCAAGGTGGTTTAATGTTAGCCTTCTTAATATTCATGTTCGCATTTACATTTTATGGTTTTTATGCCTGGAGTGATGTGATGTTAGGAACACCGGCTTCGGCCCACGGTCCTAATTATGATTTGTTAATGAATGTATCATGGGCAATCATATTTCCTGTATTCTTTTTAGTACAGTTTTTATTACACTTTTTTGCCTTTAAATATCAAGGTAAAGCAGGTAATAAAGCATTGTATTACTCTGATAACATGAAGTTAGAGATGGTGTGGACTATCATACCAGTAATTGTTTTAACAGGATTAATCTTATTCGGATTATTCAGTTGGAATGATATTATGTCTTTCGATTTTGAAGAAGAAGAGGAAGTTGTTGTAGTGGAATTATATGCACAACAGTTTAACTGGACTGCACGTTATGCTGGAGCAGATAACACTTTAGGTGATGCTAATGTTCGTTTAATAGATTATGATGCAGTAAACACATTAGGATTAGATACTTCAGATAAAAATTATGCTGATGATGTTATCACTAAGGAATTACATTTACCATTAGGAAAAAGAGTACATTTTAAAATACGTTCACAAGATGTATTGCACTCTGCTTATATGCCTCACTTTAGAGCGCAAATGAACTGTGTTCCAGGTATGGTAACTGAATTCTCATTCATTCCTACAGTTACTACGGTTGATATGCGTAAGGATGAAAAAATCATTGCTAAAATAGCTAAGATTAATGCTTTAAGAGCTGATCGTAGAAAAGCAGGAGAAGATTTAGATGAGGAAGATTATGAATTTGATTACTTATTATTATGTAATAAAATTTGTGGAAAATCTCATTACAACATGCAAATGAAAATTGTTGTTGAAACTCCAGAAGATTACGCTGCTTGGATGAAAACTCAACAAAAAGCTAAGGATATCATTACTGTAGCAGGAAACTAATTAATAGATTTACAAAACTATATAACCATATATAAAGTTATGTCACAAGACGATCACGGACACCACAAAGAGACATTCGTTACTAAATACATATTTAGTATCGATCATAAAATGATCTCGAAGCAATACTTGATTACCGGTATAATCATGGGTATTATTGGTATTGCAATGTCAATGCTTTTCAGATTACAATTGGCTTGGCCAGAAGAGCCATTTAAAATAATGGAAATCCTTTTGGGTAGTAAAATGGCTCCAGGTGGGGTTTTAGATGCTGATGCTTATTTAGCATTGGTAACTATTCACGGTACTATCATGGTATTCTTTGTGCTTACAGCAGGACTGAGTGGGACATTTAGTAACTTGTTAATACCATTGCAAATTGGTGCTAGAGATATGGCATCAGGATTTTTAAACATGATATCATACTGGTTATTCTTTTTATCAAGTATTATCATGGTAATTTCTTTATTTGTTGAAGCTGGACCAGCATCAGCAGGTTGGACTATTTATCCTCCATTATCTGTATTGCCACAAGCTATTCCTGGGTCAGGAATGGGTATGACATTATGGGTAGTATCAATGGCTATATTTATTGCTTCTTCTTTATTAGAATCATTAAACTACATTGTAACGGTAATAAACTTACGTACTAAA
>JAWUYQ010000084.1:0-9499 GCA_034110725.1 Flavobacteriaceae bacterium
ATCTAAACTTGTTAATTGATTACGTTGACACCACAAAGTAACCAAGTCCGTATTAGTACTGACATCTAAACTTGTTAATGGATTATCGCCACAACGCAAAAAAGTCAAGGCAGTATTAGCACTCACGTCTAAACTCGTTAATTGATTATAATCAAAACGTAAACTAGTCAAAGCAGTATTGTTACTCACATCTAAACTTGTTAATTGATTATCTGCACAATTAAGATTAACCAAGACAGAATTCATACTAACATCTAAACTCGTTAATTGATTTGATTGGCAATCTAAAATAGTCAAAGCTGTAAAATCTTCTATACCAGTTAAATCCGATATGCTTTTATTATATAAATTTAAACTTGTAACACTATTAATATTGGCTGTTGTCACATAATTATCAAAAAATACATCATACCCTAAACCTATCAAAGCTATCTCAAAATTATCATCTGGAACATAGGTCCCACAATCTAAACTAAATGAAGATGCACCATCAATATCAGTCCAAACTGAAGTGCTATACGCAACATCATCAACTTTAATACAAGTTAAATTAGAATTAAATGTTGAATTAAAATAACTAATTGCAGTGTTGTTCCCGCTTCTAACATCTAAATATGTTAATTGATTATTATCACATTCCAATAAAACCAAGGTAGTATTGGCGCTCACATCTAAACTTGTTAATTGATTATAGTTGCAAACCAAAAAATTCAATGAAGTATTAGTACTGATATCCAAACTCGTTAATTGATTATTATCACAAAATAAATCAGTCAATGCAGTATTAGTACTCACATCCAAATTTGGCAATTGATTAGAACTACAAATCAAAGTAGTCAAAACTATAAAATCTTCTATACCAGTTAAATTTGAAATGTTTTGAGAATTTACATCCAAGTTTGTAACCCCACTAATATTAGCAGTTATAACATAGTCATCATTTGCAACACCATTCCCCATTCCATTAGCTTCTAAATAAGCCTCAAAGTTATCATCGGGAACATAAGTTTCTCCACAACTTAAATCAAATGAAGAAGTTGCATCTATATTAGTCCAATTCGTTGTGCTCCAAGCATCATCATCAACTTTTATACAAGTTAAATTAGGATTATTTATTGTCCAAAAAGAAGTAAATGCTATATTGTTTCCATTCCTAACATCTAAACTTGTTAATTGATTATCCGTACAATACAATTGAATCAAGGCAACATTGGTGCTCACATCTAAACTTGTTAATTGATTATCACCACAAGACAAAGCAGTCAAGGCTGTAAAACCTTCTATTCCTGTTAAATCCGATATATTTTTTAATGATACATCTAAACTTGTTACACCACTAATATTAGCAGTAGGCACAACTCCATCAATTGTTGGGTTAGTATCTATTCCTAAATCAATTAAAGCTTGTTCAAAGTTAATGTCTGGAATTATGGTGTTTTGACTAAAACTAAATATTGGTAGTAATAAAAATAAAAGTGTAATTTTTTTCATGACCGTATATTTTTTTGGCAAATTTACAATCTTTACTGTTATTGGACAATCCCCACACCTGGGTATTTTTTAATTAAATGTATCAAAATCAATAGTGTGGCAAAATAAACCTATGAACGTTTAAAAATGATACACTTTACTGTATCTCTATAAGTCTTAGAATTTTTTCTCTTCAGATTAACCAAAATAATAATACTTGTTTCTTTCCAAAAAAAAATACTGTTATCTAAAAAAGGAATGTCGAACCATGAAACAGAATGAAGTAATAGAGCTTCTTAGCAGGTACAATAAGGGATTTACAAAGGTTACTAAAACAAAAAAGTCTAACATTGCTGTTAGACTTAATTTTGCTCCTCTTCAAGGACTCGAACCTTGGACCCTCTGATTAACAGTCAGAATCCGCACCGTGCAAAAGGTCAGTAAAATAAGAAGTTCCAGCGGTTTGGTAATATTACGTGCAAGTTATATGCAAGTTTTTAGCTGATTTTTAAATGAACTTATTGTTATAACAAATATAAGAATTTCACTCCTTTCTACCAATCTTGTTCTATTTATAATAAAAGAAACTTATGACTATTCAAGACCTCAACGATAAAATTAATTTAAAGAATACCGAATTACGAATGACTGACGATTCTACCAAAAGGCAGAAACTTCAAAATGACATAAGAGCTTTACAGTACCGAAAAGAAATTGAAGAAATAAAAGAGAAAATACGATTGTTAGGTTGAACGATACTACAACTTCATCCCATACATCCGCTCGTCCAATTCCTTCCAGTTTTGGATATGTTTGGATAACTCCGCCCAGAATTCCTTCGAATGATTTTTTACCTTAGTATGTACTAACTCATGCACAATCAAATAATCTATCAATGAAAATGGTAATTTAATAGCATCAACATTAATAATAATATTATTGGAAGGTGTACAACTCCCCCAGCGTTTTTCAAGCTGCCTAAATTTCAGCTCGTTAAACTCAAACCCCGTTTTCTTGGACCATTTACGTACACGTGGTGTTATCTTTTCTTTGGCTTTTACGATAATGAAATCATTGAAAGCTTGTTTAATAGCTTGCTGGTTATTCAAGTGTTGAGGCACATACACTATAAACTTCGATTCTGTAAAGTTTATAGTAATTACCTCAGCATTTTCCTTTTGTATGAGTTCAACATAATATTTACGGCCTAGATATTGAATTCTAGCCCCAGTAACAATATCTTCATCACCAATTGAACTTACCAACTCTAATTTATCAAGAATCCACTTGGCTTTTTTAAGTATTAATTGCTCGGCAGTAGCTTCTGGTACTACCTTACCTTTTAACACTACACCAATACCTCTTTCTACGGTAATGTAATGCGATTTTAACTGTTCTTTTTCAAGAATAGTATAATCAATGGTTTTATGTCCGTAGGTAACGCTAGGCATTGCTATTTTTTATTAAAACACTTACCATTTCCTTTGCTTTTGCTTTCGCTTCGTTACGTTCTAATTGTGCTGAAGTAAGAAATCTTCTTATTTTATTTTCAATATCCTTTTGTACTCGTCCTTTGGCTTGCCAACCTACAATATCCAATTCAGCATTAATAAGGTCAAACACTGTCTTTGTAGCATCTTCGGCATCACCATTAAATAGCACTTTCATTGAGTTATAGACAGCTCTTTGTTGTTCGGTATGGAAGCCTTTAGATTCACCTTCGGTTTGTTCTTCTATAATTTTATCTTGAATATCGGTATAAGCTAACAATAACTCTAATTGAGTTAATCGTTCATCCTTTTTCAGCTTCAATAATTCATCCAATCGTTGAGCCAATGGCTTGTAGAAATCTGGATTCTTATCCATCCCAACTTTTATAGTATGCTTTAAATTATTACGCATTTTCAGCTCTTTGGTAGCTGGGGAAGAGTTCATAATTTCTTCTTTAAACTTTTCTTTATCAATAATAGAAATAGGTTCCCCCAGTAAACTTTCAACACCTTCGGCCTTTAAATGCTCATCAATCATGCTTTGTAGCATCTTACTTTCGTCTTTACTAATTTTTAGTTCATCATCATCTGGAAATGCATTTTTAGCTCGAAGTTTTATTTCGTTATACAGCTTGAAATCGCCTTGGTATTTCATCGCTTTTGTATTTGGTAACACAATATTAATCGACTTATTAAAGTCTTTTAAAAGCGCTTTAAAATCGTCACGTTTATTGATTGGTTCAATAAAACGAACAGCAGCATCAATATAGTCATCACGATTGTAGGTTCTATCAATCTTCATTGGCTTGAAGAAATCTACCAATTTGCTATGATTCATTGCTAACTTAGGCAATTCTTCGTTGAGGTTCTTTAAAATATCGTCTGGACGAATATCACCAGAAAATATTTCTAACGCTTGAATTAAGTAAGCTGTTATACCATTGTAATCTATAATAAAACCAGCACTTTTCCCTTCTTTTGAACGATTTACACGTGCAATAGCTTGTAGTAAATTGTGTTCTTTTAAAGGTTTATCCAAATACAGACAAGATGCAATTGGCGCATCCCAACCAGTTAATAACATATCACTTACTATAATAAAAGCGGTATTATCGAATTGTTTTTTCCCAGACTTTTCAGTGTCATTTTCATCACCAAATGGCAATTTAAAATTATCTGTAGCGTCTTTAATATTTTCTGGCGGCACAACCCAAACTGGTTTTTTATCGTTAGGGTTGTTCTTATTCCATTCTAAAGTTTCGTAATAATCTTTTGCAATGGCATCACTTTTTGGGGACCCAATACTTACCACTACCTTAGATTCAAAATTATGTAAACCTTCTTCTTTTAATTTATGTAAAACTTGTTGGTATTTTATAGCAGCTTCACGTCCGCTACAAACTATCATAGCTTTGTGGCCATCTGGATAAATTTTAGTAGCATAATGGTTTACCATGTGCTTACCAATGGCATTAATACGTTCGGCAGATAGCTGGTATTTGCGTAGTGCTTCCTTTTTTAGTTTGTCTTTTTTATCTTCGTGTGCATCACCAAATTTGGCTTCAAATTCTTTGTCAAGTTCTTCTTTTTTTACATCTAACTTGGCAATTCCTTCATCATAAAGTAATTTTACCGTAGCACCATCCGCTACTGCTTCGGTAATGGTATAAACATCTATATACTCACCACCATAAAACTCACCAAGCGTAGATTTATCTTCTTTAGATATTGGTGTACCCGTAAATGCTACAAACTTAGCATTTGGTAATACAGTACGCATAAACGAAGCTAAAAACCCGTAGTGACTTCGGTGAGCTTCATCTACTAAAATATATAAATTTTCTTTTTTAGATAATTCTTCCAGCTCAATTTCTTGACGCTCTACCTCAACCCATTTTCCTTTCTGGAGTTCTTTAGTTATCTTAATAAGCTTTTTATCCTTTATCTGTTTTTCAATAAGAATATTGCCACGTTCTTCCGTTTCTGTTTGGTCACTGGTAGCAGTTGCTTCGGTATCGGTTTCTTGAAATTTTTGTAATGTAGTGGTAATTATACTACCATAATCGTTGCGTAGTAACTTGTCTAAATGTACTACAGAAATTGCTTGGTTTACATTTTTCAACCCCACATTTCGGAAGGTTGTAGTTATTTGGCGGTCCAAGTCTTTACGGTCAGTCATGACCATAACGGTTGGATTGTTAAACCCAAATTCTTCAGCTTGTAATTTACGGGTTACATACGCCATAGTTAGCGACTTTCCGCTTCCTTGTGTATGCCAAACTACACCACCTTCACCCGCTTGTAAGCGTTCTATGGTTTTATTGGTTGCTCTTATTTGCTGGTATCTTGGTAGCTTCTTAATTGTTCTACCTTCATCCAATTCAAACAACACAAAATGTCGAATAAAATCTAGCAAGCGTTCTTTTTTAAATAAGGCCAGCAATAATTTATCTTGCTCACGTTTTGCTTGTGCTACTATTTCAGTATCGTCTTTTGACGTTTTAAATACCGAATAAAATTGCTGAGGTGAATTGATAGCACCATACTTTCCATTTTCATCCCAAAGTCCAACACAAATTTGATTAAAATGAAATAGTTTTTCGTTGAGGTCTTGGTATTCAACTAAATCACTGTAAGCGGAATCCCAAGCATTGTTAGATTTTGGTGATTTACACTCAATCACCGAAATTGGCAAGCCATTAAGATATACAACCAAATCTGGTCGTGATTTTCGGCCTACTCTATTATGGTAAGACATCTGGTTAACCACCAAAAAATCGTTATTTTCTGGGGTATTATAATCTATAAAATGTATGGGATTAAAAACTTCCTCGCCATTTATAACTTGTTTTACTGTAAACGTACCCCCACGAATTAACTCCCAAATTTTTTGGTTTATTTCCATGAGCGAAGCACCATTAACTGTAGTTAATTCCAGAAATGCTTTGTTGAGATTGTTATCGTTTATCCACGGATTAATGCGCTTGATAGCCGCCAATAACCTATTTTTTAAAACGACTTCGGTTATGTCTTCCCGCTCGTCTTGTTTGCTGGCATCGTAATACTGATAGCCTAATTGTTGTAACAACTGTATGGCTGGCAACTCGCTATGTATATATTCTGGTGATTTGTTCATTTTTTTATTTATAAAACTATTTATCGACCGTTTATCGACCGTTTATCGACCATTTATCAACCATTTATTAATTATTTATTGATTTTTGGTCGATAAAATATTTTGTTCCCTTCCTCTCACCGCTTGAAAAAATGGTTTTATTAATAACCATCTCATCCAACTTTCTTTTAACTTTTCTTCTACTTATTTCATTTCCAATACGCTCATTAATATCACCAATAGAACACGGCTGGTATATTTTTAAATCTTCTAAAATAAGATGCTCTAAACGATGAGGCTCAATCTTCTTTAAATCGGTTTTCCCTTTAAATTCATTATCTTTAAGAAGCTCTGGATTTACGAAATACTCGGTTGCTTTTGTTTTCCCCTTACTTAAAACAATTTCATTTTTAAGTAATTTTCCTATCCAGTACTTTAAAGAATCATTGTTACGAACACATAATTTATTAGATAAGGCAATAGCTGAAACAACACCACTTTGAGCAATTAACCCTAAAGCAATAATTTCTTTTTGGTTGAGATTAAAATCGTCATTAACTTTAGACATTAACCTAACAACCTCTTTACTTATTATTTGCTTTTTTAAGGTTACAATAACACGGTCATCCCATTCTTCCACAATAGGTTCTGGTTTACCATTAAACAATTGAATTTCATAAACCTTATCGTAACCACTACCTTCTTTTTCGATTAATTTTAAATCGTGAAATACTTTTGAAAGATGCTGGTTACGCTGTACTGATTTTGAAATAATATTTGAAGGCGTTACACCTAATGGCAATCGGCCTGGTGAATGCACTTCTAACCTATCGTGATATAGGTTTATAAAAATATCGCCTCGCATGGTATAAGCCTTATGCACTAAAGCATTAGCAATAATCTCTCGAATGACTTCAATATCATAATTAGGAATTGTTTTTCTAAAAAGACCATCCGAAATTTCTATAGACTCCTTCCAATCGGGCAAAGCAATAATATCGTTTAATAACTCCTTTGGATTTTTAGTATAATCGTCCCAAAGTATTTTGTTTATTTTATTTCCTTCCTCGTCATATTTTATAAACTGAACAGTTGGAGCATAATGCAACAGAGCTCTATCCCTACGATTACCAAACCACAAAACGCCTAAATTGGTTAAAAAGCCACTAGAAATGAATAAATAATGTTCTAATAACTCTTCACGTTCCATATCTTTCACAAAACCACTCACACGTTCTGAATTAACAATATCAGATAACAAAGCGTCCCTTTTTTTAAAATCAGAATCTTCCAATGCTATTTTACGCACCACTTTTTCTTCCCAAACAAAGGCTTGCTTTTCGGCAGCCACTCTTGTCATATCCTCTGGTAAAATAGGTCTGCACTCGTCTGCTACACGTATATAATATTTACCGCTAGATGTACAAGCTATCGTTTGACTACTTCTAAATATTTTTAAATTAATGTATTCACCACCATTAGAAGCGGTTTGGACAGACGCAGCAATACCTACATTTAAAGTAAGCTGAGGAATGGTTTTGTTTATTTTATCAACCAATGCTAATTTTATTTTTTGACTAGCATCTGGCAATTCTTGGTCGTCCTCTATGCCAATATGTATTTCCCCACCAACACCATTAGCAAAACAAACACAATCTTTGGCTAGTTCGCTCCAGTCCGCTGTTTGGCCTTTTACAATTTTTAAAGATTTTTTATCGAAATGACTATTTTCTTCCATTACACTGCTTCTTTAATTAAACTAGTTACCCTAACCTTACCCGTTAACAACTGCTGCATTAATCCTTTTTTAAGGTCTTGATAATTATTTTTCTTGTCTTGTAACACTACTAACTTGTTATCTACCATGCTTAAAATGTTGGAAATTTGGGTTTGTTCTGAAACTGGAGGTAAAGGAACAACAACATTATCAATTATTTTTTTACTCAAATTTGGTTGTCCAGAACCTTGTGACAAATCCAATAGTTTTTTAGTGATGTTTTTAAAAAAATGATAAATGAATATGTTTTGAGTTATGTTGCTTTTAGTATTTACTGCTAAAACAGCTTGATTACTACATGCTTCAATTTTAAGAATACCTACTTTTCCAGCAGTAGCTCCATATAAAGCAATTAAAATTGAATTTGCTTTAATTAATTTAGTTGAACTTTCTTTTATAGCTAACTCAGTTACGTGTTCTTCTGTTAAATTTATGTTGCTATCATCTACTTCTCCAGATTTTACCCATGGAATCGTTCCGTTTTTATAATAAGCCTCATTACTTCTTTTTGGTGTTCCTCCAGCAAATGTCTGACAAACTTCTCCCAACTTTACCACTTCCCAACTCATAGGAATTTCACCAAGCGGTGAATTCTTAAACTCGGTATGTCCAACGCCTTTTGTTAATAGGCTTTGCATAAGCCCTTTTTTAAGGTTTTGTGTTTGGCTAATACGTTGGTGTATCACTTCAATTTTAGCATCGACTGTGCTTAATATTTCTGATATTTTTTTTTGTTCTTTGAGTGGTGGAAGTAAGACATTTAAACTTTTAAACGACTTTGTAGATAACTCTAAAAAAGTACTACCACTTGATTGCTTGATAAGTGTTCTTTGATTACTTATCATCCAATAATACATAAACTCAACTGACACTTCTACTTTAGTAATTAAAGATTTAAATCCTTGATTTGTAGACATTGGAATCTTATTAATTGCAGAATCACCAATTGTTGCTCTAGTGCAAACTATTAGGGTATTAATAGGCAATAAATTTGCAGAAGAATTTCTAAGACCTTCCTCAGAAATACTACGTGTAGTTGAAGTCAGATATTTCATTCCTTTAAGAGCTGTTACATCTGTTGGTGTAACCCAGCTAATATTTCCATTCCAATACTCTGGAGTGTTAGTTTTTGGAGTACCTCCAGAAATAACTTCACCAAGGTTATCCATTATTACATTTTTCCAACCTTCTATCATCATATCCCCAACTCCTTTAAAAATACATTTAGTTTCGCATCAATTTCAGCTTCTTGTACATCTAATACTGCCAAAGTGCTTTGTACTGCTGGTATATCTATAATAGGTTCTGGTTCGCTGGTATCAATATAGCGTGAAATGTTGAGGTTGTAATCGTTCTCAGTAATTTCTGCTATGTCAACAATACGCATGTATTTTTCTACCTTAGCATTGGCATCGTACGCATCAACAATTTTGCGAATGTGTTCTGGTAATAGTTCGTTTTGGTTTTTACCTTCTTTAAAATCACTGCTGGCATCAATAATTGCCACCTTACCTTTTTGAGCTGTAGTTTTATTTTTATTAATAATCCAAACAGAAGCGGGTATACCCGTATTATAAAACAATGCACTTGGTAGGCCCACAATACCTTCCACCAAATCGGATTCCAGTAAGCCTTTACGAATAACAC
>JAWUYQ010000085.1:0-7526 GCA_034110725.1 Flavobacteriaceae bacterium
TAAAAGTTTTTTTAACTCTTAAAAATCAAATCCAAAACATATCTTTTAAAGAACTTTTTGCTATCCCGAACTTACTAAATGTTCATCCGTATTGCGGGTGCAAATATACCTCCTTTCTTCGCTAGTAACCTAACTTTTTAAACAGGTTTTCTGAAGTATTTTGCTAACGACTAGAAACGTGTGAATTAATTGTTGTGAAACACTATGTTTTGTGGTGAATAAAAACATGTTTTCTTCAAACAACTGACAGATTACTTCCCCATCGTTCATAATGACATACCAGAAACACACTCTTATAACATAGTTGTGATATGATTTTCAGAAAAACCGATATACTTTACCCCCACATATAGCGCCATCATCAAAAAAAACAACCTCCTTAAACACTACTTACGCAACCTAATGCGATTTCTCCCTTCGTCGAAATAACACTTCATCTCACAACATTAATAATATTATTTTGCGTTAGTGATAGTAGTGACATCCTTTTTCATCCTTATAATAGACCACCTACATTAGAACACTATTGCTCTTCATAAGACTACAATTCAATTAATTTGCAATCATATGAAAAAGATATAGCGGATAGCACGACCTGAAGTGACAACGAAAGGGAACGCCCAGAGATACAATCAAAACTAACCACATCTAAAACCCAAGTAACAAATTACCTCTCTCACAAATACATAAAAAAAGCCGCCCCTTTCGGAACGGCTTGAATATATAGAACGTTAATTTTACTCCTTATTATATACCGGTATAATTACTAGGAGTAATTTGCTTTAATTCGTTTTTGATTTCAACCGAAACTTCTAATGTATCAATGAAATTCGCAATAGAACTTTTGTTAATTTTCTCATTAGTTCTTGTTAAACCTTTAAGCGCTTCATACGGATTAGGATATCCTTCTCTTCTTAATATATTTTGAATTGCCTCTGCCACTACTGCCCAGTTATTTTCTAAATCTTCAGCAAACTTAGGCTCGTTTAATAACAACTTATTCAATCCTTTTAATGTAGACTGGAATCCGATTAAAGTATGTCCAAACGGAACACCAACATTACGCAGAACAGTACTATCCGTCAAATCACGCTGTAACCTTGATATTGGCAATTTCGCAGATAAATGTTCGAAAATTGCATTTGCAATCCCTAAGTTCCCTTCTGAGTTTTCAAAATCAATAGGATTGACTTTATGCGGCATTGCTGAAGAACCTATTTCCCCTGCTTTAATTTTCTGCTTGAAATATTCCATTGCTACATACTGCCAGATATCTCTATCCAAATCTATAATAATGGTATTTATCCTTTTTAAATTATCAAACAACGCAGCCATATGATCATAATGCTCAATTTGCGTTGTTGGATATGAATGATACAAACCTAAACTATTTACAAACTTAGATCCGAATGCTTTCCAATCGATATTTGGATACGCTACTTTGTGTGCGTTATAATTTCCTGTAGCACCACCAAACTTAGCCGCACTTGGAATATCATTTAATAAATTGAATTGCTCTTTTAAACGAACTACAAAAACTTCAAATTCTTTCCCTAAACGTGTAGGCGAAGCTGGCTGACCATGCGTTCTTGCTAACATTGGGATATGTGCCCAATCAGAAGCTAACTCAGACAATCTATTTAACAATGCCGTATATTCAGGAATATACACATCACCAATTGCCTCCTTTAAAGACAATGGAATTGCAGTATTATTGATATCTTGAGAGGTTAACCCAAAATGGATAAACTCCTTGTATTTTGAAATATTAAGTGCTTCAAATTTTTCTTTGATAAAATACTCAACAGCTTTTACATCATGATTAGTTACTTTTTCTATATCTTTTATAGCTTGAGCATTTTCTGCTGTAAAGTTTCTATAGATATCACGTAAACTATCAAATAATGAATTGTCAAAATCTTTTAACTGAGGTAAAGGAATTTCACATAATGCAATAAAGTATTCAATCTCTACTAATACTCTATATTTAATTAATGCTTCTTCAGAAAAATAAGGCGCTAGATTAGCTGTTTTACTCCTGTATCTTCCATCAATTGGTGAAATTGCATTTAAAGCTGTAAGTGTCATTTTGCTGTGTGTTTTTTAATAAGGCGCAAAGATACGGAACACTACAAAATAATGATACTCTTTTTTAAAATGATTATATGCTATTTGAAATATGTAATAAAAAAGTATCTTTAACTATTATTCATTTATAGACACATTTACCATGTTTAAAAAAATAATTACTGTATCCATTATTTTATTCGCAATTGCACAGTTTTTCAATCCTCAAAAAAACGAATACACTGAAACTCCTGAGAGTGATTTCATATTAACAGAAAAACCACCCGAACAACTAGCTGATATATTAAAAGAATCTTGCTATGATTGTCATTCTAACAATACAAGATATCCTTGGTACGACAAAATCACTCCTGTTAATTTTTGGGTAAACAGACATATCAAAGGAGCTAAAAAAGAATTAAACTTCTCCGTATGGAATCAATATAGCGCAAAAAGAAAAGCGCATAAATTAGAAGAGTGTATTGAAATGATAAATGATAGAGAAATGCCTTTGAAATCTTACATACTTACACATGGCGAAGCTAAATTATCTGATACAGAAATTAGATTGTTAACTGACTGGATAACATTTTTAAAAATTAAGCATGAAATAACAGATTTACCAATGTAACTATACCGTTAACAGCTCCCTCCTTAATTATTGTAAGATTATTGAAATCCGACTCTTTAACTGATGGCCTGGGGTCAATAAAATAAATAGGGATTTCAGACTGAGCATAATTAACCAATCCAGCCGCAGGATACACCTGCATAGACGTTCCAATAACCACAAGAATATCTGCTTTTCCAACCAATTTAACAGCTTCGTCTATCATTGGAACCGCTTCTCCAAACCATACAATATGCGGGCGGAGTTGAGATTTTTCTTCACATAAATCTCCTAAAATCAAATCCTCTTCCCAATTATACACTAATTGCTCATTCTTAACACTGCGAACTTTTCGTAACTCTCCATGTAAATGTAAAACTGATTTACTTCCTGCTCGCTCATGCAGATCGTCTACATTTTGAGTAACTATATGCACATTATAATTCGCTTCCAGTTTCTGTAAATCAAAATGTCCTTGATTTGGTTTTACATACTTCAACTGAGCTCTTCGCTGATTATAAAAGTCTAGTACTAATTTTGGGTTATTATAAAACCCTTTTGGAGAAGCTACTTCCATCACGTCATGCCCTTCCCACAAACCATCAGCATCACGAAAAGTAGCAATACCACTTTCTGCACTCATTCCTGCTCCTGTTAATACTACTATGTTTTTCATATATATTTTACTTTCAGTAAGCTTTTATTAAAAAAGATACAAACAGTATTCATTGTGAGATTTCTCCTATCGTCGAAATGACAACTTTTACTTCAAATTAATATAACTATTATTTTATACATAGAACTTAATGACTACTTCTCGATGCTATTTTCTACATTTTATTTCGAAAATCACTCGAAGTGACGATAAAAACTATCTTACAAAAACCAATTCGTTTTTATCTAAATTAGAAAATTCTTCGGAAAAAGAATAACCTTCATAATCAAACCCTTTTAAATCTTCAATAGACTTTGCATTCGTATCAATTATGTAACGAACCATCATTCCTCTAGCTTTTTTAGCAAAAAAAGAAATCACTTTAAGCTTGTCGTTTTTCCATTCTTTAAATATCGGTGTAACAACTGATGTTTTTAATGCTTTTACATTTACTGCAGCGAAATACTCATTACTAGCTAAATTTACAAACAGCTCACCTTCTGTTAATTCTGAATTCAACTTTTCAGTAACCAAGGGCTTCCAATAGGTATGTAAATTTTTAGCTTCTCCTACAGGAAATTTCGTTCCCATTTCCAATCTATAAGCCTGCATTAAATCTAATGGTTTTAACACCCCGTATAATCCAGATAAAATTCGCAAAGAACTTTGTAATTGTTCAATTTTATCTTTTGGCAAATTATATGCATCCAACCCTGTATAGACATCTCCATTAAATGCATAAACAGCTGGGCGAGAATTTTCGTTTGTAAACGGTAATTTCCAATCCTGATTACGTTGCCAATTTAATTCAGACAATCTCTCAGAGATTTTCATCAATTTCGACAAATTAGCAGGAGACTCTTTTTTTAATAAGTCATTTATTTTTTTAGCTTCTTTTAAAAAAGAGGCTTCTGAATATTTAGCAGTCGGTAATGCTGTTTCAAAATCTAATGATTTTGCTGGAGATATTACTATTTTCATTCCTATCAGTTTATCAATTTCAAAGTTATTAAAGCTGAAACAAAAAAAGATACCTTTTACGGTATCTTTTTTCCCACTAGTGGGTTTTATTATTTTTGTCTATTATTCCTACACAATAATACTCTACTACTTTATGTTATTGGACTCCGAACAAAATACTTTTATAATTCTCTATGTTTTGCATAAGCTCTCCACTTATCAAAACACTCCATCATGTCATCTGGTGTTTCAGTAGTAAAACTCATTTTTTCTCCAGTTGTTGGATGCACAAACCCTAAAGTTTTTGCATGTAACGCTTGACGAGGTAATATTTTAAAACAGTTATCTACAAACTGCTTATACTTAGTAAAGGTTGTTCCTTTTAATATTTTTTCTCCTCCATAACGAGAATCATTAAATAAGGTATGCCCAATATGTTTCATATGCACACGAATTTGATGTGTGCGCCCAGTTTCTAACTGACATTCCACTAAAGTAACATAACCAAAACGCTCTATAACTTTATAATGAGTAACCGCTGGCTTACCATATTCTGCTTCATCTCCATAATGAACTGTGTTTTGCAACCTGTTTTTATGATGTCTACCAATGTTACCTTCTATAGTTCCTTCTTCATCCTCAACATGCCCCCAAACTAATGCATGGTATTTACGCTCAGAAGTTTTGTCAGCAAATTGTTTTGCTAAATGAGTCATTGCATGCTCCGTTTTAGCAACCACCAACAAACCACTTGTATCCTTATCTATTCTATGCACTAAACCTGGTCGTTCATCTGAATTTTTCGGTAAACTATCAACATGATGAATCAGTGCATTAATCAGTGTTCCTGAGTAATTTCCATGTCCTGGATGCACTACCATACCAGCTGGTTTATTTACAACCAATAAATCATCATCTTCATATACAATGTCCAACGGAATATCCTCTCCTACTAATAAATTTTCATGAGGAGGATGTGCAAACATTACTCTTACAACATCATACCCTTTTACTTTATAATTAGACTTCACAGCCTTATCATTCACATAAATATTCCCGTCTTTCGCCGCTTGTTGAATTTTATTACGAGTAGCGTTTTCAATAAAATTCATTAAAAACTTATCTACACGCAATGGCTCTTGCCCTGCTGTAGCAGTAAACGAATGATGTTCGTACAAATCTTTACTTGGCCCTATTTCTTCTTGATTCTCTATCATATCTTAATTTACTACATCAACATTATTATCTGAACTTGCCTTTGGCTTATCACTATAATTCAGCTTTCCATCACCTAACACTAAATCAATCACAGAAGTGTACGGTAATTTATCATCTTTTTTTATTTTCTTTCCTTTATACAACATATCTAAAACAGCATTTTTTGCAAAATGTGGTTTATACGTAATCCTCCCTATTTTAAAACCAATCGCCTTCAATGTACTTTCCGCCTGACGTTTTGTTTTATTTTTCAAATCTGGAATACGTACTAATCTATATTCCGATTTATTTACTGTTATATAAATTTTTCTACCAACTTTAACTTTTGATCCTGCTACAGGAGTTTGTTCAACTATTGCTTCCTTCGGGAATTTTGGATTATAATCTTTATATTCAATATTACCTAAAGTCAATTCTCTTTCTTCTAAAAGGTTTTTCGTTATTTCTAACTTCTTTCCTTCTAAATTAGGCACTTCTCTAAACTCATCGTGGTTTGTTGTACTAGCCATCCACTTTATAAGAGCAAACAAAATCAACAAAAATACGATTAATGCCAACCCTAATTGTTTCAAAAAAGCTTTACTGAAAATAAATTTTAAAAGACCCATACTTTTTATTTAGACGGCAAATATAATAATAGTATTTTTGTTAACGTTCATTATAACTCATAATGACATTTTTAATTCAACTATTTGCATCTAAATGAGAAACATTGCAATACTTATGGGAGGGTATTCAAGCGAATATCAAATTTCCTTAAACTCTGGAAATGTAGTTTACAACAACATTAAAGATAGCTGTAATGCTTACAGAGTTCATTTATTAAAAGACAAATGGGTTTACGTTGATGAACTTAAAAATGAGTACCCCATAAATAAAGGTGATTTTTCTGTAACCGTAGATAATTCTAAAATCAATTTTGACTGCGTTTTTAATACGGTACATGGAACTCCAGGAGAAGATGGGCACATGCAAGCATATTTTGCTTTATTGAACATTCCTCAAACAAGTTGCGGAATGTATCAATCTGCCTTAACCTTTAACAAACGTGATTTATTATCTGTATTACGTCCATACGGAATTCCTATGGCAACTTCGGTTTATTACAACGAAGGAGATACTATAGATATAGATGGTATTGTTTCCAAAGTTGGTTTACCTTGTTTTGTGAAAGCAAACAGAGCTGGCTCAAGTTATGGTATAACTAAAGTTTACAACAAGGAAGAAATCCCTAAGGCTATTGCCCACGCCTTGAAAGAGGACTCTCAAGTTTTAATAGAATCATTTCTTGACGGAATAGAGGTTTCAGTTGGTGTAATTACTTATAAAGGAAAAACCAAAGTATTGCCGATTACAGAAATTGTATCTGAAACTGATTTTTTTGATTACAAAGCAAAGTACGAAGGTTTATCACAAGAAATTACTCCTGCGAGGATTACAAGTCAACAAGAAATAGCTGTTAGTAAAATCGCCAAAGATGTATACGAACTGCTAGACATGAGCGGCTTATCTCGTTCTGACTTTATTTTTCACAATGGAACACCTCATTTTATTGAAATAAATACAAATCCGGGATTATCGGAAGAAAGTATTATACCAAAACAAGCTAAAGAAGCTGGGATTTCGTTAAATGAATTGTTTATGAATACCATTGAAGAAGCAATGTAGTCAGAAGTCAGAAAAACATTTTTGAAATACTATCTCCAATTAATAATGTAACTTTACAAAACTAAGATTCCCGATTGCTCGGGAATTATACAAACAAGTTTTTATAATGAAAAAAGCAGTTTTTCCCGGATCATTTGATCCAATAACTTTAGGACATCAGGATATTATCCTGAGAGCATTACCTTTGTTTAATGAAATCATTATTGCAATTGGAATAAACGAGGCTAAAAAATACATGTTTTCTATTGATGAGCGTGTTCAATTTATAAAAGACACATTCAAAAACGAACCAAAAATAACTGTAACTACTTATAAAGGATTAAATATACACTTCTGTAAAGAAGTAAA
>JAWUYQ010000086.1:0-8250 GCA_034110725.1 Flavobacteriaceae bacterium
GGAAAGTAAGTCTACAAGAATATATGGTTTAGATTTGATGAGAGCAATAGCTATAATTATGGTGTTAGTATCTCATGCATCTTATATTTTCCCAGAAAGCAATAATGTATTATCAGGATTATTGCAATTAGTAGGTTTTCAAGGAGTAGAAATATTTTTTGTTTTAAGTGGTTTTTTGATAGGGAGTATACTTTTAAAGATTATAAACTCAACTAATTTTTCAATCTCTGATATCACATATTTTTGGGTAAGAAGATGGTTTAGAACCTTGCCATTATATTTTTTAATTCTGCTTGTAAATATTGGTGTAGGGTATTATATAGGTTATGTTATGCCTGATGATTTGTGGGTGTATTTTATTTTTCTTCAGAATTTTTCTTCAGAGCATCTTTTTTTTTTTCCGGAATCATGGAGTTTATCAATTGAAGAATATGCATATATATTGGCGCCCATAGCCTTGTTTATAGGAAGTATATTTATTAAAAATAAGCAGAGGATGTTCTTATGGAGCACTGTTTTTTTAATTTTAATTTTCACGCTTACCAAATTGATTTATTATAAACATCATATTGATGTGCCGACTTCTTTGGAATTTTGGAATTTAAATTTGAAAGCACTAGTTATTTATAGGCTAGATGCTATTTACTATGGGTTCATTTTGGCATACATTTTTTATTATAAGAGAAGTTTTTTTAAAGAGTTTAGATACAAATTATTTTTATTAGGTATTGTTTTATTAGCTGTTTTGAATCTTATTCTCCCAATAGGGTTAGTATTTAAAACACATCCTTTCTATCTAAATGTACTATATTTACCCTTGAATACAATTACAATAACATTGTTTTTACCTTTTTTATATTACATAAGAAAACCTCATATAAAGCTGCAAAATATAGTGTTAAAAATAAGTGTCTATTCTTATGCGATGTACCTATTGCATTATACCTTTATTTTATATCTAATGCAATTAATTTACCCTTTTGAGCATTTAAATTTATATCAAAAAATGATATGTGTGCTAGTGTATATAAGTATCACTTACATATTATCAAGCATGGTTTATAAATATTATGAAAAACCTATTACAAATTTGAGAGATAAGAGGTTTTTTAAAAGGTTGGTGAAATCTGATTGAGAATTTATCAATTTAAGCGCATAGTTTTTCGCGATTTAATGAAAATAACGCATCAAAAATATCTACTTAATAAAAATAATTAGCTAAATCTCTTTAATGGCTGAATATCTTCTAATTACTCTATATTTTTCGTAATTTCGCGACACTCCAAATAATAAAACATAGTATAGATTATTTGTCTTTAGATATTGATATGATCAAATAAGGTTGGTATAACCATTGTGACATAAACTAATAATCAAAGAATTAACAAATAATCCTTAACATAAAAAAAAACTATTTTATGAACACATATTCAGATTATCTTAAAGAGATTGAGGAAAGAAAAGCCCAAGGATTACAGCCTAAGCCAATTGACGGAAGTGAGCTATTATGCAATATTATTGCACAAATTAAAGATGTAAATAATACTCACCGTGATGAGTCTCTTAATTTCTTTATTTATAATGTATTACCTGGTACTACTAGTGCTGCAGGTGTAAAAGCTGCATTTTTAAAAGAAATTATTTTAGGTGAATGTGTATTAGAAGAAATAACACCTGCTTTTGCTTTAGAGCAATTATCTCATATGAAAGGAGGACCTTCTATAGAAGTACTTCTTGACTTGGTATTAGGAAATGATATAAAAATTTCTGAAGAAGCTACTAAAGTATTAAAGACACAAGTTTTCTTATATGAAGCAGATATTGAACGTTTAGAAACTGCTTTTAAAGAAGGTAATGTATTCGCAAAAGAAATTATAGAAAGCTATGTAAACGCAGAGGTTTTTACGAAGTTACCAGAGATAGATGAAAAAATTGATGTAGTTACTTTTATCGCTGGTATAGGAGATATCTCTACAGATTTACTTTCTCCAGGTGGTGATGCGCATTCTAGATCAGACCGTCAATTACATGGTCAGTGTTTATTTGAGCACAATAAAGAAATGCAAAATGAATTGTTAGCATTGCAAGAAAAGCATCCTGGTAAGCGTGTGATGTTAATTGCAGATAAAGGAACAATGGGAGTTGGTTCGTCAAGAATGTCAGGTGTAAACAACGTAGCGTTGTGGACAGGGATTAAATCTAGCCCATATGTACCATTTATTAATATAGCTCCAGTAATTGCTGGAACAAACGGAATTTCTCCAATATTCTTAACTACTGTTGGGGTAACTGGAGGTATTGGTATTGATTTAAAAAACTGGGTGAAGCAAAAAGATGCTGATGGAAACACAGTTGTTGATAAAGAAGGAGATGCAGTTTTAAAAGAAGAGTATTCTGTTGAAACAGGAACTGTTCTTACAATTAATACGAAGACTCAGAAACTATATAACGGAGACAAGGAATTAAAAGATATTTCTACAGCTTTGACTCCTCAGAAAAAAGAATTTATCAAGGCAGGTGGGTCTTATGCTGTTGTTTTTGGTAAAAAATTACAAACGATCGCTGCTAGAATATTAGGAGTTGATGTTCCTCAAGTTTACGCTACTTCAAAAGAAATTTCTATTAAAGGGCAAGGATTAACTGCAGTTGAAAAAATATTCAATAAGAATGCGGTAGGGAATACTCCAGGTAAAACATTACATGCAGGTTCTGATGTTCGTGTAGAAGTAAACATTGTAGGTTCTCAGGATACTACAGGATTAATGACTTCTCAAGAATTAGAGATGATGGCTGCTAAAGTTATTTCTCCAATTGTTGATGGAGCTTACCAATCAGGTTGTCATACAGCTTCAGTTTGGGATGATAAGTCTAAGGCTAACATTCCAAGATTAATGACCTTTATGAACGACTTCGGTTTAATTACTGCTCGTGATCCTAAAGGAGGATACCTTGCAATGACTGATGTTATTCATAAAGTATTGAACGATATTACAGTAGGTGATTGGGACATCATTATTGGTGGAGATTCTCATACACGTATGTCAAAAGGAGTTGCTTTTGGAGCAGATTCAGGAACAGTAGCCTTAGCTTTAGCTACAGGTGAGGCTTCTATGCCAATTCCACAGTCTGTAAAAGTTACTTTTAAAGGTAATATGAAGAGTTACATGGCTTTCCGTGATGTTGTTCATGCTACACAACAGCAAATGTTAAAACAATTTGGTGGAGAGAATGTATTCCAAGGTAGAATCATTGAGGTTCATTTAGGAACGTTGACTGCTGATGAAGCGTTTACGTTTACGGATTGGACTGCAGAGATGAAAGCTAAGGCTTCTATTTGTATCTCAGAGGATGAAATCTTAGTAGAATCTTTAGAGATTTCAAAAGGTAGAATCCAGATCATGATTGATAAGGGGATGGATAACGAAACGCAAGTTCTTCAAGGATTAATTGATAAGGCTGATAAGAGAATATCAGAATTAAAATCTGGAGAAAAACCAGCTTTAAGACCAGATGCTAATGCAAATTATCATGCAGAGGTTGTAATTGACTTAGATGAGATAGCAGAGCCAATGATAGCTGATCCAGATGTTAATAATGATGATGTTTCTAAAAGGTACACACATGATAATATTAGACCGTTATCTTTCTACGGAGGTGTTAAACAAGTAGATTTAGGATTCATAGGTTCTTGTATGGTTCACAAAGGAGATATGAAAATTTTAGCTCAAATGTTAAAATACATTGAGGCACAACAAGGTAAAGTTGAGTTTAAAGCACCATTAGTGGTTGCTCCACCAACATATAACATTGTTGATGAGTTGAAAGCAGAAGGAGACTGGGAAGTTTTACAAAAGTATTCAGGATTTGAGTTCGATGATAACGCACCAAAAGGTTTAGCACGTACTAAATATGAAAAGATGCTATACTTAGAGCGTCCAGGATGTAACTTATGTATGGGTAATCAAGAAAAAGCAGCACCAGGTGATACTGTAATGGCTACTTCAACACGTTTATTCCAAGGAAGAGTTGTAAAAGATTCTGGTGAGAAAAAAGGGGAATCTTTATTGTCATCTACTCCAGTAGTAGTATTATCGACTATTTTAGGTAGAACTCCTACTATGAAAGAATATGAAGCTGCAGTTGACGGTATTGTCTTAACCAAGTTTAAGCCATCTCAAAAGCAATTAGTTAAATAATCAAATAGATTATTAAATCATAATTAAAATCCCGAGCATAAAGCTCGGGATTTTTTGTTTAAAATTGTCAAATAGGTTATTATAAGTTATGTTTTCTATGAGTCAAAACGTTGATTAACATAAGTTTTTCATGATTTTTTCTAGTGTTTTTTTTTTTGTAACTTGGGTAACACTAAAAAAAACGATTAACCAATTTAAACAGTAAACCTATGGCTTTTGATATTGATATGATTAAAGGAGTTTACAGTAAATTCGAAGAACGCATAACTGCTGCTAGAGAATTAACAGGTAAACCTTTAACACTTTCGGAGAAAATTTTATACACACATCTTTGGGATGGAAAAGCAAGTACAGCTTTTACCAGAGGAAAAGATTATGTAGATTTTGCTCCGGATAGAATAGCATGTCAAGATGCAACTGCACAAATGGATTTATTGCAATTTATGCAAGCAGGAAAAAAGCAAGTTGCAGTTCCAACTACAGTTCATTGTGATCACTTAATTCAAGCTAGAATAGGTGCTTCAGAAGACTTACAATATGCTTTAAATAATTCTAATGAAGTATTTAATTTCTTAGAATCTGTATCTAACAAATACGGAATTGGATTTTGGAAACCAGGTGCAGGAATTATTCACCAAGTAGTTTTAGAGAATTACGCATTCCCTGGAGGAATGATGATAGGCACCGATTCTCACACAGTAAACGCTGGTGGATTAGGTATGGTTGCTATTGGTGTTGGTGGTGCTGATGCTGTTGATGTAATGGCAGGAATGGCTTGGGAATTAAAATTCCCCAAATTAATTGGTGTTAAATTAACTGGTAAATTATCTGGTTGGACTGCACCAAAAGATGTTATTTTAAAAGTAGCCGAAATTCTTACCGTAAAAGGAGGAACGGGAGCAATCGTTGAATATTTTGGGCCAGGAGCTACAGGAATGTCTTGTACAGGTAAAGGAACCATTTGTAATATGGGAGCTGAAATTGGAGCAACAACTTCTACTTTCGGATATGATGCCTCTATGGAACGTTACTTGCGTGCTACCGATAGAAATGATGTTGCTGATGCAGCGAATGAAATAAAGGGACACTTAACTGGAGATGCAGAAGTATATGCTAATCCAGAACAATATTTTGACCAAGTTATTGAAATTAACTTATCAGAATTAAGCCCATTATTAAACGGCCCATTTACACCGGATTTATCTACAAAAGCTGGTAGTGATATGACTGCTAAAGCAAATGAAAATGACTGGCCATTAAAAGTGGAATGGGGATTAATAGGTTCTTGTACCAACTCTTCTTATGAAGATTTATCACGTGCGGCTTCAATTGCACAACAAGCTATTGATAAAGGAATTACTATGAAATCTGAATTAGGAATTAATCCAGGTTCAGAAAAAGTACGTTATACTGCTGATAGAGATGGTATTTTAGGTGTTTTTGAAAAGTTAGATGCAAAAATATTTACAAATGCATGTGGACCATGTATTGGTCAATGGGCAAGATATAGCGACCCTGCAAATACACCAAAAAATTCTATCATCCACTCGTTTAACAGAAACTTTGCGAAGCGTGCAGATGGGAATCCAAATACACATGCCTTTGTAGCTTCACCAGAAATGGTTGCGGCAATTGCATTAGCAGGAAGATTAGAATTTAATCCAATGAAGGATACCTTAATCAACAAGGACGGACAAGAAGTAATGTTATATGAACCAACAGGATGGGAATTACCTCCAAAAGGGTTTGAAGTTAAAGACGATGGATACTTAGCGCCAAAAGCAGATGGAAGTGGAGTTGAGATTAAAGTAAATGTTGATTCAGAAAGATTACAATTATTAGTGCCATATACACCATTAGGAAACAAAATTTACGGTGCTAAATTGTTGATAAAAGAATACGGTAAGTGTACTACGGATCACATTTCTATGGCAGGACCATGGTTACGTTATAGAGGACATTTAGATAACATTTCTAACAATTGTTTAATTGGAGCGGTAAATGCTTTTGGTAAAAAGACAAACTTTATTAAAAATCAATTGGATGGTGAGTTTGGTGGAGTACCAGATGTTGCTCTTACATATAAAGCTGCAGGGATAAACACAATTGTTGTTGGGTATCATAATTATGGTGAAGGTTCCTCAAGAGAACACGCTGCAATGGAGCCACGTCACTTAGGTGTAGCTGCAGTTATTGTAAAGTCTTTTGCACGTATTCATGAAACAAACTTGAAAAAACAAGGGATGTTAGGATTAACGTTTGCTAATGAAGCTGATTATGATTTAATTCAAGAAGATGATACATTTAACTTTACAGATTTAAACTCATTCGCTCCAGGTAAGCCCTTAACTATTGAAGCTATTCATACTGATGGAAGTAAAGATATGATTGTTGCTAACCATACGTATAACCAAGGTCAAATTGATTGGTATAATGAAGGTTCTGCATTAAATTTAATTAAAAAGAAAAACGCTTAATTAGTTAAGTTTTTTTTATAATAATATTGTAAAAGGCGTTAGATTATCTAACGCTTTTTTATGCGTTAAAGTGTAAGAAATTAGAATAGAAACCGACACAAAGTTTACTAACTATTCTAAACATAGTATTTTATGAATTCACTTTGGTTTTTTGACGATGTAAACCTCTTTAATTTACTTTGTCCACATAAGTTTAAAGAATATAAATCCTGTCATAATTTTGATGCATATCTTAAAAATGATTATATCTATTTTGAAGATGATGCTGCAAATAAAATCTACTTAATTGAAAGTGGGAAAGTAAAAATTGGTTACTATGCTGAGGATGGAAAAGAAGTAGTTAAAACAATTTTATCTAAAGGAGAATTATTTGGAGAAAAAGCTATACTAGGGGAGGATGTCAGAAATGAATTTGCCCAATCCATAGATTCTAAAACAAGTATTTGTCCAATAGGGGTTGATACAATGCATGATTTGATGCGTGGTAATAAAACCTTTAGTTTAAAAATATATAAATTTTTAGGATATCGTTTTAAAAAGTTAGAACGTAGATTACAAATACTGTTATTTAAAGATGCAAAAACACGTTTACTAGAGTTTTTACAGGAATTATGTGAAGAATACGGATATGATTGCGAAAAAACAGGAAATCATATTATAGTGCATCCATATACACAAAAAGACATCGCTTCATTGATAGGAACATCCCGTCCAACATTAAATACCATATTAAACGAATTAAAGGAAGATAAAATAGTTGATTTTGATAGGAAAACAATAACTATTTTTAAAAATGCAAGTTAGTGTTAGCTAGCTAACATTTTAGGATTAAAGTAGTCTATACCTTTGTAATTATAATACTTAAATACAATTATAAAGATGAAAAATATAAAACTTTTAGGAGCCTTAGCTATCGGATTATTAGCAGCTTCTTGTGCAAATGACGATGATGCAATTTTAGCGACTGTATCTCCTGTTAATTCTACACTAACAGTTAATTTAACTGGGTTAGAAAATTTAGGAGCTGATTTTAAATATGAAGGTTGGATTATTGTAAACGGAGCGCCTGTTTCTACTGGACAGTTTACAGTAAATGATTCTGGTGTACCTTCTCAAACTACTTTTAGTGCAAATATAGATCAATTAGCTGCTGCTACTAAATTTGTATTAACTATTGAACCAACAGTAGATACTGATCCTGCACCATCTAACACAAAAATATTAGCAGGTGATTTCTCAGGAAATAATGCTAGTGTAAACTCTAATGTTGTAGCAGATTTTTCTTCAGCGGCAGGAACGTATATTTTAGCTACACCAACTGATGGAATGAATAACAATGAATTTAGTGGAGTTTGGTTTTTGGATAACTCTTCAGGTTCTGCAGTTACTGGATTAACGTTACCAACTTTAGCTCCTGGATGGAAATATGAAGGTTGGGCGGTTATTAATGGAACACCAGTTTCTACAGGTACTTTTACAGATGCTACTATGGCAGATGAAAATGCTGCAACTTCACCATTTAAAGGAAATATGGGAAATGGGCCAGGATATCAAGGAGAAGATTATATTCAAAATGC
>JAWUYQ010000087.1:0-14814 GCA_034110725.1 Flavobacteriaceae bacterium
AATGTATATGATAACTACCTTAAAATATTCGATAAAAGTTGTGTAAGTCCACTATCAAAAACAGGAGTTAATGTGTATAATTATGTCTTGTCAGATAGCGCCTATATTGGAGATAAATGGTGTTATAACATTGTGTATTACCCGCGTAGGAAGAATGAATTGACTTTTAAAGGAGATTTTTGGGTCAATGACAGTACATGGGCTATTAAAGATATCAATTTACAAGTATCAAAAAGTGCAAATATCAATTGGGTAAAGGATATTTATATAGAGCAAGAGTTTGATGTGTTAAACGATTCTGTCTTTTTAATAAAGAGAGATTATTTTATGTCTGATTTTAGTTTTTCTAAAAAAGACAAATCTAAAGGGGTTTATGGAAAGAGAACTACTTTGTATGAAGATTATCAATTTGACACCGATAAAGGAGATGAGTTTTATAAAGAAGAGTCAGACCCATATGCATTTGAAATTTATAATCAAGATTCAACCTTTTGGTCAGATAATAGGTTAGAGAAGCTAAATAAAGATGAAGAAGGTGTTTATAAAATGTTAGACACTTTAAAAACGGTAGCAAAATTTAAACGTATTTATAATACGGCAAGTATTTTAGCTTCAGGATATGTAGAAGTGCCAAAATTAAAATTAGATTTTGGACCGATATTTTCAACATTCGGATACAATGATGTTGAAGGAATAAGATTAAGAGCAGGAGGAAGAACGTATTTTGGACCAAATGATAAATGGAGAGTTCAAGGATATGGTGCTTATGGGTTTAAAGATAATCAGTTTAAATACGGGTTGTCAGGTAAATGGTTGTTAAGTAGAAAAAACAGGTGGATATTGTCTGGAGGGAACAGGCGAGATATTGAGCAAATAGGGGTTAGCTTAACTACTACAAATGATATATTAGGACGTAGTTTTGCATCATCATCACTATTTTCATCAGGTTCTAATGATAGGTTAACATCTATTAATCTAAGTACATTGGCAATCGAAACAGAATTGGCAAAAAACTTTATTGTAAAGTTATCAGGGAGTTGTCGTACGTTGAAATCTGCATCCTCAACTTTTGGACTAGACTTTTATACCGACCAAACATTGTCAACAATGAAATCAGAGTTGAAACAATCTGAGGCAAACCTTTCATTAACCTATACGCCAAATAAAAAAACAACAGGTTATGGGGTTGAAAGATCAGTGGTAAATGATAATCACCCAACAATATTTGTAAGCCTAAGTCAAGGAGTAAAAGGAGTTGCTGCAAGTGATTTTGATTATTCAAAAGTACAGTTGTTTTACAGGCAACCATGGCAAATAGGTGGTTTTGGAAGATTGTTCTCTAACATAGAAGTGGGAAAAACATTTGGTGAGGTGCCATTAGGTTTGTTAAGTGTAATACCTGGGAATCAAGCTTATTTTTCAATATTTAATACTTTTCCATTACTAGATTACTACGATTTTGTTACTGACACCTATGCTTCAGTACATTTAGAGCATAATTTTAACGGACGAATATTTTCTAGAATTCCATTTTTAAAGAAAATGAATTTAAGAGAAATTGTTGCTGTAAGAGGTGCTTGGGGTGATTTGTCACAAGAGAATATAAATTTAGATGCGAATACACCCAATTTTATAACAACCGAAACTTTTGGAGCTCCACATGATAAAGTGTATTGGGAGTATAGTTTAGGGGTCGGGAATATTTTTAAAGTTTTTAGAATTGATTTTAACTTCAGAGGAAATTATTTTGAAGCACCTAATGCAAGGAAGTTTGGTGTAACAGGTAGTTTCGGGTTTAATTTCTAAGCTTTTTAACTCATTTGTAAGTACACGATATAGTTTCGACTTAGTATAAGATTAAATTATACTAACATGAAAAACATATTCGGAAAAGCGCTAGCTTTATTTCTTTTTTTACTTAGTTTTAGCAATGCATCTTCACAAGATCTTTCACAGTTTTTTGAGAAAACTACTGTTTTTTTTGAGGAAAATGTGTCAGAAGGAAAAGTTGCATATAAAAAAATAAAATCTTCTCCTGAACAATTAAATGAGTTGCTGTCACTAGCCTCGACTATCGAAGTTCAAAAAACAAATTCGAATCAATATCGAGCTTTTTGGATAAATGCATATAACCTTACTGTTATACAGGCTGTTGTTGTAAAGTATCCTATAAAGTCACCTTTAGGTATTTCGGGTTTTTTCGATAAGAAGAAGCATGATATTGCTGGGAATCAAATTACTCTAAACGATATTGAAAACAAATTGCTGAGAGGGCAGTTTAACAACGATCCACGATTCCATTTTGTATTGGTGTGTGCTGGTTTAGGATGCCCGCCAATTATTAACAAAGCATATTTACCAAATACATTAGAGGCTCAGCTTAATAGACAAACTACGTTAGCTTTGAATAATCCAGAGTTTATAAAAGTAAATAATAAGAAAAAAAGGGTTCAATTTTCTCAAATATTTGAATGGTATACGTCTGACTTTACTGCAGGTAATAAATCATTAATTGAATTTGTAAATACATACAGAACAGAAACAATTCCAGATAAATATAAATCGTCATATTATCCATATGATTGGACTTTAAACGAAATTAAATAAACGCTAATACTTTATATTATGAAATTTAAGAATACATTTTTATTAATGCTTTTGTCAATTAGTTTTTTAGGATTCTCACAAGAAGAAACACCTGAAGAAACACCTGAAGAAACACCTGAAGAAACTACAAAAAGTAATATACAAGAATATACCCCATCTAAATTATTAAAGAAAGGACAATGGGATATCAAATTATTCAATAGTTTGTATACCCAAACAGAAAGGACCGATGCAAGATCTAAATCTGTGAAAATAGATAGGGAAACTTTTTTTACGTCTAAATTAGAAGTGTTTACAGGGATTACGGAGTCAAGTAGATTTAATGTAGGTGTGATTTTACAAACTAAATCAAATACTTTTGGATGAGCAGGAGCTTTAGATGTATTTAGTTTTAAAGATGATAGGAAAACTACTAGAAACGGATTGTCTTCAGTAGCACCATCTGTAAAAATACAGCCATTAAAAAACGTGAGTAATTTTTCTTTGCAAACATCACTTTTTATACCACTTTTTGAGGATGTTCCTGGAGCTCCGTATTTAGATAAGAGGAGTTATGTATGGGAAACTAAATTTTTCTACGACAAATCATTCGCAGCAGATAAATTTCAGTTTTTTGGAGAAGTAGATTTTGGATATAATTTTGGAGAGAATGATGCGGATGCTGATCCTTCAACAGAGAATATTGATGAACGTTTTGCAAATAACAGTTTAACATTGCCGTTAAGTGCGTTTTTAAGTTATTTTCCAACATCAAAAGCAACCGTTTTTATTAGTGGGCAACAATCATTTTTAATTGATTTAGGAAATGATTTTGAGCAAAACTATACACAATTAGGTATTGGAGGGAAGTATCAATTAACAAAAAAACTGAATTTAGAAACTTCTTTCGGGAAAATAGTTAGAGGAAATGGTTTTCAAGGTCTTGGGCAAACATTTAGTTTAGGTGTAAGAGCATTGTTTTAATCGTTTAATATCTTTATAACTATATTTATAGCCTTATTAGCTAGATTTAAATAAATACAAATACTTTGAGAAAAATCATTTCATTTATTTTAATTCTTTGTTTTGGACTATGCTTTTCACAAGAGAAGGACGTAGTTTCATTAGAAATAATAGGGTTGAAAAAAACAAAAGCTTCATTTTTGAATAAAATAATTGAAGTAAAACAGAATAGGGTTCTTGATTCTGTTCAGTTGGATGAGGACATGATACGGTTAAAGCGATTGCCTGGAATTTCACATGCATATTATCAGGTTTTTTTAACCGATACAAGTGAAGGATATAACGTGTTTTATAATGTAGAAGAAAATTTCACATTAATACCTAGCATAAATATTTGGACGACTTCAAATAATCAATTTTCGTACAAAGTAGGATTATATGATTTTAATTTCCTTGGACGAGGTATTGCCTTTGGTGGTTTTTATCAGAATAATGGCTATGATACGTATAGTGTAAACTTTAGAGCGCCTTATCTTTTTAGTAAGAAATTAGGTCTTGCTGCAAATTATCAGGATTGGAAGAGTGAAGAGCCTTTGTACTTTAAAGGTCAAAGTGCAAATTACTTATATAATAATAAATCGATTGAGGTTTTAGGCTTATATGAATTAAATACAACAAACAAGTTTAATATTGGAGCAAGTGTATTTAATGAAAAGTATCAATATATATCAGGAGATATACCAGAAGAGGTTCCAGGAAATTTAGATTTAGATAAGTTGTTATTGAAATTTGTTTATGACTTCGATAAGCTTAATTACTCATATCAGTATGTATCTGGGTTTAGAAGTTTATTAACCTTACAGTCTGTGACATCGAATAATAAAATGCAAGATGATTTTTTTATAGGATGGAATGACCTATTGTATTTTAAAAGAATATCTGATAAAGGAAATTGGGCTAATAGGCTTCGTTTAGGGCTGGCAACTAATAGTGAAAGTCCGTTTGCTCCATTTGCATTAGATAATAACTTAAATGTAAGAGGGGTTGGTAATTTAATTGATAGAGGAACGGCAGTGATATTATTAAATACTGAATACAGACATACGTTTTATGAAAAAGGCTGGTTTGCCTTACAGGGAAATGCATTTGTAGATAGTGGAACTTGGAGAGAGCCTGGAGGAGATTTCGGTGATTTTGTAGATTCCGAAAATATTAAAATTTATCCTGGAATTGGTTTACGATTGATTCATAAAAAAATATACAACGCTATTTTCAGAATAGATTATGGGGTTGGATTAGGAGAAAATTCAAGTAAGGGTATCGTTTTTGGTATAGGTCAGTATTTCTAATTGAAATTATGAGATTTAAAAATAAACAAATAGTACTTTTGATATGTATGTTTTCATTCATAAATAATCTTTTTGGTCAGCAGGATGCCGGTTTTAATAAAGCCGATCGTGTTTTGAAAAAACTTGTTCGAAAGAAGAAAATCCCTGGTATTGCTATAACAATTGCTAAAAACGGAAGTATTCAATACTCAAAAGGGTATGGATATGCTAATTTAGAAAAAGAAATCCCTGTTGATCCAGCTATAACAATTTTTAGAGTAGGGAGTGTTTCTAAGCCAATAGCAGCTGCCGGTTTGGCAAAAATGGTTGCTAATGGCCAAATTAAATTAAGTGATTCTATTCATAATTGTGTCTCATATTTTCCTAAAAAAGAGTTCGAGTTTACTCTAAAACAGTTAGGGGGTCATTTAGCAGGAATACGTAACTATAAAGGTAATGAGTTTATGAATAATAAACCATTGACTATTAAGGAAGGTGTTGCTTTATTTGAAAATGACTCCTTGTTATTTCAGCCAGGAAGAGGATATTCGTATACAAGTTATAGTTGGAATTTACTTTCATTAGCAATGCAAGAGGTAGCTCATAAACCTTTTGAGGATATTGTGAAAGATGAGGTTTTGATACCGCTAGGTTTAAGCAATACTTTTCCAGATAAGCAACAGGATGTGGTTAGTAAAGCTGTTTTTTATCGTAAAAAAAAGAGAAATAAATTTATTGAAGCATCGCCAGTAAATAATTTTTTCAAGTTAGCTGGAGGTGGCTATTTGTCAACATCAGAGGATATTGCAAAATTAGGAAATGCGTATTTAACAAATGAGTTTTTGTCTCCAAAAATAAAAGAGGAATTTGTTACTTCTCAAAAAATTGATGACAAACTTACGTATTATGGAGTGGGTTGGCAAGCAAGTTATGATCATGAAAATCGTCCCTATTTTGGGCATATAGGGAATGGTTTAGGTGGCTATGGAATCTTTTATGTATATCCAAAAGAGAATATAGTAGTTTCTATTTTAATGAACTGCTCCAATCCAAATCAGGATAAAAAATTTCAAAAAATAATAGATGCGGTATTTGATGAATTGAAAGAGGAAAACTCTATGCAGTCAGCTCTCTAAACATATTTTCCAAAGTAGCATTTTTGGTGTCCATTTTTAAAATCTTAAGTTCGTTCTCCTTCGCAAAATCAAAAATTAAAGAACGCATGTCTTCTTTGGTGTTAAAGGTGATTTCCCAAGTCATTCCAAAAGTATTCTTAGCGTCAGCAACATTTGGTAATCGCTTTAATAACTGGTCTTCAACTCTAAAATCAAACTCAACTTCAATTAACTGCTCCTGGTTATTCTTTAACTCGGAAATTGGAGTGTCAATAACTAATTCCCCTTTATTGATAATAATGACTCTATCACAAATAGCTTCAACTTCTTGCATGATATGAGTAGACAAGAATATCGTTTTTTCTTTACCAAAACTTTTAATTAATTCTCTTATTTCAACTAATTGGTTTGGGTCTAAGCCTGTAGTTGGTTCATCAAGAATAAGCACATCGGGATTGTGTAATAATGCATTTGCAAGTCCAACACGCTGTCTGTACCCTTTTGAAAGCTGATTTATTTTTTTATGTGATTCACCAGTTAAGCCTGTTAAAGAAATCACTTCTTCTATTCGTTCTTTTTTTACTTTATAGATATTTGCATTAAAAGCTAAAAACTCTTTTACATACATTTCAAGATATAGTGGATTGTGTTCAGGTAAGTACCCAACACTTTGTTGCACATTTTTTTGTTGAGTAGTAACATCAAATTCATTAACTGCTGCGTTACCTTCTGAACTATTTATATAAGTAGTAAGAATTTTCATCATAGTAGATTTTCCAGCTCCATTAGGGCCTAAAAACCCAACTATTTCTCCTTTTTTAATAGTAAAAGAAATATTGTTTAATGCTTTTTGATCACCGTAAAACTTAGAAATATTCTGTACTGATATTGACATGTAGTATTTTACCTTTTAGCGTTAAATAAATACCCAGTTGTATTTATAGGGCTAAAATTAAGGTAAAAAAAGTTGCGTACAAACAATTTTGTGATACATTTGTACCAACAAAACAATTATAATGTTGACACAAAGCACTTGGCAAAGTTTTTATTTTAACTTTTACTTTTTTAGTAAAAGCCGAGACTTTGCGTGTGTTATTTAAAAAATAAATTAAACAAATACAGTATATAAAGTCTCGAGAAATCGGGACTTTTTTTATGCAAAAAAATGAACCGATTTCATAGGAGTATAAAAGAAGTATAATTATGAAGACAAAAATTGCCATACAAGGAATTGAAAGTTCATTCCATCATTTAGCAGTAAATAAACTGTTAGGAGAAGAAACTGTTGAGTTACTAAAATGTGATTCTTTTGAAAAAGTAACTAATTCATTAGTTGATTTTAAAGCTGATTTCGGGATGTTGGCTATAGAGAACACTATTGCTGGTTCAATACTTCCTAATTATAATTTAATTGATGGAAGTGATTTAGTTATTTTGGATGAAGTTTATTTAAATATTCAAATGCATTTAATGGCCTTGGAAAGTGAGTCGATACATGATATTAAAGAAGTGCATTCACACCCAGTAGCACTGTTACAATGTAAAGAATATTTAAGAAAATTCCCGCCTCAGTTTAAAGTGGTTGAAGGAAAAGATACAGCTTCTGAAGCAAAAAAAATTAAAGAGCAGAGGTTGACCGGAGTTGCTGCAATAGCTGGAGAGCAAGTGGCAAAGGAATTTGGGTTGAAAATTTTGGATAGTAACATTCAAAGCATGAAAGATAATAAAACACGTTTCGTGTTATTAGGAAGAAAGCAAAATGTTCAGGTAATGCATGTAAATAAAGCTTCAATTAAGTTTGAGTTGAATCACGATATTGGAAGTTTGTCCAATGTTTTACAATTGTTCAGTACCTTTAAGATAAATCTAACTAAAATACAATCACTTCCTGTAATTGGGCAACCATGGCAGTATGCTTTTTTTGTAGATGTTCTGTTTGATGATTACGAGTTATTTTCTGAAGTAACAACAATGTTGGAGAAAGCGGTTAAAAAATTAAAGATTTTAGGAGTATACAGAAGTAATAAAGAAAATATAAAAAGTGAATTGATTAATTTTCTTGAAGAGAATTCACAAGTAGTGAAGTAATTCAGCATCATTTAAAAAATTTATAAATAATAATAGAAATATTTCCATAAAGGAGCTTATTAGAATAGCAATATATAATGAAAAATAAAAAAGAATTAAGAAACTGGTTGAATGAAATGCAATTAACACATCCTTTAGTTATAGCCGGTCCATGTAGTGCAGAAACAGAAGAACAAGTATTAAGGATAGCTCACGAATTAAAAGATACTGATGCAACTGTATTGCGAGCAGGAATTTGGAAGCCACGTACAAGACCAGGGAATTTTGAGGGTGTTGGAGAAGAAGGGTTAAAATGGTTGCAAAAAGCTAAAGCTGAAACAGGATTAATGACTGCTACTGAAGTAGCAAACCCAAAACATGTTGAGTTAGCGTTAAAATATGATGTTGATATTTTATGGTTAGGAGCTAGAACAACTGTAAGTCCGTTTATAGTACAAGAAATAGCCGACGCTTTACAAGGAACTGATAAAATAGTATTGGTGAAAAATCCAGTAAACCCTGATTTAGCTTTATGGTTAGGAGCGATAGAACGATTGTATACAGCTGACATTAAGAAATTAGGAGTAATTCATAGAGGTTTTTCATCTTTTGAAAAGTCAAAGTATAGAAATAATCCAGAATGGCAAATACCAATTGATTTGCAGAATCGTTTTCCTGATTTGCCATTAATTAGTGACCCTTCGCATATTGCAGGGACAAGAGGGTTGGTGTTTGATATTTGTCAAACAGCATTAGATTTTAATTTTGATGGGTTTATGGTGGAAACTCACTATGATCCTGATAATGCTTGGTCGGATGCTAAGCAACAAATTACTCCTGAAACATTGGTTCAGATGATGATAGATTTAAAAGTAAGAAAAAAGCAAGCATCATCAGAAGACTATTTGTTAGAGTTGGCAAAGTTAAGAGCAAATATTGATGTGTTAGATGATAAGTTACTAAGTTTATTGTCCAAACGTATGCAAATTGCAGATGGAATTGGTCATCTGAAAAAAGAAAACAACGTATCTATTTTACAAACCAATAGATGGAATGAGATATTAGGAAAAATGATTCTTCAGGGTGAAGAAAAAGGATTAAGTGAAGAATTTGTACTTAAAATTTACAAGGCTATTCATCAAGAATCTATAGGTCATCAAAAGAAAGTAATTAATAGTTCTAATTAAATTCTAAATAACTGAATATATTGAATTTTTTAGCTGGTATAAAATAGATTAGTGAAAAAAACAATGTAGTTTTGTTGTATGACAGGAACAGTTTATAAATCTACAGGGAGTTGGTACACGGTGAAAACCGATGATGGAACGATTTATAAATGTAGAATGAAAGGTAAGTTTAGGATTAAAGGTATTAAAAGTACCAATCCTATTGCTGTTGGTGATGTTGTAGATTTCACCGCTGAAGATAAAAATAATAAACAAACAGGTGTAATTCATGCTATTCATGATAGGATGAATTATATTATTCGTAAATCGGTTAATTTATCTAAGCGCATACATATTATAGCTTCTAATATAGATCAAGTTTTCATATTAATTACATTAAATAACCCACCTACTTTTACCAGCTTTATAGATCGTTTGTTGGCAACTGCTGAAGCATATAATATAAAAGCAGTTTTACTATTTAATAAGGTAGATACCTATAATGAGGAAGAGTTACTTGATGTTAAGTATATGGCTGCTTTGTATAGAGAAATAGGTTATGAATGTGTTGGAGTATCAGCTTTAGAAGGAAGAAATATTGATAAAGTAAAGGATATGATGCTTGGTAAAACAAGTATGTTTGTTGGGCATTCTGGAGTTGGTAAATCTACATTGGTAAATACTATTGAACCTGGATTGGATATCAAAACGAAAGAAATTTCTACTCAACATAGTCAAGGTCAACACACAACTACTTTTGCTGAAATGTTCGATTTATCATTTGATGCTAGAATTATAGATACTCCAGGTATCAAAGGTTTTGGTATTGTTGATATGGAGAAGGAGGAAATAACTGATTATTTCCCTGAGTTTTTTGCCTTAAAACAAGACTGTAAGTTCAATAATTGTTTGCATATAGAGGAACCTCATTGTGCAGTGAAAAAAGCTTTAGAGAATGCTGAGGTACCATATTCCCGTTATAAGAGTTATGTTCAAATGGTAGAAGGAGATGATGAGCATTACCGTATTGACGATTATAAAAATGAATAACAAATAAGTTTCTCTTCGTTGGGAGATTTAAGAGAAGAGATATGCGAGTAGTACTTCAACGTGTTTCAGAAGCTTCAGTATCAATAGAGAATTCCATTGTAGCTAATATAAATCAAGGTTTAGTTGTTTTGTTAGGAATAGAAGAGGAGGATACTCAAGAGGATATTTCGTGGCTATCGGCAAAAATTTCCAAATTGCGGGTTTTTTCTGATGAAAATGGGTTGATGAATAAATCAGTTCACGATATTAATGGGGATATTATTCTTGTAAGTCAGTTTACTTTATTTGCCAGTACCAAAAAAGGGAATCGTCCAGGGTTTACCCGTTCAGCAAAACCAGAAATAGCAATTCCGTTATACAAAGCATTTATAAAACAAATAGAATCCGATTTTGGAAAGAAAATTCAAACAGGAGAATTTGGTGCAGATATGAAAATAGCATTAGTAAATGATGGTCCTGTAACCATTACAATAGATTCAAAAAATAAAGAATAATGGCATCAGTATTCGGGCACGCACTAGTTGGCGCAACATTGTCAAAAATATTAGATAAAAATCAAATAAAATTATTGTTGGTATTAGCAATGATTTCTGCAATATTACCAGATATTGATGTATTGGCATTTAAGCTTGGTTATGCCTATGAACATTGGCTAGGACATAGGGGATTTACACATTCCATATTTTTTGCAGTGGTTTGGTCTGGGTTTTTAAGTTTATTATTAGGGAAGTCAAAAAAAACAATATTCTTTATAGTATTGTTTTTGGCAACAATTTCTCATGCCGTATTGGATGCAATGACAACAGGTGGACTTGGGGTTGGGTTCTTTATACCTTTTGAAAACACACGTTACTTTTTTGGATGTAGGCCAATACAGGTTTCGCCAATTGGAATTTCTAAATTCTTTTCAGAGTGGGGTGTTCGTGTTATTTTAAGTGAGCTATTGTGGGTAGGAGTTCCGTGTTTCACAGTTTTAGGAATAAAGGTATTCAAGAATAAAAAGCAGAATAAACTCAACTATAATTAAAAAAAACAAAGAAAAGGAATCTTTAAATTATAATTTTATGGATATTAAAAACGCACAACTAGAAGTAGATAACTGGATTAAAAACCATGGAGTTCGTTATTTTAATGAGTTGACTAATATGGCACAACTTACTGAAGAAGTAGGGGAAGTGGCTAGGATTATAGCGCGTCGTTATGGAGAACAATCTGAAAAAGAATCTGATAAAAATAAAGATTTAGGTGAAGAGCTTGCTGATGTAATGTTTGTTGTTTTATGTTTAGCAAATCAAACAGGAATTGATTTACAAGACGCCTTTGATAAAAAGTTAGATATTAAAACGAAGAGGGATCATGACAGACACCATAATAACGAAAAATTAAAGTAAGATGAAAGAATTACTTTTTAAATACACCAATATTTTCTCGTTTGTTATATGTTTCTCAGTATACTTATTGCTCGAACTAATTTGGCGTAATAAAGAACTTTCTTATGGGTTAGTAATTGAAGGAAGTGTTTATGCCGTTATTGTAACGGGAGCGCTTTATGTACAAAGTTTAAATTATAAAAAATGAGTAACAAATTAGCAAACACATCATTATTAAAATTAGGGTCACGATTCTCTGCAGTTTTTTTTATTGTAGCTGTAATTATTAAAGTGTTTTTAAGTGTGATTACTAAAGATTTTTCTGAGTATGTAAAGACACCAGAGTTTAGAAATTACATTATTGTATTAGCTGTATTCTCTGTAGTATATGGTTTTTTAATGGCGCATTTTCAGATAAAAAAACATAAGAAAAAGCAATGAATCTAGGATTAGAAAAATCAAAGCCAAAAACTGAGCAAGATATTCAAATAACTGGATCGAAATCTGAAGCGAATAGATTATTAGTTTTGCAAGCTTTATTTGAAGATTTAGAGATTGATAATCTTTCAAATTCAGATGATACTCAAGTATTGCAAAAAGCCTTACAATCATCGTCGGGTGTTATTGATATACATAACGCTGGAACTGCAATGCGATTTTTAACTGCGTATTTTTCAATTCAAAAAAACAGAGAAATTGTTTTAACTGGTTCTTCTAGAATGAAAGAGCGTCCTGTTGGAGTTTTGGTTGATGCATTAAGAATGTTAGGAGCAGATATTAGTTATGAAGAAAATGAAGGTTTTCCGCCATTACGAATAAAAGGGAAAGAACTTGCTAAATCAGAAGTGAGCTTAAAAGCGAATGTTTCTAGTCAGTATATTTCAGCATTATTATTAATTGGCGCTAAATTAAATAAGGGCTTAACACTCTCTTTGGAAGGAGAAATAACTTCTGTGCCATATATTAATATGACGCTAAGCTTATTAAATGAAATAGGGATTAAAACATCTTTTAAAGGAAATGAAATTAAAGTGTTTTCTGAAGAAATATCAGCAAATTTAAAGAGTAAAAAATCTATTGTTGTTGAGTCTGATTGGAGTTCAGCTTCTTATTTTTATAGTTTAATAGCATTGTCCGAAATAGGAACTTCGATAACACTTTCTTCTTATAATAAATATTCATTGCAAGGAGATTCGGCTTTGGTTGAAATATATAGTCAATTTGGAGTAGAGACTGTTTTTTCTGAAAATTCAATTCAGCTTAAAAAAACTGAAGGCAATAGTGATTCAAAAACATTTCATTTGGAGAACACTCCAGATATAGCGCAAACAATTGCAGTGACTTCATTTGGTTTAGGAGTGTCATGTGATCTTTATGGATTACACACACTAAAAATAAAAGAAACAGATAGGTTAGAAGCATTAAAGATTGAGTTAGAAAAACTAGGGGCAACTGTACTAATTACGGGAGAGTCGTTACATCTGAAAAAATCAAATTCAATTCAGAATAATATAGCAATTGATACCTATCAAGATCATAGAATGGCAATGGCTTTTGCTCCATTAGCATTAAAAACAAACTTAAAAATAAATGAAGCTGAGGTAGTATCTAAATCATTTCCATCTTTTTGGACTGATTTAAAAACACTTGGAATTCAAATTAATAAAATATAATTGCTCATTTACTTGACAACCCCTATGTTGAGATTGTATATTAGCAGACTAATTAAATAAGTACATGAAATTATCACAATTTGAATTTGAACTTCCTGAAGACTTATTATCAGAACATCCTGCAGAACACAGAGATGAGTCTCGTTTAATGGTTTTAAACAGAAAAGAACAAACTATAGAACATAAACAGTTTAAGGACTTGATCAATTATTTTGATGAAGATGATGTAATGGTGTTGAATAACACTAAGGTTTTTCCTGCTCGTTTATTTGGAAACAAAGAAAAAACTGGAGCAAGAATTGAAGTGTTTTTATTAAGAGAATTGAGTAAAGAACAGCGCTTATGGGATGTGTTGGTTGATCCAGCAAGAAAGATAAGAATTGGAAATAAGTTATACTTTGGTGATGACGAAACATTAGTTGCTGAGGTTATAGATAACACAACTTCTAGAGGAAGAACTCTACGTTTTTTATATGACGGAAGTTACGAAGAATTTAGAGTAAAATTAAATGCTTTAGGAGTTACACCATTGCCTAAATACATTAAAAGAGAAGTAGAACCAGAAGATAAGGAAAGATACCAAACTATTTATGCAAAGCATGAAGGAGCGGTAGCAGCGCCTACTGCCGGATTGCATTTTTCTAGACACTTGTTAAAGCGTTTAGAAATTAAAGGTATTAATTTCGCAGAGGTTACTTTACATATTGGATTAGGAACATTTAACCCGGTAGAAGTAGAAGATTTATCGAAGCATAAAATGGATTCTGAGGAAATGACTATTGAAGAGGATGCTGTTAGAATTATAAACGGTGCAAAAACTCGTAAGAGAAGAGTTTGTGCTGTAGGAACAACAGTAATGAGAGCTTTAGAAAGTGCAGTTTCTTCTAACAGAACATTAAATACGTTTGATGGTTGGACGAATAAATACATTCACCCACCACATGAGTTTAGTATTGCAAACTGTATGATTACAAACTTTCATACACCAAAATCAACATTATTAATGATGGTTGCTGCATTTGCTGATTACGATTTCGTAATGAAAGCTTATGACGAAGCTATTAAAGAAAAATATAATTTCTATTCATATGGTGACGCGATGTTAATCATATAAATAACCTTACATTAAAATTATAAAAAGAGGATTCATTGCTACAATGAATCCTCTTTTGTTTATTCTTATTACTTTTGCACTAATTATGAGTACTACGAAAAAAGACATCAGGAAATTATCTAAAGAAGAATTACGTACATTTTTTACTGAAAATGGCGATAAAGCTTTTAGAGGGAATCAAGTATATGAGTGGTTGTGGGGAAAGGGTGCACATGTTTTTGAAGACATGACTAACTTATCGATTACTACAAGAGAAATGTTGGAATCTAATTTTGTGATTAATCATATTTCGGTTGATCAAATGCAACGTAGTGATGATGGAACTATTAAGAATGCAGTAAAATTACATGATGGTTTAATAGTTTAGTCGGTTTTAATACCA
>JAWUYQ010000088.1:0-9069 GCA_034110725.1 Flavobacteriaceae bacterium
AAAATTAAATCTTTATTTTTTGTCTATTGCTAATGCAAATATACTGCTTAAATAATCTATTTGAAACTATATATATTAACAATGTTGTTTCTAATAAAATATGTAGCTTTGTAAACTTATAAATAGACAGATAAATTTAAATAAAACTGCTTAATAAAAACATCAAACTAGCAATTTCAGCAGGTCTTTTAACTATTGCAGTATGGCAATTCTCTGAAGGAAACATCGGTAACGGTATAATGTTAATCCTCATTATAGCATTAGTTATCCTTCTATATTTTAAAAATGAAATTATTCTCGCTACTATGTTTAAGCTAAAAAAGCAAGACATGGACGGCGCTAAAATGATGCTTGAAAAAATTAAAAACCCTGAAGGAGCACTTACAAAGAAGCAATTAGGGTATTGGAATTTTTTAAAAGGACAATTCGGATACCAAGACGCTCCATTAAAATCAGAAAAGTACTTACGTAAGGCGATTGAATTAGGCTTGAACTTTGATCATGACACAGCTGCCGCAAAAATGTTTTTAGCAGGAATTGCAGCGAGTAAGAACAGAAAAATTGAAGCTACTAACTTATTAAAAGAAGCAAAAAGCTTAGATAAACACGGAATGCTTAACGATCAAATAAAAATGATGCAGCAACAAATGAAACGATCCCAAGGACCCAAACAACATTATACTGGCAACCAACGAAGACGTTAATAAAATATCAAAAAAAAATCATAAAAACCTGCTTATTGCAGGTTTTTATGATTTTAACCCAACACACTGACCGTTAGTCGCTTATGTTTTAAGTTAACATAAAAAATCACTACCTTTAAATAACCTAGAAAACCGACTTAGACGTTGAATTTAAAAATACAGTCTATGGTGGTCAAAATTATTACTCTAACACTCCTATTAACAAACTTACTAAATTACTCACAAACTTCTCTGAAGGATAGTTTATTTTCTGAGGAAATACATGCTCATATAAACACATATAAACTAGCAGTTAATAGTGCTTATTCAAACAATAACACAAAGGATGCGCTTTTCAATCAGTTTGTAGATCAAAATTTAGTAAATACTTATTTAGATAATTTTAAAGCAAAGAATGCAAACGGCGCTTTAATTTCGATTAACACCTATTTTAAAAAACCTGTTATTCTAATTACCTATGCATCATGGTGTATTAGAACTGATTTTGAAATTGCTACTTTAAATAAACTTGCAAAAGCACACAAAAAAGATATTGATTTTGTAGTGGTTTATTGGGACAACAAAAATACTACTCGAAAAAAATCTAAAGCTTTCAATAAACATGTTAATGTCCTTTATATTGACGAACGTGAAAACCTCTTTTCAAGTGAAATTAAAAACATGAAACATGCCTTAGGACTTACATTAGTCTATTACATTGATAGAAACGATAAAATTATAGGTATTAAGAAAAATGATAATTCGGTTTTTAAAACGAATAATTCATTAAACTCTGAGTATGTGAAAAATAACAATAAATTTATTAACGGATTAAACACGTTACTTATCAATGACAATAATAGTCGTGAACAAATTGTTTCAGACTAACTCCAATTAAACAGATGAATGAACATTTATTTGTACATATGATTTAAAATCAGTACATTGTGAAATATCTTTTGACTTTAGTTCAAATTTATAGTTTATTTAATAGTAAAGCAAGATGTTTTTCATCTTGCTTTTTTTAGTTATATTAAGTATCAAAATATCAGAAAGAATATTGTTAATCCTCTTTTTAATTACCCATTACATCAACCATAAGTTGAGATATAAAGCCTTTAAAGCTTCCCTAGAAATCATACTGCACAATAAAACTACTAACGCTATCTTTTAATTCTAAAACCGTATTCGGAATTATAACTACAAGTTTATGCTTGTGTTATCAACTCAGCTTCTTTAAATAATTGAATAAACAATTCTCTTTTACTAAAAATGGGTGACAAATTCATTATTATTAGTACTTAATAGTGAATATTCATTACTTATAGGGACCAAGGCTGAGTCAATACTGACTCAGCCTTGGTTATTGTATTAAATCAATTATTATGCTGCTTTAAAATCATTAACCAATAACTCGCTAACAATTGAATAAGTATTAGTTAAAGCTTGTCTAGAAGAATAATTGTCGTGAACTATGAAGTTATCTATTGCCTCTTGTAATGCTAAGGTATTGTTTAACCTAACAACTACCGGGGTAGACTTAACCAATATAGCCTCTTTAAATAACTTTATAACTTGGTTTTTTTTCGTTCTTTTTTCATCAATTGTATTAGACAAAAGTATTTCCTGGATAAGACGATGTATTGTATCTTGATTATTCATCTTCCTAAGATATGTATTTCGTCGAATAAAAACAACGTTTTACCTGTTTTGTTTTCTTTTTTTTGAAAAAAAACTGTCAAAATAGGTAAACTACTAATTAAATATAACTACTAAAAACTGCCTACTTTACTTTCCGAAAATCATTTTAATAGCAATAAAAAGCATTAAGATTCCGAATATTTTTTTTAACATCTGCTCATTAATTGCAACTGCTAATTTAGATCCGAACAAACCTCCTATAATAAATGTTGCAGAAATAACTAGCGCCATTTTCCAATCTACATGACCTCCTTTTGAATATTGCAACACTGCCAATAATGTTACAGGTGGCAACATTGCTGCTAAACTAGTTCCTTGAGCCTGATGCTGCGTAAACCCAACCAATAATAGTAACGGAACCATAACTACCCCGCCTCCAATACCTAGTATACCACTTAAGAAACCCGCTAATAAGCCTATAAAAACAAGAAATAATATTGTACTCATTTTAATTGGTATAATATCCTTTTTGTGGGATTTCAATTTCATAAGCTTTCTTTGTTTTGTTATTTAAATGCCCCTCTCTAAGCCACGGGTTATGAATTTTTAAAATTTTATAATTAATTCCAAAATATTTAGAAAACCCTGCCATATCAGTAATTACAGAGTCAATAACTACTTTTTTAGTTGGTATATTATTGTATAAATCTTTTTTCTCAAAATTAAACCCAAAATTATGGGGTTGCATAAATATATATTTAAGAGCAACGATTCTTGGCACATACCTAGATGTTTCACTTCCTAGTAATAAATCAAAATACCCTGTAACCTGTTGCTCTTCTAATCTACGAGACATCCCAGACATCCCTCCATTATATGCCGCTGCCGCAAGTGTCCAACTACCCAGCCTATTTTTAGCGTCTTTTAAATATTCACACGCAACACGAGTGGCTTTTTCCAAATGATATCGTTCATCAACATTTCCATTTACTTCTAATCCATACTCTCTTCCAGTAACCTTCATTATTTGCCAAAATCCACTCGCACCTGCTGGAGATACAACATTTGTTAACCCACTTTCAATCAATGCTAAATAATTAAAATCATCAGGAACCCCTTCTTCTGCAAGTATTTTTTCAATAATAGGAAAGTATTTATTTGCTCGTTTAAACATTAAAAATCCGTTTGACTGCCAATATGTATTTACCAAAAATTCTCTATCAATACGCTCTTTAACATCTGGTAAATTCATTGGTATTTTTTCTTTTGAAAAAGCTAAATTCTTTGGTAATGTAAGCGCGTAGACATTATAACTTTTCACAAAACTAGTATCTACCAGTTTTTCTACTTCTTCAGTAATTGTGTTATTCTTACTATTTTTAGATATTGAATTGATAAACAATCCAGCTAAAAAAATTAACCCTATCCCAAATATTATATTTTTTAATAGTTTCATTTGTATCTATTTTATGTTATTTTAATTATTTAGCACACCTAAATAATTCGTTCTTTTATAATAATTTTCTATACACTTAACAACTCTGGCAAGTTCTCATTAAACCATTTATATTTATTTATAATCATAATATGTGTTCCGTTTTTAACTTGAATCACATTCCTATTAATATTCTTAATAGGAAAAACCTTATCCTTATCGCCATGAATTTGCACTATATTGGTTAGGCTTTGAGTTTGTTTCCAATTAACAATTTGTTCAATTGCCCAAGCTAAATATTTTTTATCAATTACCGACAAGTATTTCTTATAGAGTTCTGCACGGCTTTTGACCGTTTCTCCTAAAGCATATTTCACAAGCTTATCTACATCCGAAAACAAATGTGTAGGTACTAATTTATAAGCTTTAGTCCTTTTAGCAAATTTCATACGATACGGAAACTCCTTTTCATGTAATACACTTGAAATTACCACAACTTTTTTAGCTGAAATAAACCTACTCATTTCCTGCACTAAAATACCACCAAAAGACACACCTAATAATATTGGATTTTCGTGAGTTACGTTATTTGCCATTCGTAAAGCATAGGCTTCCAAGCTTTCTTTTTCAAGCGGAATTACCCATTCTAAATAATGAATTTCAAAATCAGATTCAGGTAATTTTATATATTCAAATATTTTAGCGTTTGCAGCCATTCCAGGAACAAAGTACACATGAGTTCTATGATCTTGCATATGCTTAGTTTTAATACCACAAACTTAATCAATTAAGCTTAACTAGTCATAAAAAACACTTAAATTAATGAATTTCACAGAGTTAAACCTCTTAACTTTTGTTAAACTCAACAGCTTTTCGTATATTTAGAGTCTGTTTAAAAAAAACAGGTACCACCCAACCTATCACCCTTAAAAAAACCTATACCTATGATTATGGAATTGACATTGAAGGACAACGATTTTTTAAGACAATTTGAAATGATTGTTGACGACCATTTAGCTACAATTGAATATTCTTTACAAGAAAGAAAAATATTTTTAACAAAAATACATATTCCAGAAGAAATTACCGAAAATGATTTTCAAAGTACCTTTATCAAACATGTTTTTGAAAATATTGAGGAACGAAATTTAAGCGTTGTACCCACTTGTACTCCCATAGTTAGTTTTATTAGAAAAAACAAACAGTACAGAGGGTTGTTACCTGTAGGAATAAAAATATAATTTAATACCATTTATCGTATCAAAAAAGCCGAAGTAAGTTCTTCGGCTTTTTTGGTGTTTTGTGATTTCATAAATAACTTAATCTAACAACCTTTTATCCCCAATGATTATTAAGCCCCTAACTCTATAGCATATACCTTCTATTTTTAGAGTATCTTTGCTCCATAAAAGCACAAATTACCTATGCAGTTTAAAGACTTAAAATTAAACAAACCAATATTAAAGGCTATTTCTGAGAAAAACTATGAAATACCAACTCCTATTCAGGAATATACCATTCCATTAATTTTAGATAGAAAAGATGTTATTGCTTCTGCTCAAACTGGAACTGGTAAAACTGCAGCCTTTGCCTTGCCAATTTTACAATTATTGTATGATAAGCAAAATGAAGGTAAGTCTGGAAAAAAAATAAGAGCTCTGATAGTTAGTCCTACACGTGAACTTGCTATTCAGATTAATGATAACTTCAATAAATATAGCAAATACACAAACCTTAAATCAGCAGTAGTATTTGGTGGAGCTTCTATTGATCCTCAAAAAGAAATCCTTAAAAAGGGCATAGACATTTTAATTGCCACTCCAGGTAGATTATTGGATTTACATAAGCAGGATATAATAAATTTGAGTTTTATAGAAACTTTGGTTTTAGATGAAGCCGATTTAATGTTAGACATGGGATTCATTGACGATGTTAGAAAAATAGAACGTCTTTGCCCTAGTCAAAAACAAATATTATTGTTTTCTGCAACAATGCCACATAAGGTAGTTGAGTTAGCGAACACACTACTAACTGATCCTGAAAAAGTTGAGATATCACCAAACTCATCTACAACAAAATCTGTAAATCAGATATTATATTATACTCCAAAACCTCAGAAAATAGAATTGTGCTTACACTTATTGAGAAACACAATCAAAGGGAATATTATTATTTTCAGACGAACTAAACACGGGGTTGCTAAATTAGAAGAATCCTTACTAAAAAACGATTACAAAGTCTCTTCTATACACGGAGATAAATCTCAAAGCGAACGTCAAGAAGCACTTAATGATTTTAAAAAAGGGAAGGTTAATATTTTAATTGCTACTGATCTTGCCTCAAGAGGTATTGATATCAAAGAACTTGATGCTGTAGTCAATTTTGACATACCAAATATATCTGAAACTTATGTACACCGTATTGGTAGAACAGGTAGAGCAGGCAATAAAGGAACAGCCTATTCATTATGTTCTGCAGATGAAAAGAGTTATGTAATTAGTATTCAGAAGTTGATTAATAAATTCATCCCTGTTGAAGAAGAACATCCTTATCCACTAGATCCAAAAGCAACACCTCAAGTACACAAAAAAGCAGGTAGTAAACATAAGAAAGGTAGAAAGTCAGAAGGCTCTAAAAAGAAGAAGAAACGTTGGTATTAGATTCCCTACATTGGATTGAATCACCATAATCATAAACTCTTATTAACTAATATCCTTTTATAAATTCACAGAAGATGTTAATTTAATATATCATTTTATGCCTCAAAAAAACAATCTTTTAGAAATCGCTAAACTATTCTTTAAGTTAGGTTGTATTTCTTTTGGTGGTCCAGCAGCTCATATTGCCATGATGGAAGATGAAGTGGTTAAAAAAAGGCAATGGTTTACTCAAGAGCATTTTCTTGACCTTATTGGAGCTACAAACTTAATCCCTGGACCTAACTCGACAGAAATGACCATGCACTGTGGCTATGAACGTGGTGGATGGAAAGGCTTATTTATTGCAGGCGCATGTTTTATTACACCAGCAATACTCATTACTATGGTATTTGCATGGTTGTATCAAACTTACGGTCAATTACCTACAGTTGAACCCTTTATTTATGGTATCAAACCAGCGGTGATTGCATTAATTGTTATTGCTGCATACCGGCTTGGCAAAAAAGCAATTAAAAACACTGAACTAGCTATATTAGGAATCATTACAATCGCCGCATGTTTATTAGGAGTTAATGAAATTAGTGCGCTATTTGGTTGTGGAATATTAGGTGTTTTAATGTACTATTCCAAAAAAAAAACAACAATCAACTCATTAGCGCCAATAATTATTTTACAAACAACCAATCTTATAAAAATTGGATCTTTTAAAATATTATTAACTTTTTTTAAAGTAGGTGCTATTTTATATGGAAGTGGATATGTATTGTTTGCTTTTTTAGACACGGAACTTGTTGCAAACGGCTTATTAACCAGTCAAGAATTGATTGACGCTATTGCAGTAGGTCAATTCACTCCTGGACCAGTATTATCTACAGCAACATTTATTGGTTGGCAAATGAACGGGGCTTCTGGCTCTCTTGCTGCTACATTAGGCATATTCCTACCCTCCTTTTTATTTGTTTTATTATTAAATCCGTTAATTCCAAAAATGCGGAAATCTAAAGTAGTTGGCGCTTTTTTAGATGCCGTAAACGTTGCCGCAGTAGCCTTAATCATCGCTGTTTGCATTAACATGAGTAAGGATGTTTTAACTGATTGGAGAACAATACTTATAGCTACCACCAGTTTGATAGGAGTGTTTGTTTTTAAAAAAATAAATAGCGCTTTTATCGTTTTTGGCGGGGCTATAATAGGATACCTACTAACCCTTATACAATTGCAATGAATTCAAAACTCTGGATGCTACTTAGTGTATTTGCTTTTTGTTTTGTTGCTATTGGCGTAAAACAGGTAAACACAAACATCAATCCTTTTCAAATTATCTTTTTCAGAGCATTTATAGGATTAATTTCACTAATGATAATTCTACCAAAAACAATTATTGTCGGAAGTTTTTCAAATATCAAACAACATCTCTTTAGAAATGTTTTTCACCTTGTAGCTCAATATGGCTGGGTTGTTGGAATTGTTTATTTATCACTTGCAGAAGTAACCGTAATAGAATTTACCACACCTATTTGGATTTTAGTTCTCGCATCCATCTTTTTAAAAGAAAAAATAACTACTAAAAAATCAATAAGTATCGTCCTTGGATTCATAGGTATTTTAATAATCATGAAACCCAGCATTGAAGTTATTAACTATAATTCAATTATAGTACTGTTTTCAGCTATTTGCTTCGCCATAACACATACAGTCACAAAAAAAATAGTGAAAACAGATTCAGCATCTGATGTAGTATTTATTATGTGCTTAACACAACTTCCTATTTCATTTGCATGCGCATACTCCAATTGGAATTGGCCAAATTCAACAGATTATTTTTGGCTAATTTTAATTGGCTTATCAGGTATATGCGCTCACTTTAGTATGGCTAAAGCAATGAAACAAGTAGACATTAGTAGCCTTATTCCTTTAGACTATTTTCGACTTCCAATACTAATCCTTGCTGGGTTATTTCTTTACAATGAAACATTTGACACGACAATTATTATTGGTGGCGCATTAATTTTTCTTGGAAATTATATCAATCAGAAAAAAAGTAATATTTTTAAGGAGAATACTAAATACTCTTTATGAAAGCTGTAACCGTTAAAGAAATTAAAACAGAACTTTCCCATCGTTCACATGATGAAATTCTTAAGTTATGCTTACAGCTATCAAAATTTAAAAAGGAAAACAAAGAGTTATTGACATACCTTTTATTTGAATCAGAAAATGAAGATACATTTATAGCTAGTGTGAAATTAGAAATTGACGAACAGTTTGATCTCATTAACACTAAAACCTATTACTTTATTAAAAAGAGCGTACGTAAAATACTAAGGATTATAAAAAAATACATTCGTTATTCAAAACTAACAGAAACAGAAGTCACCTTATTACTTTATTTCTGTGAAAAATTACAAGGCTTCAAACCAAGTATTCATAAAAACACGGTGTTACTTAATATTTATAAACGTGAATTAGCTAATGCTAAAAAGAAAACACTGCTGCTTCATGAAGATTTACAATATGATTATAATTTATCAATAAATAAATTGAGTATCTAATTTTTGGCACTACATTTGCTTTCTATATTATAATTAATAATTTAATACAAACAAAATGAGTAAAGGAACAGTAAAATTCTTCAACGACGCTAAAGGTT
>JAWUYQ010000089.1:0-11213 GCA_034110725.1 Flavobacteriaceae bacterium
AAGAATAAAAAATGTATTTTTTTATTATACTCATACTTACTCCCTCTTCTACTGATACAGTTACCCATTTATTCCTAATTTCTATATGCTCTTCTTTACTAAGGTGATTAAATATTTTCTGAACTATATCTCTAAAGATGCTCCAGTCTTTAGTTACAGCTAAACCCAACTCCGTATATCCATAATGAGTAGGTGCGGCAATTTTTAGATTAGAAAATCCATTATTATTGATGTAGTAAGACGTAACTGAAAGACTACCAATAAAAGCATCTGCTTGACCTGTACTTACTTGGTATAGGCAATCTTTAACATTTTTTGTTGTTATAATATCAAATTCAGGAAAATCACTTTTTATTAAATCTATTGCATAATACCCTTCAGGCAAGGTTAACTTTTTCCCTTCTAAATCACTCACTCCACTTATAAAATTATAATCTGATTGCGTCACTATTACAATTGGATCTATAACATGAGGCTCCGTAAAGTGCAAATACTTTTTTCTTTCTTCTGTAATACCTGCTAAAGCTGCAACTTTAATTTCTCCCTGTTGTAGTCCGCTTATAGTTTCTTGCCAAGTAATGTTTGGTATGGGCACCATATTAATATCAGTATGTAATTCGATCATCTTAATATAATCACCAGAAATACCTGTGTATATACCATTATCATATATCTCATAAGGAGGCCAATTAGGCTCATACCCAAAATTAATTACTGGGTGTTTTTTAATCCATTCTATCTCTAACTTTGTAAAAAGTTCAGGATCAGGATTAAGTTCTTGGGTAAAACCTAAATACTGATTTAATAAAAAAATTACCAATAAAAAATTATTAATTTTCATATATAATTTTAATTAAAATTAAAAGTATGAAAAAACAGTCATCTAAAGCTATTATTCTATTAAATAAAAATAATATTCTATTCAGGTCAGTTAAAAAGCATCAATTATTAACGATAGATTTAATTGCTCAATACATGCTTTTTAAATACTTTAGCAACTCTTAAAAACAAACAAATGAGAAATACAGCTTTATCACACATACACGAAGCATTAGGTGCTAAAATGGTGCCTTTCGCAGGATATAATATGCCTGTTCAATATGAGGGAGTAACTGCAGAACATGAAACCGTACGTAAAGACGTTGGGGTATTTGATGTGTCTCACATGGGAGAATTTCATTTAAAAGGAGAAAATGCATTGGCATTAATCCAGAAAGTATGCTCAAATGATGCTTCAAAATTAATTGATGGTCAAGCACAATACTCTTGTCTACCAAATTATGACGGAGGTGTTGTAGATGATTTAATTATTTACAGAATTTCTGAGCAAGAATATATGCTAGTTGTTAACGCTTCTAATATTGAAAAAGATTGGAACTGGATTTCTAAGCACAATGACTTAGGAGTTACTATGGAAAATAATAGTGATGATTATTCTTTACTTGCTATTCAAGGCCCTAAAGCTGCTGAAGCAATGCAAAGCTTAACTGATATTGATGTAACTAACATGAAATATTATACATTTCAGATTGGTAAATTTGCTGGTGTAGATGATGTTATTGTTTCCGCTACTGGTTATACAGGTTCTGGAGGGTTTGAAATCTATTGTAAAAATGAGGTAGCTGAAACTATTTGGACAAACGTATTTAAAGCGGGAGCTGATTTTGGTATTAAGCCAATTGGTTTAGCTGCTAGAGATACCTTGCGCTTGGAAATGGGATACTGTTTATATGGGAATGATATTAGTGACACAACATCACCTTTAGAAGCTGGATTAGGATGGATTACTAAATTCTCAAAGGATTTTGTAAATTCTGATAACCTTAAAAAGCAAAAAGAAAAAGGTGTAGAACGTAAGTTAGTTGCTTTTGAATTAGATGAAAGAGGAATCCCTCGTCATGATTATGATATTGTAGATGGCCAAGGAAATAAAATAGGTGTTGTTACTTCAGGTACTCAATCACCTTCTTTAGGAAAAGGAATAGGCTTAGGATATGTCCCTGTTGTTTTTAAAGACGTTGGAAGTAAAATTTACATCCAAGTACGTAAAAAACAAATTCCTGCAACAGTGGTTAAATTACCATTTTATAAAAAATAACCCACTAGTGGGTTAACAATATTATATTTAAGATGATATTGTAGTATATGTATTAAAAAAGCCTTTCAGTTAACTGAGAGGCTTTTTTATTGCTATTTAACGAGCTTTTTAGTAGGTTTGTTACATAATGAATCATATTAAATAGACTATAGAAATGGGAAGAGCATTTGAACTAAGAAAAGGACGTAAAATGAAGCGTTGGTCAGCAATGTCTAAAGCCTTTACTCGTATTGGTAAAGATATTGTAATGGCTATTAAAGATGGAGGTTCAGACCCTGATAGTAATTCACGTTTAAGAGCAGTTATACAGAATGCTAAGGCTGTTAACATGCCTAAAGACAATATTGAACGCGCTATTAAAAAGGCTTCTGATAAAAACACTGAAAATTATAAAGAAGTATTATTTGAAGGATACGCTCCTCACGGTATTGCGATTTTAGTTGAGACTGCTACTGATAATAATAACAGAACTGTTGCAAACGTTAGGGCTTGTTTTAATAAATGTAATGGAAACATGGGAACTCAAGGTTCTGTTGACTTTATGTTTGACAGACAATGTAATTTCAAAATAAAAGATACTGGTTTTGATGTAGAAGAATTAGAACTTGAATTTATTGATTGTGGTGTTGAAGAAATATTTGGTGAGGAACCGGATGAAAATGATGCAAACCCAACTAAATCAATTTTAATGTATGCTCCTTTTGAGAGCTTTGGAACAATTCAAAAAGAAATTGAAGAAAGAGGGATGGAAATTATCTCTTCTGGTTTTGAACGATTACCTCAGGTAACTAAAGAATTAACTGAAGAGCAACAAGCTGATGTTGATAAACTTTTAGACCGTTTGGAGGAAGATGATGATGTACAAAACGTATTTCATACTATGGCTTAACACAAGCGATAAACATATTACATACAATACAAACCCTCTATTTTAAAGAGGGTTTTTTTATTCCTAAAAATCACTCTTATTTTCACTAAGCAATGATCAGGTTTCTATATGTTTACCCTTATTATGGAATCCCATCTCTATCTTAAGATATAATTGAGATTAAGGCATCCACTTATACTAAAAATTAATTTAACTACACTAAGCAAAATCCTTACAATTTTCAATGAAAACACTTACTCGTTATTTTATTATGCTGCCATGATTTTTATAGAAGTTTGAAAAATACTTATGTTTATTTATTTACATCACTAATATTGGGTATATGGGGCGCCCCCTGAAATAGTGAAAAAAACATTTGTATTACCTTTGGATTTTAAGTTTTACAAAACTCACCTATTTAACCCTTTTGAGTTAAACTAACCCAAGCACCGAATAATAATGTTTACTATTCGGTGTTTTACTTTAAAAAATAATGGAAGACTTACTAGGAATAAAAACCTTCAATTAAAGAGAAGTTGTTTCTATGTACAAATGTAAATTTAGTTCCTAAAAAAATAGGTGTCATTTCACTGAACAATGCTGAGTTTACAGTAAAAAAAATACTTAATGTGATTTTATGCAATTAATAAGAGATTTAGAACAAATTAAAAATGGGTAAAATTATAATTACATTAAGCTTATTACTTTTTATAACAAAAGGATATGGACAATACGAAGATGTTCGGTATTTGGTTGAAGAAGGAAATAAATATTATAAAAAAAAGGAATATTTAAAAGCTGAATATCGTTTTAAGAAAGTAGTGAAAATAGATTCATTTCATCTAGACTCTTATTTCAATTTAGGGGCTATCTATTTAGAAAAAAAGGAGTATGAAAAAGCTTTATTTAATTTTCTTAAATGCATTGAGTTAGGCGACACAGAATCTTTTGAAATTTTAAAAGAAAATATAAGCTTTAATTACGAGGTTTTTAATATTAGTAACATATCTAGTCATAAAATCCTATATGAGATTGGGTTAAAATTCTTAGAACAAAATAAGTTGAAAAAGGCAGAAAAATATTTTTTAAGAGCTGCGAAATTTGGTAGTATAAAATCTAGCGAAATATTAAAAACAGAATATCAACATAATGCTAATGACGTGACCTACTATAAATTAAAAGATTTAGACTCTTACCCATTTTATATACATGAAGGCAAACATTATAAAATTTCTAAATGGGCATTAAAAGGTCTTAAAAAGTTTTTTAAAAAATTTGAACAACTTGCTATCAAAGATGAAAGATACAAATATACATCGTGGAATTATAACTCTGATGTTTACTTAAATATTAGTTCAAAAGGAGTTCTTGTTCCTATATTTCAAAATATACCTAAGGAAACAAGTGATTTTATTAGTGAAATATTAATAAACAATTTCAAATTTATTCCTGGGAAAATTAATGGTAAAAATGTTGGTACTATGGTAGATATAGAATAACCTCTAGTATTACAAAATTGTTTTGGAGCAATTACATGTATTGTTTAGACCTCTACGTTATTTACGTATAGATCTACACTTATAACATCGTACCCAATTATAATGGTATAAACAAACCTAAATGTAGTGATAAAAATATTTGTTTTAAATTAGTGTATTGTAACTAATTAATTATGATATAAATAAGTATTATTTAAGAAGTAACAGTCCTAAACTATGACCACTTTTAATAACATAATATCAGATTATATAAAAGTTGATGATACTGCCGTTAAAAATACAATCATTGATTTATATGTTGATAGCGAATGTGAATCATTACCTCTCTTTATTAATGATATACTTGAAAAGTGTGGCCTCGACTCAATAAACATTATGTTGGTAGACAGTAATAAATGGGATGCTTACATGAGTTTTTCTTCAAAAAACATATTTTCTGAAGAAAAAGGAATTCTTGAACTCGTTAAAAAACAAAACTCTAGATTAGATACCGAAGAAACACTTGCCAATAAACTAATTGAGCTATTAGATACTGTAGATTTTCACACTTTTATAAAAAGAGTAAAATCAATGCCTATTGAACAAGTGTAAAAATCTTAAATTATATAGTTCTTTTTAAAAAAAAGCCTTTAAAGTGTATAAACAAATATTTCACACAGGTAAAAAACCCATTTTTCCTTGCTGATAATCACGCATTGCTTCTAACAATTCAGTTTGTGTATTCATTACATACGGTCCATAATTAGCAACTTTTTCGTTTAAAGGAGCTCCAGACAAGAACAATAATTTACTTTTTGTTTTAGAAGTAATTACTATTTCAATTCCATCATTATTAAATTCAATTAACTGGTTTTCGCCTTTCATTAATTGAACATCGTCATTCACCATCACATCTCCATTTAATAAATATAGCATTGATTGATGTAAATTATTCATTGGTACATTAATAATACCGCCTGCTTCCATATCAATCATATATGTATTTACAGGTGTTTGAGTTGTTATTTTCCCTTCAACACTATTAAAATCTCCTGTAATTACCTGTACGGTTACTTTTGCGTCTTCAGATTTAGCTACACTAAAATCCTCTGAAGCTACGTGTTGATATTTAGGTTGCATCATTTTCTTTGCTGCAGGTAAATTCAACCACAATTGTATTCCTTCCAGCGTTCCTCCTTTTTCAACAAATGCTGCTGTTGGCCCTTCCGCATGTATAATTCCTCTACCAGCAGTAGTCCATTGTACATCTCCAGCTTTTACAACACTTTCATTTCCTAATGAATCGCGGTGTAATTGTTCACCTTGAATCAAAAATGTAATCGGTTCAAACCCTCTATGCGGATGTGGACCTAGATCAAACGGATTATTTAACGGACTGATTTCATATGGTCCGTAATGATGTAATAATACAAACGGATCAATATTTTCAATTGCTTGAGTTGGTATTGGTTGGCGTAAACGTATTGGCCCCATATTTACCAAATCACTTCTTCCTACTTGTTTAATTGTATTTCGTTTCATTCTATTTATTTTTTTATAATACAGATAATAACAATTACCTGATTTTATCTAACAAATCACTTAACAGTTTAGCTTCATCTTCAGATAAGTTATGCAGAAAACTTAATTTTCCAGCCTTATCTATATCTGATAGAAGTAGTAAACCATCCTCCGTTATTTCAACATAAACTACCCTTCTATCGTGCTCGCATCGGTATCTGCTAATTAGTTTCTTTTCTAATAACTTATCCATTAAACGCGTAGCATTTGGCGATCGTTCAATCATCCTTTCTTTCACCAATTGAACTTTAATAGCCTCTTTTGCTCCACGTAATATTCTTAAAATATTAAATTGCTGAGGCGAAATACCATAGGGTTTAAAGAATTCCACTTCTTTACTGCTTAACCAATTAGCAGTATATTTAATATTAATCAGCGCTTTTACTTTATTAGAAGGAAAAGTTGATTGTATGTCTTTTGAAAGATCTCCCATTACAATGCTTGTTGTAATTTATCTACTGCTGTTTGCAATTGTTTTTTTAAATAAGCATCAGCAATTGCTCCATCCTTAAAATTATCAAAGAATGACGGGAATGATAAATCTGCTACAATATTCCCTCCCATATACGGTAATCTACCTTTAGCAATATCTAATACTGTTGCTCCACCTCTAGCTCCTGGGGAAGTCGCCATTAATAACATTGGCTTTTCTGACCATAGTTTACCATCAATACGTGACATCCAGTCGAATGCATTTTTAAACGCAGTACTGTACGCTCCATTGTGTTCTGCTAAAGACAATACTATTCCATCGGCTTCTTTAATTTCTTTTAATAAGTTATGAGCGTCTTGTGGAATTCCGCTTGCCGTTTCTAAATCAATACCGTAAAGTGGTAATTCAAAATCATTTAAATCTAACTGTTTAACTTCAGTATCTTTAAGTTTATTTGCAGCATATGTTGCTAATACTTTATTAATTGAGTTTATACTATTACTTCCTCCTAATGCTATTACTGTTTTCATAATTTTATAGTATTACTGTTTTTATATTTGTTTCTTTTTTTAATAACTGAATAACCGGACATTTACCCGCTATTAGTAGTAATTCTTCAGTTTGCTCTTCAGTTATTTCTTTTTCAAATGATATTTCTTCTATTAATGAAGTACTTAAACCACTTGAAGTCAGTTTATTTTTTTGGATTACATTAACTGTAATTTCACCTAAATCCCATCCTTTTTTATTTGCAAATACTCGTAATGTCATACTCACACAACCTCCAATTGCCGCTAACAAATATTCTATTGGTGTTGCTGAAGTATTATTACCACCATCTTCAAATGGTCTGTTCATTGTTAATTCATGCTCTCTTGCGTAAGATATCGCATCATATCTATCGCTGGATAATATTGTTTTTGATGTAGCGTTTTTCACTTTATTTCTTTATTTTTTTACTAAATACATATGATACTGTTAGAAGAACAAGTGCTATTATAGCCGCTGTTTCTTCACCATCATTAATCATTTTATGTGCAAAAAAGGCTAGTACAAAGTCAAAGAAAAAACCAGCATAAGCCCATTCTTTCAAAGTATTAAACTTTGGATTCCAAATGGTAAAAACTCCTAATAATTTTGCTATTGCTAATGGATATATAATATATGTTGGATACCCAAAACTTGTAAACATTCCCTGTACAGCTTCATTATTGAAAATATACATCCCTGCAGAAAACAACATTAATAATGTTAACAATCCTGTACTCACATAATAAATAATTTTATCTCTTCTCATCTCTATTAGATTTTAAATTCTCTACAAATTTACAATAAATAATTTTATTTACCAAGGAAAATACTTCCGTGTAAACATTATAGCGCTTTTACTATTGATTATCGTTAATATAGTTTGTACTTTAGCCATCCAATTTAACAGCACAAATGGATATAAAATTCAACAAAAACGAAGACTACAATAAATTATTATTATCTGAGCTTAAACAGCGTTTTGCTAAAGTAAAATTAGGGGGAGGTCAGAGTACAATAGATAAGCATCATTCAAAAGGAAAGATGACTGCTCGTGAGAGAATAGACTATTTATTAGATAATAAAAACCCATCTATAGAAATAGCTGCATTTGCTGGAGATGACATGTACGCAGCCCATGGAGGATGTCCTTCTGCCGGTGTTGTCGTAAAAATTGGTTATGTTTCTGGTAAACAATGTATCGTTGTTGCCATTGTTGCTACAGTTAAAGCTGGAGCTTGGTTTCCAATTACAGCAAAGAAAAATTTAAGAGCACAAGAAATTTCTATTGAAAATAAATTACCTATCATCTATTTAGTAGATAGTGCAGGTGTTTATTTACCAATGCAAGATGAAATTTTCCCAGATAAAGAACATTTTGGAAGAATATTCCGTAACAATGCCGTAATGAGTAGCATGGGAATTACCCAAATAGCTGCTGTCATGGGAAGTTGTGTTGCAGGTGGAGCCTATTTACCTATTATGGCTGATGAAGCTATGATAGTTGATAAAACTGGTAGTATTTTCCTAGCAGGTAGTTACTTAGTAAAAGCTGCTATTGGAGAAACTATTGACAATGAAACTCTTGGTGGTGCAACTACACATTGTGAAATATCTGGTGTAACTGACTATAAAGCAAAGGACGATAAAGATGCTTTAGATACTATTAAAAGAACAATGGGAAGAATTGGTGATTTTGATAAAGCTGGTTATAACAGAGCTGAACCAAAACATCCAAAATTAAATCCTGAAGATATATTTGGAATATTACCAGAATCTAGAGCTGAACAATATGATATGATGGAAATCATTAATCGTATGGTAGATGATTCTGAATTTGACGAATACAAAGCTGGATACGGACAAAGTTTAATTACTGGTTATGCTAGAGTTGACGGATGGGCAGTTGGTATTGTTGCCAACCAACGTAAACTAGTGAAAACTAAAAAAGGAGAAATGCAGTTTGGTGGAGTTATTTATTCTGACTCTGCTGATAAAGCTACTCGTTTTATAGCTAATTGTAATCAAAAGAAAATTCCTTTAGTATTCTTACAAGATGTTACAGGATTCATGGTTGGAAGTAAATCGGAACATGGAGGTATCATTAAAGATGGTGCTAAAATGGTAAATGCCGTAAGTAATTCTGTAGTTCCTAAATTTACCGTAATAATAGGTAACTCCTATGGTGCAGGAAATTATGCGATGTGTGGTAAAGCTTATGACCCTAGATTAATTTTCGCATGGCCAAGTGCTAACTTAGCAGTAATGAGTGGAAATTCAGCGGCTAAAGTATTATTGCAAATTGAAAAGGCTTCATTAAAAAAACAAGGGCAAGAAATTACTCCTGAAAAAGAAGAAGAATTATTTAGCACTATAAAAGCACGTTACGACAACCAAATATCTCCTTATTATGCCGCATCAAGAATTTGGACTGATGCAATTATTAATCCTTTAGATACTAGAAAATGGATTTCTATGGGTATAGAAGCTGCAGACCACGCTCCTATTGAAAAGCCATTTAATTTAGGTGTTATTCAAGTGTAACCCACCAGTGGGGTTTATTTCCATAGTTTACAACTAATAAAATAGTAGTCGGGTATATCCTTTTTTAATAACACTCAAAACTAAACCAACTTAATTAACTGAGCATCAGTTTTGTAAGTTGGTTTTTTGGTTTTATTTTTGTAACTTAATAGTATCAAAAATCATATATTATGGATACTATAAAACATTTAAATAAATGGGCTAATGCTCATACGTATTATTCATTGGATATCATCAGAATTGGTTTGGGTGGCTTTATATTTTATAAAGGGCTCTATTTTATGAGTAATACACTATTACTTGCCACCTTAATTGAGCCATTAAAAAACTATGTTGGAGAAATTATATTACTGCACTATGCAGTACCAGCACATTTAATTGGTGGTTTATTGATTATGATTGGATTACTCACCCGTTGGGCTTTAGTTGCTCAAATACCCATTTTAATAGGTGCAGTATTAGTAAATATATTAGGCGAAATGAATGCCTTAAATTTAATTACTGCCAGCATTATTCTATTACTTTCTATTTTCTTTTTAATATATGGTTCAGGAAAACATTCCGTAGACTATAACTTAAAAATGGAACAATGACATTTTAGCTGTTAACAAAGACTTTGTTTCATATTAATAAAATTGATTTAGCTTAAAAATTTTATTTCCTTTGTTAACAGCTTTAAATAAAAGAGCCTCACAATAAATTGTGAGGCTCTTTTTACTTCTTTATAATCTATAATAATACTCTAGCTATCAGAATCAAGATAATTAGGTATTCCATCACCATCTGTATCATCATTAGTTGGATCACCATCTCCATCTATATCTTCATCTACTGTTAAAACAGGATCATTATCGTCATTAGCATCTGTATAATTTGCTAATCTATCTAAATCAGTATCGTCATTTGATAAAAAATGATCACCATTTAAGTCTTCTAAATATGACGGTACACCATCGTTATCATGATCCGTTCCTACTACTGCCCTTAAAACTTTCAAAGTAAAAATTAATGGTGAGTATAATCCGATAGCTGAAGGTGGACTAGCATAATAACCCAGTGCAGAAGGCATAAAAACTGCACCAACTCCATATTTATCATATGTAAAAGTACCATCTCCATTATCTAAAGGACCTCCTAATGCAGTATTAAATTCTGAGACTGATTCAGAAAATCCTCTTACAGTACCCGCTAAATCTAACCAAGTAGGATTTAATTTATTATCAAATATTTCCTTATTTAAATTCATCCCTTTATATTCTAAAAATGTTGAATCGCAAAATTTTGGCTGATCTGCACCTTCACCATTCACAACTCTTAAAACATATAAGTTATGCTCGACATCATCAATACTTATTATTTTAGTTTCAACTAAATCAAGTAAACTTTGTCTATTAAAAACTGTAGTATCATCAACATCAGATCCATCAACTACTCCATCACTATTTGAATCATAGCCTGTTACAGTAGGTTCTTCAGAAAATTTAATATCAAATTTAAAATCTGGAATTGAAGTAGCATTAGAAAACTCTTCTTCATTATAATAATTAGTTGATAAAAACTCTCTCAAAGCAGCATCATCAATAGGTGCTTGTTCTGAAAATGGAACTATATATGTAGTAGTAGATTCATCCTCTTTACATGAAAACAAACTAATCAAAACAAAAAATAATAGTGTATTTTTTA
>JAWUYQ010000090.1:0-14044 GCA_034110725.1 Flavobacteriaceae bacterium
TGCCGTTTTAAGAGCTATTTGTTTTTCTTCATACGTCATTTCAATTACAGAAGTACTTCCTCCTCTGTGTACGTTACTCCTAAAGTCTTTGCCGTTACTACTACGCTTCATACTAGCTACAACCTCATCTCCTACAACATAAGCACGAATATCTTCTCCGTTAGATTCTTTTACAAACTCCTGAATTAAAATTGGCTTATCCAAGCTATGCATCGTTTCGATAATTGAAATAGCAGATTTCTTACTTTCCGCTAACATAACACCAAGTCCGTGTGTTCCTTCTAAAAATTTAATAATACACTGCTCTCCTTCTAATAAATCCAATTGCTCTCTTAGCAACAATGTATTTTTGGTATACAAAGTTTTAGGTATAGGAATATTATTTTTAACCATATGCTGCATGGTATACAACTTATTTCGGGAACGTAAAATTCCCTGAGAACTAGCAATGGTATAACTATCCGTTTTTTCAAACTGATTTACAATTGCCAAACCATGTTCTGTAAACGAAGCTCCAATTCTTGGAATTATAGCATCGGAAAAATTGGTGATATCCTCATTGTTAAAGAGTATTTTAGGTTGATGTTTATCAAATAAAATAGCACATTTGGTATGATCGATAATTCTAATGTAATGCCCCATTTTAGAAGCCTCATTAAATAAACGTTGTGTAGAGTATAAACTCCCACTAACTGATAAAAGAAATATTTTCATTCGGAATAGTATAAATACTGGCTAAATATAATCATAGTTTACTTTAAATACATTCTAAATAACTGATAAAAACACCTGATATTTTTGTTTAACACCGTATTAAAATTAAATTTGCTTGAATTTCACTAACTCAAAAAATACAATGAGCGGATTATTAAAATCATCAATTGGAAGAAAGTTTGCTATGGCAATCTCTGCATTTTTCCTAATGTTTTTCTTATTACAACATTTTGTAATTAACATAACATCAATTTTTCCAGATCACGGAGCAACATTTAACGAATTATCTCATTTTATGGGAACCAATCCTTTAATACAGTATGTTATGCAGCCTGTGTTAATTTTCGGTGTCGTTTTTCACTTTGTAATGGGATTTGTGTTGGAAATTAAAAACAGAAATGCACAAAAAATAAGTTATGCTAAAAACAATGGAGCAGCAAATTCTACTTGGATGAGTAGAAACATGATCTGGTCAGGTTTAGCTATTTTAGCTTTTGTTGTATTACACTTTATTGACTTCTGGTTCCCAGAGATTAACACCAAGTTTATTCAAGGTGACTGGTCTGGTTTACACAATGGAGAATTAAGATATTTCCATGAATTACAAGAAAAATTCCATAACCCTGCAAGAGTAGGCGCTTATATTGGTGCTTTTGCTTTCTTAGCAATGCATTTATTACACGGATTCAATTCTGCATTCCAATCAATGGGAGCAAACAACAAATACACTAAAGGATTGAAAACGTTTGGAAAACTTTACGCTATCTTAATTCCTGTAGGATTTATGATTATTGCATTAGTTCACCATTTCAATCATTAATACACAATTAGTATGGCTACTTTAGATTCAAAAACACCAAAGGGTCCTTTAAAGGATAAATGGACTTCTTATAAAAATAATATTGATTTAGTAAATCCAGCAAACAAACGTAACATTGATGTTATTGTGGTTGGAACAGGTTTAGCAGGTGGTTCTGCCGCTGCAACTTTAGCTGAATTAGGATATAACGTAAAAGCTTTTGCTTACCAAGATTCTCCACGTAGAGCGCATTCAATTGCAGCACAAGGAGGAATCAATGCCGCAAAAAATTACCAAGGAGATGGAGATTCATCTTACCGTTTATTTTACGATACAGTAAAAGGTGGTGACTACCGTTCTCGTGAATCAAACGTACATCGTTTGGCTGAGGTTTCTGCAAACATTATTGATCAATGTGTAGCACAAGGAGTACCTTTTGCACGTGATTATGGTGGAATGTTAGACAACCGTTCATTTGGAGGGGTGTTAGTTTCAAGAACTTTTTACGCTAAAGGACAAACTGGACAACAATTATTATTAGGAGCATATTCTGCAATGAACCGTCAGATTGCTCGTGGTAAAATTGAAATGTTCAACCGTCATGAAATGTTAGACGTTGTAAAAGTTAATGGTAAAGCGCGTGGAATTATTGCACGTAACTTAATTACTGGAGAAATCGAACGTCACTCAGCGCACGCAGTTGTTATTGCAACTGGAGGTTACGGTAACGTATATTTCTTATCAACAAATGCAATGGGATCTAATGCTACTGCAGCATGGAAAATTCATAAAAAAGGAGCGTTTTTCGCAAATCCTTGTTATACTCAAATTCACCCAACATGTATTCCACGTTCAGGTGATTACCAGTCTAAATTAACGTTGATGTCAGAATCATTACGTAATGATGGACGTATTTGGGTTCCTAAAAGTATGGACGATGTAATGGCAATTCGTGAAGGACGCAAAAAACCTACAGAATTATCTGAAGAAGAAAGAGATTATTACTTAGAAAGAAGATATCCTGCTTTTGGTAACTTAGTACCTCGTGATGTTGCCTCTCGTGCAGCAAAAGAACGTTGTGATGCTGGTTACGGTGTAAACCAAACAGGAGAAGCAGTTTACTTAGATTTCAAATCTGCAATTGACCGTTACGGTAAAGAGCAAGCGAAATTAAAAGGAATTAACAGTCCTTCTGCTAATAAAGTATATGAGTTAGGACAGGCTATCGTTGAAGCAAAATACGGTAACTTATTCCAAATGTACAACAAGATTGTAGATGAGGATCCATACAAAACTCCAATGATGATTTATCCTGCAACACACTATACAATGGGTGGTGTTTGGGTTGATTATAACTTAATGACTACAGTTGACGGATTGTACTGTATTGGTGAAGCTAACTTCTCTGATCACGGTGCAAACAGACTTGGTGCTTCTGCATTAATGCAAGGTTTAGCTGATGGTTATTTCGTATTACCTTATACTATCGGTCACTATTTATCTAACGATATTCGTACAGGTAAAATACCAACTGATTCTAAGGAATTTGACGAAGCAGAAAAAGAAGTTACAGAACGTATCAACTTTTTCGTGAATAACAAAGGGTCAAAATCTGTTGATTACTTCCATAAGAAATTAGGGAAGATCATGTGGGAAAAAGTAGGAATGGCTCGTAATGAAAAAGGTTTAAAAGAAGCTATGGCTGAAATTAAAGCTGTTCGTGAGGACTTCTGGAAAGAAGTAAATGTTCCTGGTACTGCTGCTGAAATGAATCCTGAATTAGAAAAAGCTGGAAGAGTAGCTGATTTCTTAGAATTAGGAGAATTATTTGCTAAGGATGCTTTAAACAGAAACGAATCATGTGGAGGTCACTTTAGAGATGAATCTGTTGAATTAGACGGATTACAAAAAGGAGAAGCAAAACGTGATGATGCAAATTACGCGTATGTTGCTGCTTGGGAATTTAAAGGAGAACCTGCTGATGCGGTTTTACATAAAGAGCAATTAGAATTTAACGATATTGAATTAAAACAACGTTCATACAAATAAAATTGACATTATGAATTTAACACTAAAAATCTGGAGACAAAAAGACGCAAATGACAAAGGTCAGATGGTCGATTATAAAGTTACCGATATTTCAGAGCATATGTCATTTTTAGAAATGATGGATGTTTTAAATGAACAGTTGATTAATACTGGTGAAGAACCTGTAGCATTTGATCATGATTGTCGTGAAGGAATTTGCGGTATGTGTTCAATGTATATTAACGGTGAAGCACATGGTCCTGATAGAGGAGTAACTACTTGTCAGTTACACATGCGTATGTTTAATGATGGCGATACTATTACTATAGAACCATTTAGAGCTTCTGCTTTCCCTGTTATAAAAGATTTAGTAGTTGACAGAACTTCTTTTGAGCGTATTCAACAAGCTGGAGGATTTATATCTGTAAACACTTCTGGAAATACGCAAGATGCCAACGCTATTCCTATTCCTAAACAAGATGCAGATGACGCTATGGATGCTGCAACATGTATTGGTTGTGGTGCTTGTGTTGCTACATGTAAAAACTCTTCTGCAATGTTATTTGTAGGTGCTAAAGTAAGTCAATATGCTTTATTACCACAAGGACGTGTAGAAGCTACTGAAAGAGTACAAAACATGGTTGCTCAAATGGATTTAGAAGGTTTTGGTAACTGTACCAACACTGGAGCATGTGAGATTGAATGCCCTAAAGGAATTTCTTTAGAAAACATCGCTCGTATGAATTCTGAATTTATGAAAGCAAGCTTGAAAGGTTAATATCTTCATTCAACATATTAAAAAATCCCGAACAGAAATGTTCGGGATTTTTTAATTTTTAATTTTTAAGCTTAACTATAACATAATTTTTAAGCAAGCCTTTATTTGTCCTGATGTCAAAAAACTGTATACTGCTTCCAATATTAGCTTGCCTTAAAGCAATAGATATTTTCGAACTAAGTTTATTCCCTCCAACAGGTATTGTAGTGAGTCCAGGTGTTTTTAATTTAAATCCAGAAATTTTAACATTGTCCTGATTAGTAGAAAGAATCATTTTTTTTAATTGTTCTCTTGTAAGTTCTAGAGTACACTTATCACACTCTTTTTCATCAACTAAAAGCATAGCATTAACTGAGTTAGAATTTGATTGAGCGTGACTTGTAAAAAGGTTTAGGCATAAAAATAGACTGAATACTAAAATTCTCATAAGTAGGTAGGTTTAAGATTTGAATTTAAATATACAAAAAACTAAACTGTTATTTATTCTAAGCAATTCTCCTAATTAAAGTATATTTATATCTTTCAGAATTTTAGATACAATCAAGATGCCAAAATTTCAATCAAAACTTCCAAACGTAGCTCCTTCTATATTTTCAGTAATGAGTGGATTGGCTAATACACACAATGCCATTAATTTATCTCAAGGATTCCCTAACTTTAAAAGTGATCCTAAATTATTGGAGTTGGTTACCAAAGCGATGAATTCTGGATACAATCAGTATGCGCCGATGGCTGGTGCAATGGAGTTACGTGAAGCTATCGCAACAAAATTTGAGTATTTATACAACACCTCTTACAATCCTGCTTCAGAAATTACAGTAACAGCAGGTGCAACTCAAGCCATTTATACCATCATATCTGCCTTTATAAAGCAAGATGATGAAGTTATTATATTTCGCCCTGCATATGATTGTTATGAGCCTACAATTGCTTTAAATGGCGGGGAAACAATTTCTATACAGTTAGAAGCACCTACTTATGGAGTAAATTGGAAGGAAGTAAAAAACAAGATTACAGGTAATACTAAAATGATTATCATAAATACACCACAGAATCCAAGTGGAACTGTATTTTCTAATCAGGACATGTTACAACTACAAGAATTAGTAAAAGACACTAACATAATTGTATTGAGTGATGAAGTATATGAACATATTATATTTGATAATGAACAACATCAAAGTGCTTGCTTATTCCCTACGTTAAAAGAGCACAGTTTTATAGTAGCTTCCTTTGGGAAAACATTTCATAATACGGGTTGGAAATTAGGCTATTGTTGTGCTCCTAAAGAATTGATGGAAGAGTTCCAGAAAATACATCAATTTAATGTTTTTTGTGTAAATCATCCTATGCAAAAAGCAATTGCTACATACATTAGTGAACCCCTAAATTATACAGAACTTCCTGGTTTTTATCAGCAAAAAAGAGATTTCTTTTTAAACTTAATAAAAGACTCGAGATTTAAAATAACGCCTTCAAAAGGAACCTATTTTCAAGTATTAGGTTTTAGCGATATCACTCAAGAAAACGATGTTGAATTTGCTAAACGATTGACCATTGAGCATAAATTAGCATCAATACCAATGTCTGTTTTTAATGAAAATGAAACTGATTATAAAGTACTACGTTTTTGTTTTGCCAAAACTGAAGAAACTTTAGGAAAAGCAGCAGAGATAATTAATTCAATTTAGTAACTGGAGCTTTAAAGTTTGTAAAATCTTCAAACCAATGTTCCATTCCATTGGTTTCCATTACTGATTTGTTTTTAGCGCCAATTCCAATAAACTCAAGGTTTAAATTCTGAGCTGTTTTTAAATCCCATATTCCATCACCAATAGATATTATTTCTTCAAATTCAGTAACATTATAATAGCTTTTTGCTTTATCAATAGCTTCTAGAACAAATCCTTCACGACTAAAGCTGGTTTTTGAAGTTGCTAGTAACGAGGCAGCCATTGGTAAACCTGCAGACTTCATTTTGTATATCGCTGATTCCGGTAATGACCCTGTTGCAAATGCTATTGCATACTCACTATTTTCTAATTCATTCAATACCTCTAATACTCCTTTTATAGCAATAGTTTTAAGTTGTTTCTTCAAATAGGAAACTATTAAATTTTCAAAATCATTTAGTAATTCTAGTGGAAGTTCTTTTTTAAAGAAGTTCTCATAGTTATACTTTAATACATAACTATCGGTATGGTGCTTTAGCGCATTAAAATTTGCATCAATTTCTGCAATACCCAGATCTTTCATTGCATTTATGATTACTTCATGATAACCAGAAACACTATCAATCAAGGTTCCGTCAATATCAAAAATTAGTAGCTTTGTTTTCTTTATCATTTATACCTTAAATTAATGCTTAAAACTATGCTTTTTTTATAACTTTATACATTCAATACCTTATTAAACTTTGCTTCTATGAAAACTATTTTTACTTGTATATTATTATTCGTTTGCACACTATTCTATGCGCAGGAAATTTCTTATAACGGTACTGTATATACAGTTAAAGGAAAAGAAATATATCATAACAACGAAAAAGTAACTACTGGCTTAACGACTACTGAAAAAGAAAATGTTCTTGCTGCTTTCAAAATTGAAGAAGCTAAACTCCTAGAACAAAAAGAGCAAGAGAAAAAACTAACAGCATTAGAAAAAAAACAAAAGAAGGCCGAGAAAAAATTAAAGAAAGCAAAAAAAGAACTTAAGAAAAGATCTCAAGCCGAGAAAGCCTTGAAAAGAGCACAACAAAAGCTTGACAGGGAAACAAAAAAATATAAAAGGCTTCATAAAAAAGGGAAGTTAACCACAGAAAAGGATTTAAAATATCAAAAAAAAATAAAGAAGCTACAAAGCAAGGTTGCTAAGACCAAAAAGAAGTTAAAAAAATTATAGCATGTCAAATTTGTTAAAAGTTACAATCATTCAGGCAGATTTAGTTTGGGAAAACGCAATTCAAAACAGGCAAGATATTGAAGGCAAGATATTGGCCTTAGAAGAACCTACTGACCTTATTATTCTCCCCGAAATGTTCACAACTGGTTTTGCTATGCAACCTGAACGTTTAGCAGAAACGATGAATGGCGACACTGTTGTTTGGATGCTAAAAATGGCAAAAGAACACAATAGTGCTATTTGTGGAAGTATTATCATCACTGAAAATGAGCACCATTACAATCGATTTTTATTTGTAACCCCTTCTGGTGAAATTCATCAATACAACAAGCGTCATTTGTTTTCATTGGCTGGAGAACATGAGCGTTATCAAAATGATAACAAACAAGTTATTATTAACTACAAAGGTTGGAAAATTTGTCCGTTAATATGTTATGACTTACGTTTCCCTGTATGGTCTAGGAACACCTTAAATTACGATGTACTAATATATGTGGCTAATTGGCCAAAACCTCGTATAGACGCTTGGAATACGCTTTTAAAAGCACGTGCAATTGAAAATATGAGTTATGTTGTTGGGGTAAACCGTGTTGGCACCGATGCAAACGGGCATGAATACACTGGAAACTCCATAGTTTTAGATGAATTAGGTGCTGAAATGACGCCATTAGCAGAAAATACAGAAACGTATTTTACTACTACCCTATCTAAAGAAAAATTATTGGCTTCTAGAACCAAGTTTAACTTTTTAAGTGATCAAGATAAATTTGAGATAAAATAGTTTTACTTCAACGTAAGTTGTTCATCAACATCCCAGTTTGCTCTAATTTCTATTTCCTCTGGATGATAGGAAATACGTTCAGGCTGTAGTTTTTTTAAATAATTACCCGTATCATATTTCTTGTTGTTATTCTCATCAAATATTACACGTAAATTATAGGTGTCTGGATTAACATTTAAGAAATCGAACACGAAAATCCCTGTACCTGATTTCTCATATTTAACCTCTCCTGCTCTAGTTACTAATTGTACAACTAACGGAGTACTTGGCGCATTGCTCAAAGTCACTCTAAAATTACCGTATGCCGATAATGCTTTTGTACTTGCACGATAATTTAAGGTATCATTAGTTGCATCAAAGAAATCAGTAAATGCTTCTGGTAAAATACTGATAGCGTATTTTTGACTTTCTGTTTTCTTGAATTTTAAATTAATAATACTTGTTAGTTTATCAATTGAACTTGTGAAAGGGACTTCTAGCGAATCCTTATCTAAAATTAAAATTTTAGTATCATCAATTTTCGTTACTGGTATTGAAGGAATCATTTTATAATCCTCGTCTAATGTCAAACTAATTGATACAGGTTTAAATGATAGCGAATCCGCTTTTACTTTCTTTCGCATACGAACTGTGAAAGAATCTATTTCTTGTTTATGAGTCATCGTAAAATTCAATGAGTCTAAATCAACATTTGGTTTAAACCAATACTGCAACGTATCATTATCTACTTCCCTTGAAATTGTAGAAACAATATCTTTATCTGACAAAAGATTAATTTTAATATCTTCTGTAGCTTCTCCTTCGTAACGAAATTTAATTCTGTTTTTACGTTCGTGTTTGGCTTTTAAAGCTTTATAATTTTGTATTTCCTTAAACAGTATCAACTCATAAGTATCCTCACTCGGAACAGTAATAAAATCTTTCTTAAATCCAATTTTATCAATTTTCTGGTTGAATTTATAATTATCTGTTTCTTCCTTTAAAGCTGTAAGTAAATATTTACCTGCTTTCAGGTTTTCAAATTTAAAATTCGTGGTACTGTCTAATGTATTGGTAATATATCTGGGGGTTTTATTGTACACCACAGAATCGGTAAACGTAGAATCAACCTCATAAAGCATTACCGATACAAAGTCATCTGCTGTTTTAGCAATCGCATCTCTTATACTTCCATTTAATTCTAGAGAATCTATACTTTTACCTGTTGAGAAAACATATTTAAAATATGAAAATGGGTTATTTTCATTATTATCGACAATACTTTTTCCGAAATTAAATGAGTAAGTCGTGTTTGGTTGTAAGGTATCGTAAATTTTAATTTTTACATACTTACTTGCTCCTCCTTGTGGTGTAATTAACGGACGAATATTTAACGGAGGTGAAATAATTAATTGCTTCGTTAAATCATTTAACTTAACGTACTCGTTAAAGTATATTTTAATTTCTTGTCCAATAAAATTAGTGCTGTAATTTTCTGGTGTAGCTTTAAGCATTACAGGCGGTACAATATCTTTTGCTCCTCCTGAAGGCCTTCCTTTTTTTGCACAACTTAAAATTGTAATGCAAATAATTGATATAATAACAAGTATTTTTTTCATTTGAGATACCTATAAAAGAGCTACAAATTAACAACATATTAATGATATCTCATTTAATAATTTGTTAAACCTATTGATCTGTATAAGCCATAACTGCCAAACTTAATTTAACGTCGGGAATTTTATTCAATTCTGCAACACATGCTTTAATTGTTGCCCCAGTAGTAATTACATCATCAACTAATAAAATATGCTTTCCTTGAAGATTTTTCAATTCAGATACTTCAAATATTGTTTGCACATTTTTCCACCTTGTTAACCTATCTTTTACTGTTTGTGAAGCTGTATTTTTAACTCTTATTAAAGTAGTGTCATTATAAATCGCATTTAAACTTAAGGCTATCTCTTTCCCAAAACCCTCTACTTGATTATACCCCCTAGATCTTTTTCTTTTTTTATGAAGTGGTACAGGAACTACAACATCTACATTATTATAATAACCACTTTCACATAACTCAATACCTAACCACTCCCCTAAAAACGGGCTAATTTCTTCTTGACTCTTATATTTTAATTGATGTATTAATTGTCTGACAACACCTAGTTTTGGATAATAAAATAATGCAGTTGAGTGCTGTAAAGTAACTGTACCATAAAAAATATTTGAAATAACTTTTGAATCATTACCATGCAAATTTGTTAGCGGTAAATCATGCAAACATGTTACACAAAGAATTTTTTCCTGATGCATTAGCATATTTTTGCACCCAACACAAACTTTGGGAAAGAACAAATTAAGGAGTAGTTTAAACATTGTTAATAACCTTCCGTTTCTTAATAAAGATAATCATTTAAAGTTTATAAAAACCTAGTAAAAACAACTTACACACAAGAATATAGCATTTTATAGTTATTAACAATCATTTATTCGTAGTAAAACAAAGATTTTGTTACGCCACAAAAAACCCTGTTTTCACAACAAAGAGTGTATAAAAACCGAAAATTGGTGTTATATTTACTTCAGAGAGCATAAGGATTATTTCCCAAAAGTAATTCTGAAACTCTTAAAGGAATTGACCCCAAATCAATTTATTTCCTTAAAAAAACTTACTAAAAAGTAAAAAAGCAGAAACCTCAAAGTTTCTGCTTTTTTATGCGCTACTATTTCATTACTTCATTGGAAACTTTTTATTCAAATTAAGCCAAAAAAAATAAAACTATAGCGGAATAAAATAGCAATTTAAAATTGTGTAGTTTTGTACTACAAATATCATTTATGAGTAACATTCGAATCACCAAACTATTTACTTTTGAAACTGGTCATGCCCTTTATGGTTATGATGGAAAATGTAAAAACGTACACGGGCATAGCTATAAACTTTCAGTAACTGTAATAGGATCTCCAATTACAAAAGCTGGAGAAGTAAAACTAGGAATGGTTATTGACTTTGGTGACTTAAAAAAGGTGGTTAAAGAAGAAATTGTTGACGATTTTGATCACGCAACAGTTTTTAATAAAAATACACCGCACTTAGAATTGGCTAAGGAGTTACAAGATAGAGGACATAATGTGATTTTAGTAAATTATCAACCTACCAGTGAAAATATGGTAATTGATTTTGCTGCAAAAATTAAAGATCGTTTACCAGAAAACATCAAATTACATTCCTTAAAATTATCCGAAACAGAAACCTCTTTTGCAGAGTGGTACGCTAGCGACAATGCCTAATTTTACCATACATACCAGAGAAGGAAAGAAAGTCTATTTTTCATCAGACAATCATTTAGGTGCGCCAGATTTTGAAGCGAGTAAACCTCGTGAAAAAAAGTTTGTGGCTTGGTTAGATGAAGTGAAGCAAGATGCCGCAGCAATATTTTTATTAGGCGATTTGTTTGACTTTTGGTTTGAATATAAAACCGTAGTCCCAAAAGGGTTTGTACGTACCTTAGGAAAGCTTGCAGAGATTAGAGATAGCGGAATACCAATTTATTTTTTTGTAGGAAATCATGACCTTTGGATGAATGATTACTTTGAAAAAGAGCTGAATATTCCTGTATTTCATAAACCGAAAGAATTTCTAATAAATAATAAAACATTCTTAATTGGTCATGGAGATGGTTTAGGGCCTGGAGACTTAGGCTATAAAAGAATGAAAAAAGTGTTTACTAATCCTGTTTCTAAATGGTTTTTCCGATGGTTACATCCTGATTTAGGGGTGAAACTAGCTCAATATTTATCTGTTAAAAACAAACTGATTTCAGGTGATGATGATGTTACTTTTTTAGGAGAAGATGATGAATGGCTAGTACAATACTGTAAACTTAAACAAAGCCAAAAACATTACGATTATTTTGTGTTCGGACATAGGCACTTACCTATGACTATAGACATTGCCGAAAACTCACAATACATAAACCTAGGAGATTGGATTAGTTACTATACCTATGGAGAGTTTGATGGAGAACAATTAGCATTAAAAGAATATTAAAAATACAAATGTCATTTCGACGATAGGAGAAATCTCATCCTGAGAATAACACGTGCTTACTGATATGGGATTTCTCTTATCGTCGAAATGACATAGAATAAAAAAGGCAGTCTGAAAAGTGAAATAAATTAAAGCTTGTCAAACTGTACCGATAGTTATAGGAATGTGTCGAATTTTTATTAACTATTAATACCATAAAGTATTTCGACAAGCTCAATATGACAAGAAAATTTACTTTTTAGGCCGTTACTTTTTATTTTATATCCTTTACCATCAATTGCAAACTCACGTTACCTTGCCATTCATTTTCATCTACTACATAAGCAGTACTAAATGGTTTTTTATTAGTAATGCTACTTAGTTTATCTCCTAAACCAAAACCAATACCCACGATAGCATTAGAATTTTCTTGCTTTGCTGTAAACCTCAAATGCTTATCATCTTCTCCTACACATTTTCCATAACCAGTATCTTGCATATTTTCTGTTATAAACACTGGATGCATATTCTGCGGACCAAACGGACCAATTTGCTTTAATAGTCGCATTAACTTTGTATCAATATCTAGTAGAGATATTTTTAAATCTACTGTGATTTCTTCTACAAGTAAACTTTTATCAATTGTTGTAGAAACAACCTCTTCAAATTTTGCTTTAAACTTATCATAGTTCTCCGGTAATAGGGTTAATCCTGCGGCATACATATGTCCTCCAAACTGCTCAATAAACTCTGAGCATTGTTCTAAAGCATTATACACATCAAACCCTTTTACCGAACGCGCAGATGCTGCTAATTTATCACCACTTTTTGTAAATACTAAAGTGGGTCGATAATACTCTTCAATCAATCTAGAAGCTACTATACCAATAACCCCTTTATGCCAAGTTGCATCATATACCACAGAGGTAAAACCTTCTTCCTCTTTATTGACTTTTATTTGTTGTAGCGCTTCCTTGGTAATTTGTTTATCTAATTCCTTACGTTCCGTATTGTAGGTATCAATTTCTGAGGCATATTCAACTGCTGTAGTATAATCTAACTCAGATAATAAACTCACCGCATGAATTCCGTGTTTTATACGTCCCGCAGCATTAATTTTTGGTGCTATTTGAAAAACTACATCTGTAATAGATAATTCTTTCTTCTTCGCATTTTGAGTAAATGCTTTTATTCCTGGTCTTGGATTATCATTAATAACTTTAAGCCCATAATGTGCTAAAACTCTATTTTCTCCAGTAATGGGAACAATATCAGCCGCAATACTGGTAGCAACCAAATCTAAATACGGAATAAAATCATCAATAGTTTCGTTTCTATTTACTCCTAAAGCTTGTATAAGTTTGAACCCAACTCCGCAACCACTCAATTCATCATACGGATAATTGCAGTCACTTCTTTTAGGATCTAATACAGCTACAGCATTTGGTAATTCTTTTCCTGGACGGTGATGATCACAAATAATAAAGTCAATTCCTTTTTCCTTTGCATAAGCAACTTTATCAATGGCTTTTATACCACAATCTAAGGCTATAATTAATGAAATATCATTGTCTTCAGCATAATCAATTCCCATATAGGAAACTCCATATCCTTCCGCATAGCGATCCGGAATATAGGTTGCTACATTGTCATAATAGGTTTTAAGATATGACGCGACTAAAGACACAGCTGTTGTACCGTCAACATCATAATCACCAAAAACCATGATGTTTTCTTTATTAGCAATTGCATGCTCAATTCGTGCTACTGCTTTATCCATATCTTTCATCAGAAATGGATCATGTAATTCCGTTAAACAGGGTCTGAAAAATGCTTTTGCTTGTTCAAAAGTTTCTATACCTCGTTGTACCAAAAGTGTAGCAATAATTTCATTTACTCCTAAAGCTTCTTGTAAATGAGCAATTCTAGTTTGTTCAGGTTTTGGTTTTATCGTCCAACGCATAAGTTATTTTTTACTTGCAACAATTGAGTAACACAAAGGCATTTTATTGCCAAAGGGTTTTATTTGGTATTTAC
>JAWUYQ010000091.1:0-17437 GCA_034110725.1 Flavobacteriaceae bacterium
GTAGGTTGGTTGATGAGGATTTGTTTACTAAAACTACTGCTTTAGGGAAGTATATTAATTTAGGCGGAATTTCTTATAAAGTTATTGGAGTATATAAAGATGATGGAGGAGATAATGAAGAACGAATTATTTATTTACCTGTTTCTACAGCTCAGCAAGTTTATGGGAATACCGACCATGTGAATCAGATTAATTTGACTCATAATCCGGAAATGAAACCTGAGGAGGCCATTGCATTTAGTGCAACTCTAGAAGAGAAACTAAAAAAGAGGTTTAATGTTGCTCCAGATGACCAACGTGCTATACGTTTGTTTGATATAGCAAGTAGGTCAAATGAAGTAAATCAAATGACTACTGTTTTAGGTATATTGATCCTGGTAATAGGAATGGGAACATTAATAGCGGGAATAGTTGGGATAGCTAATATAATGATTTTCGTAGTTAAAGAACGTACTAAGGAATTAGGGATACGAAAAGCATTAGGAGCCACACCAAAATCTATTGTTCGTTTGATTATGTATGAGTCTGTTTTAGTAACTGCTTTTGCTGGTTATTTAGGACTTGTTGTAGGAATGGGGACTCTTGAATTAATAGGAGACGGATTGAAAGATTATTTTATAAAAGATCCAAGTGTAAGTACTTCTTTAATAGTTAGTGCAACTATTATATTAATTATTTCAGGAGCAATTGCAGGATATGTTCCAGCTAAAAGAGCTTCAAAAATAAAACCAATTATTGCTTTAAGAGACGAATAATATGATACGATTTTTAATAGAACGCGATACTTGGCAAGAGATTTACGATAGTTTACGTAAAAATAAATTCCGTACCATAGTTACTATGATCGGTGTTTGGTGGGGAATTTTACTGTTAATTTGGCTGTTAGGTTCAGCTAGAGGAATGGAAAATAAATTTAATAGGATGTTTGGTGATTTTGCTACTAACTCAGTATTTATTTGGGGACAATATACAAATAAACCTTTTAAAGGATTTCAAGAAGGAAAACAGGTAAGGTTAACTCTAAATGATGCTAAAATAGTTCAGTCTGAAGTTGAAGGTATTGAATTTGTTGTTCCGAGAAACCAAACTAATGGTAGAGTAATTCGTGGTTTTCAATCAGGAAATTATGGTATAGCAGGAGATTATCCTTTATTAGATAAAGTTCAAAAGAAGAAGTTGATTCATGGTAGGTTTATCAATCAAAAAGATATTGATGAGCGTAAAAAGATGGCATTCATTTCTGAGGACATTTATAAGCAGTTATTTAAAAAAGATGAAGATGCAATTGGGCAATATATTCAAATAAATAGCATCAATTTTAAAGTCGGAGGGATATATAAAGCTAGCAGTATGGGCGGTCCTTCAACGGATATTCATATTCCATTTACTACGTTTCAACAAATCTATAATATGGGTGAAGAAATTGGTTGGATGATGGTTACAGGAAAGCCAGAATATGACATTAAACAAATAGAATTGGATGCAAAGCTTGTCTGAAAGAATTTAAAAAAGCTACAGGTTTCTTGACAGGTATGCAGTTTTTAACATGGTTTGTTGGAATAGCAACCTTGATTGCCGGGGTTTTTGCAATTGGTAATATCTTGTTAATAACAGTTAAAGAGCGTACCAAAGAAATTGGAATTAGACGCGCATTAGGAGCAACCCCTTTTGAAATAAAAAGACAAATAGTATTAGAAGCGGTGTTGTTAACTTTAGTAGCTGGATTAGCCGGGATTATTTCTGGTGGATTAATATTGATGGCTATGGATTTTGCGTTTGGAAGAGGAGAAGATGCAAAGCTGGTTAATGCATCAGTATCCATTCCAATAGTCTGGTTGGCTTTAGCGATATTGATAGTGTTTGGAACTTTAATAGGGATGATTCCAGCACATAAAGCAACTAGTGTAAAGCCTATTGATGCATTAAGAGAAGAATAAAAATAAACAGATATAAAAACAATCAATTAAAATAAGAATAAGTAAATCAAACAAAATGAATAAAACACTTAAAATAATATTCGTAGTCATAGGAATTGCTTTATTAGTAATGGTTATGAGTTTTTTCGCAGATAAAAACTCAAAAACTGCAGTAGAGTACAAAACTCAATCACCATTTAAAACCACTATTGTTACTAAAACAGTGGCAACAGGTAAAGTAAATCCTGAAGAAGAAGTAGAATTGAAACCTCAAATTTCGGGTATCGTATCAGAGATATTAGTTGAAGAAGGAGATATTGTTACAAAAGGAGATTTGATTGCTCGTATTAGAGTAGTGCCAAATGCACAAAATTTAGCAAGCTCCCAAAGCAGAGTTCGTTCGGCTAAATTATCTTTTGATAATTCTAAAACATTGTATAATCGAAACAAAGCATTGTTTGAAAAAGGTGTTATTTCTAAGCAGGATTTCGAGAATAGTGAATTGGCATACAATCAATCTAGACAAAATTTAAATCAAAGTCAGACTGATTTTCAAATCATCAAAAAAGGTTCAGCTGCTGGTTCAGGTTCAGCTGCAAATACGGATATTATAGCGCAAATTTCAGGTACAATATTAGAGATCCCTGTGCGAGAAGGGAATCAGGTAATTGAAAGTAATACTTTTAATGCAGGAACTACTATTGCTACTATTGCAGATATGAGTAAAATGATATTTGAAGGAAAAGTAGATGAAGCAGAAGTAGGAAAGTTAAAAGAAGGAAGAGAAATAGTTATCAAGTTAGGGGCAATTGAGGAAAAAGATTTCCCAGCAAAATTAACTTTTGTAGCACCTAAAGGAAAGGAAGAGTCTGGAGCGGTTCAGTTTACTATTAAAGCAGATGTAACTATTGATAAGGATACTTATGTAAGAGCTGGTTATAGTGCAAATGCAGAGATTGAATTAGAGAAGAAAGATTCAGTTTTTTCTATAAAAGAATCTTTATTGCAATTTAACAGAATAACTGAAAAACCATTTGTTGAAGTTGAAACTGGAGACCAGGAATTTAAAAAGGTTGATGTGAAGTTAGGAATATCTGATGGGATTAATGTTGAAATTTTAGAAGGGTTAAAAGACGAGGATAAAATTAAAGTTTGGAACAAAGCTTCAAAAGATAATAATGATGAGGAAGAAGATGAAGATTAATAATTCAGAAAAAATACAGATGAAAAAAATCATATTTACTTTAACTCTTGCATTCTCAATTTTGTCTTTTGCTCAAGAAAAGAAATGGACTTTAGAAGAGTGTGTTAATTATGCTTTGGAAAATAATATATCTGTTAAGCAATCGGAGTTAGACTCTGAACTTGCTATTGAAAATATTAGGACAGCAAAAGGAAACTTTTTACCAGGTGTAAGTGCATCTGCTTCACAAAATTTTAATTTTGGATCTTATATAGATCAAAATGGAGGTCGTGTAGCAAGAGATAGTCGAGGAAATAATTTTGGAGTTAATACAGGTGTAACTATTTTTAATGGTTTTCAAAATACAAATACGTATAAACAATCAAAATTAGGTTTAGAATCAAGTAAGTTACAATTGTCTATTTTAAAAGATAATATTTCTTTAAATGTTGTAAACAGTTATTTAAATGTATTGTTTAATAATGAAACATTAAGAATTGCTGATGATAAAATTAAGGTAACCGAACAACAACTAACTCAAATTCAAAAATTAGTTGATGCTGGAGTTAGAGCTGTTGCTGATTTGTCAGAAGTAAAAGCACAGTTAGCAACAGATCAACAGAGTTATGTGAATGCACAAAACAGTATAGATCTTGCATTGTTAAGTTTGGCACAGTTATTACAAGCTCCTTATGAAGGGTTTGATATTCAGAATATCGATATAGATATTACTTCAGTTGCATTATTATATAATAACACGGAAGATATTTTCAATACTGCATCGGAAAATAGGCCAGAAATCAAAAATGCTCAACTAAGTATTGACGATGCTGAATACAGTGTAGAGATAGCAAAAGGAGCTTACATGCCAACATTGAGTGCAAGTGCAAGTGCTGGGACTTCGTATCAACATGCTCAAGGACAAAAAGATGTAAGAGCGATTGTAGATGTAACTAGTCCTACTGGTTTCTCTACAATACCAAACGGGTTTGGAACTCAATTAGAAGATAACTTAGGGTATAGTGTTGGTTTAAATTTGAGTATTCCAATTTTTAACAGAAATCAATCTAAAGCAAGAGTTAATAGAGCTAAAATTAATATTGAAAAAAGTAATACTAGGTTAATTCAAGCGAAGCAAGATTTAAGAGTTAAGATAGAAAATGCTTATGCAGATGCTAAAGCTACTTTAAAACAATTTGAAGCGGCTCAATTATCAGTAGTAGCTCAGGAAGAAGCTTTTAAAAATGCTAAAGACAGATATGATTTAGGAGTAATGACTTCTTTCGAATTTGAACAGGTTAGAAGTAGATTTGTAAATGCACAATCAGCACTGATTAATGCGAAATATAATTTTGTATTCAAATCTAAAGTTCTTGATTTTTACGCAGGTAAATCATTACTTAACTAGCTTTTTAAGATTAGTATTAAATAAAAACTGGCTTAATTCTTTTAAAAGAATTAAGCCAGTTTTGTTTTAGAGAATAAAATTGGTCTAATTGAACTCAATTCCCGACTTTTGCTAAAAAATAATTACCTGTGGCTTACATCTTACAAATAGAAACATCAACAACTAACTGCTCAGTAGCAATCTCTAAAAGTGGAGAAACTATAGCGTTGAAGGAAATTAGTAACGGATATTCACATGCTGAGAACTTACATGCATTTATCAAAGAGATTTTAGTTGAAAATAAGTTAGAGTATTCTAATTTAGATGCGATAGCTGTAAGTAAAGGGCCTGGTTCCTATACTGGTTTGCGTATAGGTGTATCAACAGCAAAAGGCTTGTGTTTTTCTTTAGATATTCCGTTAATAGCTATTGAGACACTAGAAGTCTTGACTCATCAGGTAAACGTGGATGAAGGTTTTATTGTACCAATGATAGATGCAAGAAGAATGGAGGCTTATACAAAAGTGTTTGGCGCTAATTTTAATGAGGTAAGAGCAATTGAAGCACAGATATTAGATAACGAATCTTTTTCCGTGTTTTTAGAGCAAGGAAAAGTTGTTTTTGTAGGAAATAAAACAGAAAAAACGCAAGAAGTTATTCAGCATGAAAATGCAACGTTTATCGATAGTCTTCCGTCAGCTAAAGAAATGAGCAGCTTAGCATATGCTAAACACAAAAAAAACGACATCGAAGATGTCGCTTATTTTGAACCTTATTATTTAAAAGATTTTTTGGTTACTCCAGCAAAAAATAAAATTTAAGCATTTTTGTGTATCTCCACTGTATGTGGGTAAGGAATTTCAATTCCTGCTTTGTCAAGTGCTATTTTACAGTTTTCTAAAGTTTCATAATATACTCCCCAATAATCAGCAGTAGTAGCCCATGGTCTAACTGCGAAATTAACCGAGCTATCAGCCAATTCAGATACGTTTACAGTTGGAGCAGGATCTTTTAATACTTTTGGGTTATCAGTTAAAACTTTTAATATAACAGCTTTTGCTTCCTTAATGTCTTCATCATAGCCGATACCAATGGTTAAATTTACACGTAACAGACCTTCAGTAGAAAAGTTTGTGATGTTTCCGTTAGATAAAGTTCCGTTTGGGATAATAATTTCCTTATTTTCAGGGCTATTTAATTTAGTAGTAAAAATTTCAATTTCCTTTACCACACCAATTTCTCCTTGTGCTTCAATTAAATCGCCAATTTTAAAAGGCTTAAAAGTCATAATTAAAACTCCTCCAGCAAAGTTTGCTAACGAGCCTTGTAGTGCCAATCCAATAGCTAAACCTGCAGAAGCTAAAATAGCAGCAAAAGAAGTGGTTTCAACTCCTAATACTCCCAAAATAGTAATGATTAAAACTATTTTAAAAGTCCAGCTTAATAAGTTTATTAAGAATTTTTGGAGGCTTTTATCATAGCCTTTTTTATCCATTAACTGGTTGGTTTGTTTTAGTGCCTTTTTAATTACCCATGACCCGATAACCCATATTAATATAGCTCCAATTATTTTTGGCCCAAACTCACTTGCGAAGTTAATACCCTTTTCAATCCAGATATTAGCTTCATTTTGTGTGTTTTCTAATCCAGTAGTTTTCATATTATTTTTCAATTAAGGTTAATACCTGATTTATGTTTTCTGTAGGTAGAAGACAGGTAGAATTTTCACAAATATAAAAATAAGTTTTGCCTTTAATTATTCTATTAGTTAGTAATGGTAATTTATTTTTGTCAAATTTGTTTTTTCTGGAAGTATCATAGCCAGAGAACAGGGTGTTAGGGATATAGTGCTTTTTTAGTTCGCCCATTTGTTCTCTCGCATTATCACCAGTAATTACAATTTCTTGAAATTTATCAGAATTCATTACATATAAATCTAACCAATTTGAAAAACCTGAGCCATAGTTATTTATTTGTGGAATAATATTATGTAGCATTTTTTTAGAAGCTTCAGAATATTGTTTATTATTGAAATGGATCCCAAGCAGGAATAAATTTTTCGCCATTATTGAGTTGCTTGCAGGGATAACATTATCTTGAAAATCAGTATTTCTAACTATTAATTTAGGGTCTTCGTCTGAAGTAAAGTAAAACAAGTTGTTTTCAGGGTTGTAAAAATGAGTAAAGCAATAATTAGTTAGCTTATTTGCATGGATCAGCCATTTAGCGTCCAACGTGTTTTCAAAAAGTTTTATGAATAGTTGTATAGTAGTTGCGTAATCTTCTAAATAACCGTTAATGTTGCTCTTTCCATTCTTGAAATTATGATATAATCCACCATCCTTCTTGGATAAATTCTTGGATATGAAATGTGCGTTCTTTATAGCCGTAGTTAAATATTTTTCATCACCTAATGCTTCATAGGCATCCAAGTAGCCAGTTGCCATTAATGCATTCCACGAAGTAAGTGTTTTATCGTCTAATGTAGGCTTCGTTTTTGCAGTTCTAGCTTTTTGTAAAATAGTAACGCATTTATTAATAGTTGTTTGTAAAGAGTTGGTAGAAATCTTAAAATTTTTAGCAACTTTTTTAGCACTGTTTTTTCTAGTTAAAATATAGTGTCCGTTTTCCCAATACCCATATTTATTAACATTGTAAAAATCAGCAAAAAGCTTATAGTCATTTTTTAAAAGCTCTTTTAACTCATCCTTAGTCCTTACATTATAGGCGCCTTACTCTTTCTCGCCTTGGTTATTGTATCTATCTGCGTCTAATGAAGAGTAGAAATAACCGGCCTTATTATATAATTCCTGTTCAACAAACTGAAGTGTATTTTCAATGGTTGATTTGTACAATTCATTTTTTGTGAGTTTATATGCTTCTGAATATAAACTTACAAGCTGGCCATTGTCATAAAGCATTTTTTCAAAATGAGGAATGTGCCATCTTACATCAGTTGAATATCTTGAAAATCCTCCATCTATATGGTCAAAAATACCACCATACGTCATTTGAGTGAGTGTTGTGTTTACATAGTTTAGTAATTTTGTATCATTCTGCAAATGCGCATATTTTAATAAAAAAGAATAGTTGTTTGGAAGCATAAATTTTGGAGATCTTTTAGTAGCCCCATATTTATGATCGAATGATTTCCCCCAATGATTTACAATTTTAGAAACGTACTCGGTTTTAAACTCAGTTTTATCCTTATTTACCGCAATTAACTCTGAAGAAATAATTCCTTGTTCTAAATTATCTGCGTAAGTGTTAAATTTTTCTGGATCAGTTTCAAATTGTTTTTGTAATTGTGTTAAGGCATCAATCCATTGGTTTTTTCTAAAATAAGTTCCACCCCAAACTGGTCGTCCATTTGGTAATGCAATCACATTTAATGGCCAACCACCTCTGCTGGTTAGTAATTGCACAGCGCTCATGTAAACCTGGTCCACATCAGGTCGTTCTTCTCTGTCAACCTTGATGTTAATGAAGTATTCATTCATTACCTTGGCAACTTCTGAGTTTTCAAAACTCTCTTCTTCCATAACATGACACCAATGGCAAGCAGAATATCCGATACTGATAATAATAAGTTTGTTAGTTGTTTTTGCTTCAGATAGTGTGTTGCTATTCCAAGGTTTCCAATTTACGGGGTTATGAGCATGTTGTAATAAATATGGACTAGATTCTTTGCTTAACTCATTTGTAAACTGATGCTTTTCTGGTATTGAATCATTATTTTGACCTTTACAACTAAATAATAATATGAATAGAAAGGGAGTGGATATATATCTCATATTTCAAAGTTAGCGATTTCAATGCATAAAAAAGCACTCATTACCTTTTGGTTATGAGTGCTTTTAGGTGTTTTGTCTATTATTGGTTTATCCGTTTAAGGCAATAACAGAGCTTATTTTTCCAGGTATCATTTCTTTTAATGTAGCTTCAATACCACTTTTTAAAGTCATAGTAGATGATGGACAACCGCTACAAGCTCCTTGTAAAATAACGCTTACTTCTTGGGTAGTTTCATTGTATGACTGAAACATAATGTTTCCGCCATCACTTGCTACTGCAGGCTTAATGTACTCGTTTAAAACATTAACAATTTCTGCTGAAACATCGTCTAACTCGTCAATATTTAAATTAATTTCGGGAGCAACTTCTTTTTTAGGTTTTTCAACTGTAGTGTCAACAATCATGTTTCCATCTGCAATGAAATTTCTGATCACTTCTCTTAATTCATTAGCGATATCTGTCCATTCAGCTAAATCATATTTATTTATTGAAACATAATTTTCATCAATAAAAACTTCCTTTACGAATGGAAAATGAAATAACTCTGTAGCTAAAGGAGAAATTTTTGCGTCATCAATGTTTTTAAACTCAAAAATAGTATCTACTAATTTTTTGTTAGCAACAAACTTCATCGCACTAGGATTAGGAGTGCTCTCAGCATATACAGTAACGGCTACCTTTTTTGTAGCAACATCATTATCAACTGCTTTTTTACCAGTATTTAAGAAATCTTGAATTTGCTCAGCCACATCAGCTTCTATTTCTTTCCATTCAACAATGTTGAATTTTTCTATAGCAATAAAGTTTCCTGAAATATAAATTTTCTTAACAAATGGTAAGTAAAATAACTCTCTAGCAAGCTGTGAATTGTTTGCTTCATCAATATTGTTAAACTCAAAGTTTTGATGTTCAGTAAGAAACTGATTAGATTCAAACTTAACAATGTTAGGTGATGATGTATGAGATATAGTAATATTATGTGCTTCCATGGGAGTAATATTTTCTGCAAAAGTACTGAATTTCTTTGTCTTGAGAAGAATTTATTTCTAACTAAAAGTAGGGTTTTAATATAAATAAATGTTTTTATACGTATACTCCTTGATTTTTTTTTATATTTGAAAATTATCAATTTTACCTGAATTTTAGCAACTATCTGTGTCTTACCAATAGCATAGATATCAACGAAATTAAAATATGAATAAAAAGATTTACATTATCATAGCAATGTTTGCTTTCCTAGGAGCTAATGCTCAAGAAGGTTTGCCAACATATTCTGATTATTTAACGGATAACTTATATTTAATTCACCCATCAATGGCTGGAGCTTCTAACTGTTCAAAAGTTAGGATAACTGGTCGTCAGCAATGGTTTGGTCAGGAAGATGCACCAGCATTAATGACAGCGAGTTTTAATACGAGGTTTGATGAAAATGCACCTTCTGCAGGGGGAATTATTCTTTTTAGTGATAAAAATGGTTATCATTCACAAACTGGAGCGTATTTAACATATGCACACCATATCATGTTAGGAAGAAATACAATTGATTTAAATCAGGTTTCTTTCGGATTAAGTGTAGGTTTGATACAAAGTAGCTTAGATCAGTCTGCATGGGATTTACAGTGGAATGGTGGTAATAATGGTTCTGGTGCTTTTGATCCAGCGGCTAATTCGAATGATAAAATATCAAGTACGTATTATAATGTTGATTTTGGAGTGTCTTATCACTTATTAGATTTCTATGCACATTTAACTATTAAAAATTTAATGGGTACAGGAAGGAAATTATATACTGTGCAAGAAAGTGCTAACTTACAACGTTTCTTGATTTCTATGGGATATGTTTTTTCAAGTATTAACAGCGATTGGTCTTTTGAGCCTTCTATGTTATTTCAGCATATTTCTCAAACAGCTGAAACACAATTTGATGTAAATATTAAAACTTACAAAAAAATGGACTTCGGTAAAGTATGGGGAGGATTATCATACAGAAGAAGTTTAGATGGTGCTGAATATTATTCAACTACTGGTTCAGCTGAAGGACAAAAATTACAATATATTACTCCTTTTGTAGGAGTTAATTATAACCAATATATGTTTGGGTATACGTACTCACATCAAATGGGAAATATAAAATTAGTTGATGGTGGTTTTCATCAAATTACTTTAGGAATCAACTTAGCTTGTAGACCAGAAAAATACGACTGTAACTGTCCTGGTATAAACTAGTATTAGGATATAATATATTATAAAAATGCTCGTTTTTAACGGGCATTTTTCATTTTAAATTGTTAATGATGATTATAAAAGAAGTAAGAGGGAAATTTCCGCAAATCCCAGAAGATTGTTTTATTGCTGAAAATGCAACTATTGTTGGCGATGTTGTTATGGGTGAGCAATGTAGCGTATGGTTTAATGCTGTGTTACGAGGTGATGTAAATTATATTAAACTTGGAGATAAAGTTAATATTCAAGATGGAGCTGTGATTCATTGTACTTATAAAAAATATCCAACCATTATAGGTAATAATGTATCTGTTGGGCATAATGCTATTGTGCATGGGTGTACAATACATGATAATGTACTTATAGGCATGGGGAGTATTGTTATGGATAACTGTGTAGTGCATTCCAATTCAATTGTTGCCGCTGGAGCAGTAGTTACTCAAAATACTGTAATCGAATCAGGAAGTATATATGCTGGAGTCCCAGCTAAAAAAGTAAAGGATATTTCTGAAGAATTAAGCTCTGGTGAAATAGATAGAATTGCAGAGAACTATGTAGAGTATTCTAGTTGGTTTAAGTAATGCAATTGTTTTAAGAAGTCGATAATTATTTCAAAATAAAAAGAAGTACTTTTGTAGCGTGAGATTTAAAAAGAATATAGCCATCGTTTTTACATGTTATTATTTAATAATATGTGTTGGACTTACCTTAACTGTACATTTTTGTGGAGGTTCATTGGTTGGTGTATCGGCTGTTTCTTCAGAAGTGGCTTGTGACTTGGAAATAGCACAAAATGCTTGTTGTGTTAAAAAACCTACAACTAAACCTGATTGTTGTAATGATGCTGTCGTTGATTTATCTGAGGTAGATGAAGATTCATTGTTTCATGATACTGCTATTGAAAAACAATTTATAGCAATTTCACCAAATATTTTTTACTACTTTTATAAAAGCACAAGATTTCAAAACAAGGTAGCGTTACCTAATTACACTTTTCAGAGTAATGCACCACCGCTCTATAAACTCTACGAAACATATATACATTATGCTTAATACTATATCTAGCTGCTTCTTTTTTGTAAAATAAAGTCAGTTGTATAAAATAGATTAAGTTATGCTCAAATACGGGCTATTAGTAATGCTAATCAGGATGATTAGTAAAATGTATATTCATGAAAAAAATAATAATATTACTTTTTTTGTTACCAATGCTAAGCTTTTCACAAAGCGAAGTTTCAGGAAATGTAACAGAAGAAATTAATGGTAAACAGGAACCTATTCTTGGAGCCAATATATATTGGTCAGGTACATCAATTGGAGCTGTAACTAATGAAAATGGGCAATTTACAATTCCTTTTTCTAAAGAAAATAAACTCTTAGTTATTAGCTTTATTGGATATAAGCAAAAAGTATTAACCGTAAAGAACCCTAAGTTTATTACTGTGAAATTATCTCCTAGTAGTGATTTAGAAATTGTTACGATTAATGCGGAACGTATGGCTACTCAAGTTTCACTTTTGGATCAACGTAATGTAATTACACTAAATTCAAAAGAATTATTAAAAGCTGCTTGTTGTAATTTATCAGAAAGTTTTGAAACCAATGCTGCCATAGATGTAAATTTTTCTGATGCTGTAACTGGAACTAAGCAAATTAAAATGTTAGGATTAACAAACCCTTATATTTTAATTACACAAGAAAATATACCTAGCGTTAGAGGCGCTTCACAAGCTTATGGGTTAACATTTACACCTGGAACTTGGTTGGAAAGTATTCAAATAACTAAAGGGTCTGGTTCTGTAGTAAATGGATATGAAAGTATTGCGGGACAAATAAATACCGAGCTTAAAAAACCTTTTTCTGACGATCCTTTTTTTATAAACACCTATGCTTCTATTGATGGTAGGTTGGAGTTGAATACTCATTTCAATCAGAAATTAAGCGATAAATGGAGCACAGGAATGTATATTCATGTTAACAATCGCAGCTGGAAGAGAGATGAGAACAATGATAATTTTATGGATGCTCCATTAACAAATCAAATAAACTTGATGAATCGTTGGCAGTATACAAATTCAGAATCTGGCTGGGTAAGTTTTTTCGATTTCAGGTATATGAAAGACAATAAGCAAGCTGGTGAATTAGATTTTGACCCTGAAACGGATAAGTTAACTACAAATGCTTGGGGGAGTGAAATTAAAACAAAACGTATAGATGTAAGTAATAAAACCGGATTTGTTTTTAAAGACCAGAAATACAAAAGTTTCGGATTACAAACATCATATAGTAATCACGATCAAAATGCATATTTTGGATTAAGAAGGTATGATATCAATCATCAGAGTCTATATTCAAACTTCATATATAATTCAATTTTGAGTAATACTCAAAATAAGTTTAAGGCAGGATTGAGTTTTACTTATGATCAATATGAAGAGTATGTATTGAATTCTGATATTGATAGAAAAGAAAATTCTTTGGGTGCTTTTTTTGAATATACTTATGATAATGGGGACAACTTAAGTGTTGTAGCTGGAGTTCGTGCAGATGCTCATAATGTAATAGGTGAGTTTGTAACACCACGATTACATATACGTTACAATCCGTGGAAGAATTCTGTTCTTAGAGGATCAGTTGGGAAAGGGAGGCGTAGTGCAAGTGTTTTCGCAGAGAACCAGCATTACTTTGCTTCATCAAGAACTTTTAATGTGATAAATTCTGGTAAAGGTGCTTATGGACTTGACCCTGAGGAAGCTTGGAATTACGGAGTTAGCTTTTTACAGAAATTTAGGTTGTTTAAGAAAAAAGCTGATTGGTCAATTGATTATTATGCTACAAATTTTAAAAATCAAGTAATAGTTGATGTTGATAGTAGTCCGTATGAGGTGTCTTTTTATAATTTAAATGGGCAATCTGTAGCGCATAGTATTCAAACAGATTTTAATTATACTTTAGCAAAGCATCTTGATTTACGCTTATCTTATAAATACTATAATGTTGTTACCGATTATCAGTCTAACAGATTATCAAAACCATTGTTAGCTAAAAACAGAGTATTGGCAAATGTATCTTATCAAACACATTATTTAAACGAAAAAGGCTCTCGCTGGAAGTTTGATGCAACATGGAATTGGATAGGGAAACAACGCTTGCCTAGTACAAGTGCTAATCCTGAACAATATCAGTTAGGCGCATATACTAATCCATATAGTAGGTTGAATTTACAAGTAACTAAAGTGTTTACGAAACAGTTTGAAATATATGTTGGAGGAGAAAATGTGCTAGGATATAAACAGGATAATCCAATTTTAGCTTCAAATGATCCTTTTGGAGCATATTTTGATAGTACAATAATACATGGTCCTATTCAAGGAGCAACGGCATATGCTGGATTACGATTTAAAATTAAATAATAATAAATTATAAAAATTAGTACGATGAAAAAACTATTGACATTAGTATTATTGTTTGCAATGGTGACAATAAACGCACAAGAAAAATCAAAAAGTAAAAAAGTTGCTATACAAGTTAGTGGAATATGCGACATGTGTAAAGCACGTATTGAAAAGGCTGCTTTTAAAACTAAAGGAGTAAAATCTGCTGAATGGAGTACCGAAACTAAAAGTTTGAGTTTGGTTATTAATGAGCATAAAACAGATGTGTTAACTATTCAAAATAACATGGCGGCTATTGGTCACGATACTGAAGGTGTTCAAGCTACTGATGAAGCTTATAATGGGTTACATGGATGTTGTAAGTATGAGAGAACTTTTGGAGTAGATAGCTCTAGTGAAAAGAATTGTACAAAACCTTGTTGTAAAGATAAAAAGGAAGAAAAAAAATCTTGTTGTGCTTCAAAAGGAGCTGTAAAGACAAGTTGTGCTTCGAAGAAGTAGGGCTCAATCCATCTTTTTTTAAGTAAAAATAAAAATCCCTAGAGAATATATTCTCTAGGGATTTTTGATTAAAAATTTATTAGTTTATTTTTTAATAAATTGTTTTGTGTTATTGCTAGTGCTGTTTTTCACTACAATAAAATAAACTCCGCTATTTAATCTGCTTACGTTTATTGTTGATTTTATGTCGTTCAACTCACCATTCATTAATACCTGTCCTAAAGTGTTTACTATTCTGTAAGATGATTTTTCATCATTACCAGTAATCACGTTTAATTCATTTCCAGTAACTGGATTAGGGAATATTGATAAACTTAGCTCTGTATTAAGTGTTTTAATTTCTCTAATAGAATCAGTTCTTGTATTTGCAACACAGAAACTATTTGTGTCTGATGAGGTAAATGAAGCTCCAGAAGCTAATGTAGCGCCAGTTAAAGTGTTTGTTAAAGTATAGTTGCCATTACCATAACTACAACACATACCATCTCCATAAGCATCTTTAAGTTCTAAAGTATAACATCCTGCAGGAAGGCAATTGTTAATTGTTAATGTACTTCCGTCAGCTTGACCTCCATAAGTTCCTCCAGAAGCAACTATAGACCCTGAATTATCTTTAATGTTCCAGCTTGTTTCTTCAGGGTAATTATCAAATTTAATACTCAAAGTAGTATCAATACAAGTGGCTTGACAAGGAGCACATGAAGAACCTCCACAATCTACACCAGTCTCATCACCATTTTGAATTCCATCGGTACAAGTTGGAGCAGGAGTGTTTGAGAAACAAAAGTTAGTTGCTTCAGAAGCCCCAAAACTACCACCTGATTTAATGCTTCCATCAGGACCAGTAATTGAGTAAGCCCCGTTTCCGTATGAACAACACATTCCATCACCATAAACATCATTTATTGTAAATGTATAACAGTCATTTGGTAAGCATAAAGTTTCTGATACTGTAGATCCGTCTGCATTTGATTTTGAATATGTTCCAGAAGCAATAGAGGTTCCACTGTCATTTACTAAAGTCCAAGAAGTTTCTTCTGGGTAGTTGTCAAATGTAATGCTAATTGTTACTTCATTGTCCGTACAAGCAGTTTGACAAGGAGAACAAGAAGAGCCACCACAATCAACTCCTGTTTCGTTACCGTTCTGAATCCCATCTGTACAAGTAGGAGTAACTACTACTGATCCACATTTGTCAGATAAAGCTAAACTTCTTCTACTTCCACCTGCGTCTAAAACTGAGCGCATTCTGCTTTTCTGTCCTTGAGTAAATAAATTCATACAAGAATCATCAGAATAATCCATATAATTTTGAACCATGTCTAATGTTCCGCAAGAAGTATGTGTTGTAGCACAACCTCCATTTGAAGCATCAGATTCAGGGGTGTCAGATACAAAATCATCTACACCGCATCCTCCGTCACCCCAAATGTGACGTAAGTTTAAAAAATGTCCAACTTCATGAGTTGCAGTTCTTCCTAAATTAAAAGGAGCGGTTGCAGTACCAGTTCTTCCAAAATATTGTGGGCTGTTAACAACACCATCTGTTGCAGCGCTTCCACCAGGAAACTGAGCGTATCCTAAAATTCCTCCACCAATATTACACACCCAAAGGTTTAAATATTTTGAAGTGTCCCAAGGGTCAACTCCACCTTGCGATGATTTTTTCATAGCATCATTAGTTCCCCATGATGTTTTTGATGTAGATTTTCTGGTTATACCAGTTGTTGCGTTTCCACTTGGGTCAATTGTTGTTAAGCAAAATTCTATTTGAGTATCAGCTGCTTGTGACCAAGTATTGTTGGCGTCACTATTGGTGCGTCTGAAATCCTCATTTAATACATCTATTTGTGATTGAATTTGAGCGGTACTTATGTTTTCTGCTGAGGTTTTGTATAAAACATGTACTACTACGGGGATAGTAATAATGTCACCATCAACCCTATTAGTTTGATATTGTTGAACACGTTGCTGAGTTAGTGTTTCAATGTCTTGCATCCTTTGTTTTAACTCAGGATCTTGTTGTATTCTGTATTCTAAATTTTCCATTGAAGAACAATTACGTTCTTGGGCAAAAAAGGTGCTTACGGTCAATAAGCATAATAATAGTACAATTTTTTTCATTGTTATTTAGTTTTTGGTTTGTACTCTATAGTTCCTTTTCTTTACTAAATGTTACCCATTATTTTTAAGAATTTAATGCGTTTAAACTTATTAGGTTGTGATATTGTGAGTTAGGAGTTTCGTTTATTGTGTTTTTATTAGTAATGAGTCTCTTGTTTTGTAAAGATGACATTTAGTTTTTTTGCATAAAAAAAACTAAAATTTTAAATTTCAGGTTTTGAAAGAGAAATAAAAAAGCCATCAAAATTAATTTTGATGGCTTTTAATATTTGTGTATTGAGATTTTCGATTACATCATTCCTGGCATTCCGCCACCCATAGGAGGCATAGCTGGAGAATCTTCTTTAATCTCCACTAACGCACATTCTGTAGTTAAAATCATTCCTGAAACTGAAGCTGCATTTTCTAAAGCTACTCTAGTTACTTTTTTAGGATCAATAATACCTGCTTTAAGCATATCAACATATTCATCAGTTTTTGCATTGTAACCGAAGTCTTTCTTCCCTTCAGAAACTTTAGCGCAAATTACAGAACCTTCCTTACCAGCATTTTCTGCAATGGTACGTAAAGGAGCTTCAATTGCACGGGCAATAATATTGATTCCAGTTTCTTCATCAGCATTTTCAGATTTTACATCAGCAAGAACTTTTTTAGCTCTAACTAAAGCAACACCTCCACCGGCAATAATACCTTCCTCAACTGCAGCACGTGTAGCGTTTAAAGCATCATCAACTCTGTCTTTCTTTTCTTTCATTTCTACTTCAGAAGCAGCACCAACATATAAAACAGCAACACCACCAGCTAATTTAGCTAAACGTTCTTGTAGTTTTTCTTTATCATAGTCTGAAGTTGTGTCTATAATTTCTTTACGAAGTTGTTCAGCGCGTGTTTCCACTGCTGATTTTTCGCCCAT
>JAWUYQ010000092.1:0-14851 GCA_034110725.1 Flavobacteriaceae bacterium
GTACTAAAATGATATTACATATGTAATGCTTTATCATCAACTGCTAAACAAGCTTCTTTAATAGCTTCAGTAAATGTAGGGTGTGCGTGTGACATACGTGACACATCTTCTGCAGATGCTCTGTATTCCATTGCTACAACTGCTTCAGCAATCATATCAGCAGCACGAGCAACAACCATATGAACTCCTAAGATTTCATCAGTAGTTTCATCAGCCAATACTTTAACAAATCCATCTAAATCCATAGACGCTCTACTTCTACCTAAAGCACGCATAGGAAAAGATCCAGCTTTGAAAGCTACACCAGCTTCTTTTAACTGCTCTTCTGTTTTACCAACAGCAGCAACTTCTGGCCATGTGTAAACAACACCTGGAATTAAGTTGTAATTAATATGAGGTTTTTGACCTGCTAACGTTTCAGCAACAAATACTCCCTCTTCTTCAGCTTTATGCGCTAACATTGCTCCTTTAACAACATCACCAATAGCATAAATGTTAGAAATATTAGTTTGTAAATGATCATTAGTTTCAACCATTCCTCTTTCTGTAACTTTTACACCAGCATTTTCTAATCCTAATCCATTAGTAAACGGACTACGACCTACAGATACTAAACAGTAATCAGTTCTAATTTCTTGAGGCTGCCCTTTTTTATCTTCGTAATTAATAACTACCTCATCACCTACTGTTTCAACATTTGTAACTTTATGAGAAGTTAAAATTTTCATTTTTTGCTTCTTTAAAACCTTCTGTAATTCTTTAGAAACAGCTTTGTCCATTGTTGGTACAATTCTGTCCATGTATTCAATTACAGTAACTTCTGAACCAATTCTTTTATAAACTTGTCCAAGCTCTAAACCAATAACTCCACCACCAATCACAACTAAATGTTTAGGGATTTCTTTTAATTTTAATGCTTCCGTAGAAGTAATTACTCTTTTCTTATCTAATTTGATAAAAGGGAAAGATGAAGGCTTAGATCCTGTAGCTATAATAGTATTTTTAGCTTCAATTTCTACCGTTTTTTCTCCTTTGATTGTAATATGAGTAGCATCCTTAAATGAACCAACACCTTGATATACATCAATTTTGTTTTTATCCATTAAAAAAGTAATTCCGTCACAAGTCTGTTTTACAACAGAATCCTTACGAGCTATCATTTTTTCAAGATTCATTTTAATATCTCCTGAAACTTCAATACCGTGTGCCTCAAAGTGCTTTACTGCATCGTCATAATGATGAGATGAATCTAATAATGCTTTAGAAGGAATACATCCTACATTTAAGCAAGTTCCACCTAGTGTGTTATATTTTTCAATTATTGCAGTTTTCATTCCTAACTGTGCACAACGTATTGCTGCTACATATCCTCCAGGACCAGAACCGATAATGGCTACATCATATTTACTCATATAATACTTTTTTATTTTTTAAAGATGTACAAAAATACACTTTTTGATAAACCTACATTAACAATTTACTTTTCTTTTTGTTTTTCAATTTGATTTAAAACCCAATTCAATTCTGGATCCTTACCTGATAATCTATCTTCTAAGGTTGGAGAAATTTTAACATCCGGAATAATACCATATCCATCTGGAGTTATTTTATGCGGAGTTTCTACCTGCATTAAACCAATGCGTATATTAATTTTTGATGTAGGCAACTGATAATTTTTAAATATTCCAGCAACTGTACCGTTATAAGCCCCACCTGTCTCTTCCCCAACAAAAACAGCTCTTCCTGTCGCTTTCAATTTGGTGGGAATTATTGAAGATGCTGAAAATGAATTTCCATTAATTATAACATATACATTTCCTTTATACCCTAAAGCATTCGGCTCTCTAACTTTTGATTGTTTAAGTTTATAAAATAACCTTCCATCTACTTTTTTAACATTTATAAGGTTTTTTACTAATAAATATGGAGAAATAGTTCCAATAAACAATTTAGTACCTACAGAGGATGTATTTGACATGAATGCATTAAAAATATGGTATTCGGCTATTCACTTCACAAGGATTAATCATTATATAATCATCAGTTGCGAGATACGAATATAAATCCTCTATTTCTGACAATCTTCCTCCCGAGTTATCTCTTAAATCAATAATAAGCTTGCTTGTTTTTAAAGAATCTATCGTAGAAAAACTCTCTTTGTAAAACTCTTCATAATTACCTGTAGTGAAGCCTCTAATTTTCATATAAGCAACAGTACTATCTTTTCCAATGTATTTAAAATTTCTAGTAAATTCCTTTCTTGATTTTATATACCCATACTTATCATTAAACTCCCACTTTTCTTTTTGCTTGAGCTTGTTTTCTTTTCGCTCTGCTTTAGTTCTTTTTTTTAATTGAGTAGTAATTACTTTCTTTTTAACTTTTGTAACTCTTTTAAAATCTCTAAAAAAAGTACTATCATTTTTCCTAAACACTATTTTTAAACTATCTGCCACTCCATTATCGACATAATAATAGCTTTTAAAGCTATTATTTACAAAACGTTTTTTCAATGTTTTGTTATAACCATCGGAAGCAAAATATGTTTTATACTTGTTTACTAATTTATGCACAGGAACATCATTTATTTTAACGACTTCTGCTCCTATTAACAATGAATCTCTTTTATCTATAACATTTGATATATAAACTTTATTATTAAACTCTTCAAAGTCTAAATTTGAAAATTCAAGTTTCTGATTAGCCCTCACTTTACGTTCTTCTTTTGAAAACTTTCTAAAAGGGGGTATTACGGAAATATGTCCCTGATGTACACTTACAATTATAGGCCCAATTTTCTCAAAAAATTGTTTACTATTAATTGGTTTCGTAATCATTTGCTTTAAGCTATCAAACTTATAATCAAACTCATTTTTTGTTATATATTGATATATTTTAGGATGATGTTTAACAAGTTGTTTGTGAATTTTATTGACATCATCTTTCAAGTCAATCACACTATGTAATTGGCTTATGCTTTCATTGTGCTTCTTTAAAGAAGCACAAGATGTAATACTTATAACTATCAGAAATAGAATTGTATTTTTTATCATAATAATTAGTTTATGTAAGCAAATAAAAGAATGATTAGCAAATAATTAAACATCACAAACACTAAAGTTTTCTTAATTTTCAAATTTCAGGAAATGCTAATTCTTTTCCTATTCCTACGGTAAACAACCAGAAACCATATAACGCATGTTCAATACAAACCAACAAAGTTGACCTAGTTTTAAAATAAGTTAAAGCAAACAAAATACCTCCTATAAACGTAAGTACAAGTATCAACCAGCTTCTTAAAAAACTGTGCGCTAAAGAAAAAACTAATGCATTTACAATTATAAAGCTTGCTTTGTTTTTAAATATTTTCTCAAAACGATGAAAGCAAAACACTCTATACATATATTCTTGAAGCGTTACCGAAAACAAACTATAAACAATTAAAATAAACAACCATAACACGGGATTACTCAAAGGAATTTCAAAAAAAATTATCTTTTTTAAAATAATAAATATATGCAGTACTTAATATTACTAAAACTAAAAAATGTGGCGCTATAAGCTTGAAAAACACCTTCCAATTTATGCCTGCTTTAACTAAATGAATAAGCTTCTTTTTTATTAAATAGGTAATAATATATACCCCTCCTAAAAATATAAAACACAATTTCAATAATTTATTGTATTCAAAAGCTAAACTAATTGGGAGCAAAATAAATAGCAGCAAAAATTCAATATATAATTTTAGTTTAAAATACATTATTAAAGTGTTATTGAGTTTGTATTCTTAATACTCGTAATTACAAACGTACTTCTAGTACTTCCAATATGCTCTAAAGTAGTTAATTTAGTAACCATAAACTCTCTATAAGCATCCATATCTTTTACCAATATTTTCAATAAATAATCATAATCTCCAGTAATATTAAAACATTCCAAAACTTCATCAATTTTCCGAACCTCAGTTTCAAATTTTGTTATATAAGATTTTGAATGTTTTTCTAATTTTACCCTACATAAAACCATAAAACTCTTTTCAACTTTATTCTTATTAACCAATGCTACATACTTCGTAATTATCTCATCACGCTCTAGCTTTTTTATTCGCTCATATACAGCAGTTACCGACAAACCAGTTTTATTTGAAATCTCTTTTGTAGTCTGCTTTGCATCCTCTTGAAGTAACTCTAGTATCTGCTTATCTATTTTATCTAAATTCATTGATGATTTTTTTTCAGTTTACCGAAGTAAATTTAAAAAAACCCAGTAAATAAAACTATAAAAAGAATATATAATAGTTTTATTTTCTATTTAACAAAATATTTCAAAACTATAACTCTTACAAACAGTAACTATGCAGTTATAACAACTATACATGAAAGACTATATTATAATAGGTGCAGGACAAGCTGGTTTAGCTATTGCTTACTATTTAAATAAACAAAATGCTAATTATCTGATTATTGACGCCAACACAGAAACTGGTGCTCCATGGTTGAAAAGATGGGATTCATTAAAACTGTTTACTCCATCTGAGTTCAACAACCTTCCAGGAATGAAATTCCCACATAAAAAAGGGCATTATGCTAACAAATACGAAGTCGCAAATTATCTAAAGGAATATGTTTCTAAATTTAATATTCCAATTGAATTTAATCATAAAATAACATCTTTAAAGAATAACAATGGTGTTTTTACTTTAAAAAGTGACACTAAAGAATTCGAATCAAAAAATGTAATTGTAGCTACTGGTCCTTTTCATAAGCCTTTTACACCACCTTTTCACACGAAAATTGATAAAGATATTATACAAATACATAGTGAATACTATAAAAGCCCAGATCAATTACAAGATGGCCCTACTTTAGTAGTAGGTGCTGGAGATTCTGGAGTGCAAATATTAAATGAAATTTCTAATTCAAATAGAGAAGTTTATTTCTCAGGAAACACAAACATAACTTCTATACCTCAAGAAATTTTAGGAAAAACACTATGGTGGTGGTTTAGTAAAATAGGGTTTCTAACTGTAAGTAAATACTCATGGATTGGTAAAAAGTTAAGTACAAGCGGACAACCAGTTATTGGTACTGATGTAAAAACATTGTTCAAGAAAAAAAATGTGACATGTGTTGGTAGAACACTTGATGCAAATGAACAAACACTCATATTTGAAAAAGAAAATATAAATAACCTAAAAAATATCGTTTGGGCAACAGGTTTCAAACCTAATTTTAATTGGATAGATAATATTGAATTAGATGAAAGTCATTACCCAAAAAATCACCGAGGAATTAGTGATATTGACGGTTTGTACTTCCTTGGTTTACCTTGGCTTTACACTAGAGGTTCAGCTACTTTAGGAGGAGTAAAAAAAGACGCAAAATATTTATGTAATTATATTACTAAAAACAACAAAGTAAGAATCAATTAGAAAAACAGACAATTAAAGGTCGTGTAATTTAATGCATTGCATCCTATGAAAAAAAGTTATCAAAACATTGACCATAAAAGAGAAAATGGTGATATCTGGTTTAACGATTTACAACGTAAACGAGGTAATGGCCCTTCTCTTGGCACAGATCGCTATCAGGAGTATAGTGAATCTACTAAATCAGTTCATGCGGGACAGTATGATGATCCAAAAACAGGCGCACTAGGTACACCTATTTTTCAATGCTCTACATTTTACCTTTCAAAAGCTTCTTATGAAGCTATAGAAGAAGGACGAGGAAGAGATGAAATGATTTATTCTCGTTACGGGAATCCTTCTCAATGGAGCGTACAAGAAAAGTTATCTTCATTAGAAAACGCAGAAAGCTCTATAGTTTTCTCTTCTGGTATGGCGGCTATTTCTTCTACATTACTTTCTATACTAGACAAAGGAAGCCATATAGTATCTTCAAGAGACATTTATGGCGGAACCTATAATTTCTTATACGAAGATTTAGATAAATTTGGAATGTCAGTTACTTTTACCTCTCCAACAGATTTAAAAGAAATTGAAGCAGCAATACAAGAGAATACAAAAATCTTATATTTTGAAGCGCTTACAAATCCTTTATTAAAAATAACCCCCATTAAAGATTTAGTTGCTTTAGCTAAAAAATACAATTTGAGAGTTATTATTGATAACACCTTCTTAACTCCATACAATGTGAAAATGCTTGATTTAGGCGTAGATATCGTTGTAAATTCTGCAACAAAATATCTAAATGGACATTCTGATTTGATTGGAGGAACAGTTTCAGGGTCACGTAAACTAGTAGATCGTATTTGGCCTCAAATGTTGAAAAACGGAGGCTCTTTAGATCCACACGCATGCTTCCTATTAGAACGAAGCCTAAAAACATTTGCTTTACGCATGAGAACTCATAATTCAAATGGATTAGCCTTAGCTACCTATTTAGAAAATCACCCGAAAATTAAAAGAGTCTATTACCCTGGCTTAGCATCTCATAGTCAACATGAGCTTGCAAAAGAGCAACTACAAGGGAAGAACTCTGGAATGATAAGCTTTGAAATTGAAGGGGGTGATGCAAATGCACACGCATTATTAAGTTTTTTAAAACTTCCAAAGGAAGCAACAAGTTTAGGTGGTGTAGAGAGTTTAATTTCTTTACCATACAACACTTCCCAAGCTTCTCTTACAAAAGATCAACAAAAAGCAATAGGAATTAATGATGGACTAATAAGGTTATCTACCGGGATTGAGGATATTGAAGATTTAATTTCAGATTTTGAGCAAGCAATACATAAAACTTTTAAAATTTAATTGATATGCTAAACAATATAAATATAGCAGGATTAAGCGAATACGCTAACGAAGTAAAAGAAAATAACATTGAAGGAAAAGCTTCATATGGTATAGAGTTAAACTGGGAAAGCGGCACAAAAACTGTAGTTAAAACCAAAAACATGACTTTAGGTAATCATAAATTGGTTAGAAATCATAGTTATACCATTGATGAGCCAACACAATTACTAGGTGTGAATTGTGCTCCTAACCCTCAAGAATATATGCTCGGAGGATTAGCAGGATGTATGGCTGTAACTTTTATGGCAGGAGCTACTGCTATGAATATTGATATTGATAAATTAAAATTAGAAATTGACGGGGAGCTAGATTTAAAAGGGTTTCTTGGTATTGACTCAAATAGCAATACAGGGTTTCCAGAGTTAAAGTTTATATTTCATGTAAAAGGTAATGGAACACAAGAGCAGTATAATAAGTTAATTGAACGTGTTACAATGCATTCACCAAACTTTAACACCATTAAAAATGAAGTTAGAATGATTGGAGAATTAAAATAATTTCTACTTCATATAATTTTAAAAAGTCTGATAACTACAATCAGGCTTTTTTTTGCACAAGATTTAATAAAATCGTAACATTACGCTACTTAAAAAAGCAACAACATGCAAGACGATAAAAATTTACCTGAAATAAAGATAGAAGATCAAAAAATCATATCAAATAAGGAACTAAATATTTGGGAAGCATTAATCCCTGTTGTCGTCTTGATGGCTATGCTTGCTTATAATATCTTTTTAAAAGACGGCGCATGGTTAGGTGATTATTCAAATCAGTTTATATTATTAATTGCTGGAGCAATAACTGTAATTATCGGTCTAAAAAACAAAGTAACTTTAAACACTATGATCATGGAAGTTTGGGAAAATCTAAAAAGTGTTTTCGTTCCAATCATGATTTTATTTTTAGTTGGTGCATTAGCTGGAACTTGGTTAATTAGCGGAATTATTCCCGCTATGGTTTATTACGGCTTACAAGTATTGAGTCCGGCTATATTTTTACCAGCATCTGTTGTTATTGCAGCTATTATTTCTATTGCTACTGGTAGTTCTTGGACCACATCTGCTACAGTAGGTATCGCTTTAATTGGTATTGGCTCTGCTTTAGGAATCCCTACTGGGATGATTGCTGGAGCAGTAATTTCTGGAGCCTATTTTGGTGATAAAATGTCTCCTTTAAGTGACACCACAAATCTTGCTCCTGCAATGGCTGGAACGGACTTATTTACCCATATTAAATATATGGCCTATACTACAGTACCAACAATTATAATTACTTTAATTGCTTTTAGTATCATGAGTATGACAATTACAACAACAGGAAGTGCCGATGTTAGTAATTTATTAAGTTCTATAGACAATACATTCAACATCACTCCATATTTATTTATCGTACCGCTAGTTGTTATTGCTTTAATTTTATTAAAAACTAACCCCTTAATTGCTTTAGGGACTGGGGTGCTTTTAGCTGCTGTTTTTTCTGTTATTTTTCAAAACGATGTTTTAACACAAATTTCAGACTCTAATTTTAGCGCTATAACCAATTCTATTTTATCAGATACAGCAATTGTTACTGATAATGAAAAGTTAAATGAGTTGTTTAGTTCTGGAGGAATGAATGGTATGCTTTGGACAATTTACTTAATTATATGTGCTATGATTTTTGGAGGTATTATGGATGGTATTGGTGCTCTAGCAAGAATTACCCGTACACTATTAAAATTAGCCGATTCTGTTTTTGGATTATTCGCCACTACTGTAATTAGTTGTTTAGGATTAAATACTATCGCATCTGATCAATATTTAGCTTTAGTAATTCCTGGGAAAATGTTTAAACAAGCTTATGAGGACAAAGGATTAGCTCCTGAAAATTTAAGTAGAACCTTAGAAGATTCAGGAACTGTAACTTCTGTACTAATTCCTTGGAATACATGTGGAGCATATCAATCTGGAGTATTAGGTGTTGGTGTTGGAGAATACTTCGTTTATGCAATATTTAACTGGCTAAGCCCATTTATGACTTTATTCTTTGCTGCTTTAAATATTAAAATAAGAGAATTAAAATCAAAATAAAGTTTCTTTATAGCTTCATCAAAAAATTAAATTAAACATCATGTTTTAACGCAATATTGATACGTATATTTGCATGAGAAAAATTAATATTCAATTTTAAAAAATATAACATGGCTGTATTAGTAGGAAAAAAAGCACCACAATTCAATGCGCAAGCAGTAATCAACGGAAATCAGTTTGCTGAAAACTTTTCATTAGACCAATACATTGGAAAGAAAGATGTAATTTTATTCTTTTACCCAAAAGATTTTACTTTTGTTTGCCCAACTGAATTACACGCTTTTCAAGAAAAATTAGCTGATTTCGAATCAAGAAATGTTGCTGTTGTTGGAGTATCTACAGATACTGAACAATCACATTATGGATGGTTACAAGTTGAGAAAGGTCAAGGAGGAATTAAAGGTGTTACATACCCATTAGTTGCTGATACTAACAAAACTATTGCTGCAAACTATGATGTTTTAGCAGGTGACATGTATTACAATGAAGAAGGTTTAATGGTTGCTGAAGGTGAATTAATTGCTTACAGAGGCTTATTCTTAATTGACAAAGAAGGAATGGTACGTCATCAATTAGTAAACGATTTACCATTAGGTAGAAACGTTGATGAAGCGTTACGTATGGTTGATGCTTTACAATTTTTTGAAGCTAACGGAGAAGTTTGTCCTGCAAACTGGAGTAAAGGAAAAGATGGTATGCAAGCTAATCATGAAGCTACAGCAAGTTATTTAGCTAAAAACTAAATCTCAACATATATCAAATATTTAAAAGCGCTCATATTGAGCGCTTTTTTTTATAATAACCTAACCAGTGTGTTTTAACTTGATTAAGCCCAATCAAATTAAAATACTTTAGTAAAGACACTACTAATACTTACTTATAACTTAATTGATTTTTATCAATAATTCTTTCGATAATTAATAGAATTTAACGTACTTTGAAACACTTATAAAACAAACTATTATGGCAACTGTAACTTTAAAAGGAAATAATATAAATACATCAGGAAATTTACCTAAAATTGGTAGTCAGGCACCTGATTTTACATTAGTTAAAACTGATTTATCAACAGCAAGCTTAAGTGATTACAAAGGAAAAGCAGTTGTACTAAACATTTTCCCAAGTATTGATACTGGCACTTGTGCACAGTCAGTACGACAATTCAATAAAGAATTAAGTGAAATTGATGATGTAACTGTATTATGTATTTCTAGAGATTTGCCTTTTGCACAAGCACGTTTTTGTGGAGCTGAAGGATTAGAAAACGTTATTAATTTATCTGATTTTAGAAACAATAGTTTCGGAAAAACATACGGCTTAGATTTTATTGATGGCCCATTAGAAGGTTTACACTCAAGAGCTATTGTAGTAATCGACGATAATGGGATAATTACTCATACAGAACAAGTAGCGGAAATTGTTGACGAACCAAATTACAAAGCTGCTTTCGAAGCACTTTAAGTTATATAAAATGACAAAACAAAAAGATAGTTTTATTCTTGGTAGAATGAAAGGTGCTAAATATGCACTTAAAGGCGCACTTATTTTACTTCGAACTGAAGCTAGTGTACAAGTTCAATTTACCATTGCTACATTATTAACTATTGCTGGGTTTTATTTTAAAATTTCAACAACCGAATGGATGTTTCAAATACTTTCTATTGGATTAATTATGAGTATTGAAGGATTAAATACTGCTGTTGAAGAAATTGCAGATTTCATTCACCCTGACTTCCATAATAAAATAGGATTAATAAAAGATATAGCAGCAGGTGCTGTCTTTATTGCAGCAATTGCAGCAACAATGATTGGTTTAATCATCTACTTACCAAAAGTATTTGCACTATAATATTTACTCTAAAATGTCAAAAAAGAAAAAAATAAAAGATACAAAGAGTAGAGTTCCCAAATTCACTTTACCAAAAATCACCCTTAACAAGCAGCACAAAACTATTTTAGGTAGTTTTTTATTTCTTTTAGGTTTACTGATGTGTATCGCTTTTGTATCCTTCCTTTTTTCTTGGAAAGCTGATCAAAGCGAATTAGGGCACTTATCACGTACTACAAATACGGAAAATGCAACTAATATTTTCGGTGCAATAATATCTCATTTTTTTATATATAAAGGGTTTGGTATAGCTTCTATCATATTCGCAGTGCTTGTAAGCTTATCAGGTATTACTGTTCTTTTAAATACTAGTATTGAAGCCTTAAAGAAAAGATGGTTTTGGGGAGTACTTGTTGCTATTTGGATTTCTGTCTTTTTAGGATTTTTCAATACTTCAATTTTAAGTGGCACAATTGGTTTTGAAACAAATGATTTTTTACAAGATTACCTAGGAAAAATAGGAACTGCTATTTTATTATTATTTTTCTTTATAACCTATCTAATTACCCGATTTAAAATAACAGCCGAGGTTATAGGCACTTTACTAAATAACAAAAAAAAGGAAGGAATTACACCAATTGAAAAAGAAGAAGAAATTATTGCCAAAAGTGTGAATCAAACTATAGAAGGTTCCGACGAATCTATAATTTCAGATTTCATAAATGAAAACACTATTTCTACAGAAATACTTTTATCAGAAGAACAACCTATTGAAATAAAGAAGCCTATCACTAAGCCAACTTTTGAAACAGAAGCTCCAAAAGAAGAACTAATTATTAACAGCTCAAAAGAGGACAACTTATCCATGAAAGTTGAGGTAATGGAAGAAGAAAAAACTGTTGCAGATAACTTATCAGATAGACTTGTAGCTGATTTTGGAGAGTTTGACCCAACATTAGAGCTGAGTAACTATAAGTTCCCAACAATTGATTTATTAAAAGATTATACTGGTGGAAAAGGCATCACAATTAATCAAGAAGAGCTAGAGAACAATAAAAATCAAATTGTTACTACTCTAAGAAATTATAAAATTGAAATCTCTAGTATTAAAGCAACTGTTGGACCAACAGTAACTTTATATGAAATTGTGCCTGAGGCTGGTGTAAGAATTTCTAAAATTAAAAACTTAGAAGATGATATCGCTCTTTCCTTAGCTGCACTCGGAATACGTATTATTGCTCCTATGCCTGGAAAAGGGACTATCGGTATTGAAGTACCAAATAATAACCCTCAAATAGTTTCTATGCGTGCTGCTATTTCTTCAAAGAATTTTCAAGAAGCAGAAATGCAACTTCCTATTGCTTTTGGTAAAACAATTAGTAATGAAACAATGGTAGTTGATTTAGCAAAAATGCCTCACTTATTAATGGCAGGTGCCACTGGTCAAGGTAAATCTGTTGGATTGAATTGTATATTAGCTTCTTTATTATACAAAAAGCACCCGGCTGAAGTTAAGTTTGTTTTAGTTGATCCTAAAAAAGTAGAATTAACACTATTCAATAAAATTGAGCGTCACTATTTAGCAAAATTACCTGATAGTGAAGAAGCAATTATAACTGATAATTCTAAAGTAATCAATACATTAAACTCACTATGTATTGAAATGGACAATAGGTATGAAATGCTTAAAAACGCCTACTGTAGAAATATTGTTGAATATAATAAAAAGTTTAAAACGCGAAAATTAAATCCTAATGACGGTCATAAATTTTTACCATACATCGTATTAGTAGTAGATGAGTTTGCTGATTTAATTATGACTGCTGGTAAAGAAGTAGAGACCCCTATAGCACGTTTAGCACAATTAGCTAGAGCAATTGGAATTCATTTAATTATTGCAACTCAAAGACCATCTGTTAACGTAATTACAGGTATGATTAAAGCCAATTTCCCTGCTCGTGTTGCCTTTAGAGTAATGACAGGAATTGACTCTAAAACAATATTAGATACAGGGGGTGCTAATCAATTAATTGGTCGTGGTGACATGTTATACACACAAGGGAATGAAGTTATTCGTGTACAATGTGCATTTGTTGATACTCCTGAAATTGAAAAAATAACTGAATTTATTGGTGCTCAAAAAGCATATCCAGAAGCTTACCTTTTACCGGAATATGTTGGTGAAGAGGGTGGCACGAATCTTGATAATAACATATCAGAGCGTGACAAATTATTTAGAGAAGCTGCAGAAGTACTAGTTACAGCGCAACAAGGATCAGCTTCTTTGTTACAACGCAAATTAAAGTTAGGATATAATAGAGCGGGTAGACTTATTGATCAATTAGAAGCTGCTGGTATAGTAGGTCCTTTTGAAGGTAGTAAAGCTAGATTAGTTCTAGTAACAGATTTAATCGCGCTTGATCAATTATTAGCAAACGAATAATAAGACAATTATGAAAAAATATTTAGCAATATGTTTAGTACTATTAATTAGTATTTCAGGGTTTTCACAAAGTTCAGAGAAGGCTAAAAAATATTTAGAAGAAGTATCTAATAACGTAAAAAGCTACGAAAACATTAGCATTGATTTTAAATACAGTTTAACTAATGAAGCTGAAAATATAGAGCAAAGTTATAAAGGTACTGTTTATTTAAAAAAAGAACAGTACCAAATAAACCTATTGGGAGTAACAAGTATTTTTGATGGTAAAAAATTACACACTATTAATAGCGAAGATGAAGAAGTTACTATAACAAATGCTTCTGACGAAGAAGACAACATGAATACACCTTCAAAAATGTTATCTTTTTTCAAAGAAGGATATATCTATAAATGGGATAAGAAACTACCTATCAAAGGGCGTTCAATACAATATATAAAATTGATTCCTATTGATACAAATTCAGAAAACAGCTACATCCTTTTAGGAATTGACTCCAATACAAAAAACATATATAACACAATACACACAGGGAAGAATGGTTCAGTTACAACTTTAACTGTTAATAGTTTTAAAACTAATCAGCCTATCTCAGAAAGTTTATTTATTTTTGACAGAAATAAATATAACGATTACTATTTTAACGAGTAAGGAATTTTGAAAATACTAGACCGCTACATTTTAACTACGTTTTTAAAAACCTTTTTTAGTGTTTTTACAATCCTTATTTTTATTTTTATTTTACAATCGGTTTGGCTTTTTGTAAAAGAATTAGCAGGTAAAGATTTAGACATCATAATTGTTTTTAAATTTTTAATCTACTTACTCCCCACCCTAGTTCCGCTTATACTTCCGTTAACAATATTATTAACATCAATAATGATTTTTGGTAATTTTGCTGAAAATTACGAATTTGCAGCAATGAAATCTGCTGGAATGTCACTGCAACGTGCTATGAGAGGCGTTTCTGTTTTTATTCTACTACTAAGTATAACAACATTCTTTTTCGCAAACAATGTTGTTCCCTGGGGTGAATATAAATCTAGAAATTTAAGACGGCAAATTGCTGTTCAATCTCCAGAAATGGCTATTGCAGAAGGACAATTCAATTCAATTGGAGACAAAATTACAATCAAGGTCGATAAAAAAACTGGAGACAAAGGTAATTTACTAGAAAATGTTATTGTGTTTTTTACAGAAAGCAATAAGAATTCAAGAGTAATAAAAGCTAAAACTGGTGAAATAGCATCAAACAAAAAGTCGAATACATTACAGTTAATATTATATGATGGTAATTATTATAATGACATTCATACTAAAGATCCATTAAAAAGGAAAAAGAGACCACACGCAAAAAGCTACTTTAAAAAGTACACAACAAATTTCGATTTATCTAAGCTTAACAATACCCAAACTGTTGAAGATGTTGTAACATACAGAATGCTTAAAATAAACGAATTACTACCTACAATTGATTCGTTAGAACAAAAAATATCTTCAGAGAACGATAAAGATCTCACTAACTTATATAACGGACTTCTACTCCATAAAATAAAGAAAACGAAAATAAAAAGTAAACTCAATATCGACTCTACTTTAGTTAGTGAAAAACCTTTACTAAGCGAACTAGATATTGATGAGAAAAAATTAATAAAAAATAAAAAAACAGTTAATGATTCTATACGTGATTTTAAAGGTG
>JAWUYQ010000093.1:0-21733 GCA_034110725.1 Flavobacteriaceae bacterium
AGTCCGATTTGGAGCTATGATGGAACTTCACGAAGCATTTCCTGATAAGGTTTTTGGCTTGAGTGATCATACATTAAACAATAATGCTTGTTTAGGATCGGTTGCTTTAGGAGCTTCTATTTTAGAAAGACATTTTACCGATCATATGGACAGAACAGGTCCAGATATTGTTTGTAGTATGGATATGGAAGCTTGTAAGGAATTAATTATTTCCTCAGCAGAAATGGCTCAAATGAGAGGTGGTACTAAAGAACCAGCTAAAGAAGAGCAAGTAACAATAGATTTTGCTTTTGCCACAGTATGTACTATTAAAACAATCAATAAAGGAGAAGTTTTTTCTAAAGAAAATCTATGGGTTAAACGTCCAGGAACTGGAAAAATATTAGCAGAAGAGTATAATGCTATTTTAGGAAAAAAAGCTACTAGGAATATTGAAAATGACGAACAGTTAACTTGGAATGATATTGAAAGCTAAAAAGAAAATAGTATTCCTATCTGGAACAAGAGCAGATTTTGGTAAAATAAAATCATTAATTCAAGTCCTTGAAAAACATCAGGATTTTGATCCTTATGTTTTTGTTACAGGCATGCATTTAATGCACACTTATGGGTTAACTCTATTGGAAATTGAAAAATGTAATTTTTCCAACATTCACACCTTTTCCAATCATACCTGTGAAACAACAATGGATTTAACCTTAGCAAAAACTATTGAAGGTTTTTCTGCTTATATAAAAAACATTAAACCGGATTTAATTGTTATCCATGGTGATAGAGTAGAAGCTTTAGCTGGGGCTATCGTAGGCTCGTTAAACAATACATTGGTTGCACATATTGAAGGAGGAGAGGTGTCAGGAACTATAGATGAATTAATTCGTCATTCTGTTAGTAAAATGAGTCATGTCCACTATGTTTCTAATGTTGATGCACAACGTAGATTGGTACAGATGGGGGAGCTTCCCGATTCTATTAAAATTATTGGGTCACCAGATATAGATATAATGTTTTCTGAAGGGCTTCCAAGTTTAAAAGAAGTGAAAAAATATTATGAAATACCTTTTCAGGAATATGGTTTAGCTATGTTTCATCCTGTGACAACTGAGTTTGAAAAAATGGGAGGTTACGTTAAAAACTTCGTAGATGCTTTATTGAACGATGATAAAAATTACGTTGTTGTTTATCCGAATAATGATTTAGGTTCAGAATTGATTTTAAAAGAATACAAGCGATTAGAAGAGAATATTCGATTTAGAATTTTTCCATCTGTTCGTTTTGAATATTTTTTGACACTTTTGAAAAATAGTGATTTTATAATTGGGAATTCAAGTGCTGGTATTAGAGAGGCGCCTTATTATGGAATACCAACCATAAATATAGGTTCTAGACAAGAAAATAGAGCATTACATTCACATATAATAAATACTTCATATAATAAAAAAAGTATAGTTGAAGTTTTACAAGCCCCTTTTAATAAAATTGAAAAAGACACCGTTTCTTTTGGAGTAGGTGATAGTTCAAATTTGTTTTTAGAATCATTATTAAATAAGTCTATTTGGGATTTAAATAAACAAAAGCAATTTGTAGATATAAAAAGTTAGTTTTAAATTGTAATAATGTAAAGCCGTGTTTGTTTAAAAGCCACATTTTTTTTGCATGAATAAGTAGTTTGAAACAGTAAGTTTGTTTGGTTTTAAATTAACTATTTTTAAGTTTGATAAAAAAGGAATTAAATGTTAAGTGTAAGTAATTATCATTACATAAGAGAAGATTTTACAGCGAAATATCCAAGTATATTTGGTGTAACACCTAGAGCTTTTGAGCAGCAGTTAATACTTCTGAAAAATAAAGGAGAGTTTATTAAAACATCAGATTTAAAAACGAATTACGAAGAAGTAATTCGCTCAAAGGATAATTACTTTTTAGTTACTTTTGATGATGGGTTAAAAGAACAATATGAAAATTCATTACCAATCTTAGGTAAATTAAATATAGATGCTTTGTTTTTTGTTAATTCAATAAATTCTCAAGAAAACAGTGTAACTACAGTGCATAAAATTCATTTATTAAGGTCAATTTTATCTCCTAAAGAGTTTTGGAAGCAATTATTTAAATTTAAAAAATTTTACTTTTCAAATATAGAGAAAACAAAAATATACAAATGTTATCGGTTTGATGATAAAGAAAGTGCTGAGATAAAGTATATCTTAAATTTTAAAATGCCATTTTTGGAGCGAGAGCTTTTCATTAATGATTTATTTAAAATATATTTTATTGAAGAGGAAGCTTTTAAATCACTTTACATGACTGATGAGCAAATATTACAAATTGCAAACAAAGGATATTTAGGGAGTCATAGTCATAGTCATTTTCCGTTGGGTTTATTATCTGATAATGAAATTAAATTTGAATTAGAACATTCTAAAAAATACTTAGAAAAGTTAACTAATACCTCCATTGAAATCATATCCTATCCATATGGCACTAGTGAAGCTTGTACCGATAATGTTATTGAATTTTCCGAAAAAGCAGGGTATACTATTGGTTTTACCACAAAATTAGGTGTTAATACGAAGGTAAACAACATGTTGTCGTTAAATAGGTATGATTGTAATGATTTACCTGGGGGAAAGAATTGTAAAATGTAAAACGATGGAATGTAGAGAAGCGACTATTGAAGATTGGAGTAAACTATATGTCTTTTTTAAAGGGATATACAGGGAAGGGCATCCGTTACATAAACTAGAGTTTTGGAAATGGCAATTTGGAGATAAGACACAAGGGAGATCATTTATATGTGTTAATTCTGCAGATGAAATAGTAGGGCATGTAGGAGCTAATTTTGGCGGAGGATTAGCTTGGATAATTAATGTATATTTAAAACAAGAATATAGAGGGAATGGTGTGCTTAGAGAATTATATACATTAGCTAGAGATTACTACCCATTGGCAGCAACTGCGGCTAATAAAGCAGGCTTAGGTTTATATAAAAAAATGAAATGGATTAGGTATTACGATTTAGTTCGTTATGTAAAAATTAATCCGTCAATTAAAGAAATTTCAACTAAAAAAGTCTGTAAGAAAATAGAGGTAAATATAAACGATGTGCTATTAAGTAATCGTTCACATTATTTCAACCAACCTTCAGTTAAAGGAGTGAAAATGAATGGGGGTTCTATAGGGATTTCTCAAGAAAATGTAGGTGGGCTACGCGTATCAAAAATAGGTAACCTTGAAAGTTTAGAGAATCACGCTTGGTCAAAAGGTTATTTATGGATGGATTATATAACTTCTTGGAATGACTTGAAATCAAATAATTTAGAGTCAAGTGGTTGGGTTTTAGATTATGAAAGTGTTGTGCCATGGCGTTTAAACCCAATAGAGGAAAATTATTTTTGTGATATTACATTTTTATCAGAAAAGTCAATAAATAGTGATTTTATTGTTGATAGATCATATTCAGATCACGGAAGGATTGGAAGTTTATAATAAACTATTATAGTATGAAAAATTTAGGCTTAGTAATAACCGATGGAGTTGGGTATAGGAATTACATATTAAGTGATTTTATAAAAGAAGCGTCAGTAGGTTTTGAAAAAATAATTATATTTTCTTGTCTACCTAAAAAAGTATATGACAACTTGCCTCATAATTTTGAAATTATTGAAATATCAGTTTTTGAAGAAACTTTTTATACCTGGTTTTTTAAAAAAGCTAAGGAAGTAACTCATTTGCAATTACATGCTAAAGATAATTTTGGTATTAGAGACAATCTAATTACCACATATTCAAAATCAAAGTCACCAAGAGGTGTTGCAACGAGGTTTTTACATAAATGGTCAAAATTTTTTAAATCAGAAAAACTAATACAATTATATAATTACTTACAGCAGAAAACGTTTGTAAATAATACAATAACTAAAGAATATTTAGCTTTACTTGAAGAACATCAAATAGCATGTTTATTTTTTACACATCAACGGCCACCATATATAGCACCATTAATTTATGCCGCTGAACAGTTAAAAATTAATACTACAGCGTTTATTTTTAGTTGGGATAACCTTGCATCCAAAGGAAGAATGGCGGGCAATTTTAATCATTATCTTGTGTGGAGTGATTTAATGAAAAAAGAATTACTCTTGTTTTATAAATCAATTAAACCCAATCAAGTATCAATCGTAGGGACTCCACAGTTTGAACCTTTTGTTTTAGATAAATACGGATATCAAAAAGAGGAGTTGTTTGAAAAGTTTGACTTAGATATAAAGAGGCCTACTATATTTTTCACCTGCAATGATTCAAGTAGTGAAAACGATCCGATTTATTTAAATATTTTAGCGAATGCTATTGCTGAAAAAAAACTTACTAAAGATGTAAATCTAATAGTAAGAACTTCTCCTGCTGAAGAACCTGATAGGTTTAAAGAAATTTCAGATAATTATGACTTCATAAAATGGAATCATCCTGATTGGAATATTAGTAGAGAAAATCATCAGGAAGCATGGTCACAGCGAGTACCTTCAATAGAAGATTTAAACGATTTAAAATCATTGCTATCGTATTGTGATTTGAATATAAACGTATTATCTACAATAACATTAGATTCTTTTTTGTTAGACAAGCCAGTCATTAATCCTGTATTTGGAAATAAAGAAAATGGAATGTTTGATGATCAGAAGTTTTTAAATTATATGCATTTGTCTCACTTGGTTGATTCAAAATCTACTGATATTGTTAAAAGTGAAGACGAGTTTATAAGTAGTATTAATAGTATCTTAAATAATAATGATAATAAAAGGATTCAAAGAAAAGAATTTTTGGATTTACAAATAGGAAAGCCTTTAGAGGGTACAAGTAAAAGAATTGTAGAGGCTTTAAATAAAAATTAAACTATTTATTATTTCAAATGCTATTTAACTCATTAGTTTTTTTAATATTCTTGCCAATAGTCTTTATTTGCTTTTGGGGACTAAATAAAAATAAAATAAAATACCAAAACGTGGTGCTTTTAATTGCTAGCTATACTTTTTATGGTTGGTGGGATTGGCGTTTTTTATTTTTAATACTCTTTAGCACGTTAGTTGACTTTTTTATTGGAGTTGCTTTAAATAATACTGCAAATAAAAGTTCTAGGAAATTATTATTATCTGTAAGTTTAATAGTAAATATTGGTTTATTATTGTTTTTTAAATACTATAATTTTTTTATTGATAGTTGGGTAGAATCATGGTCTTCATTGGGGGTAACAATGCACAGAAGCACTCTTAATATTATATTACCTGTAGGAATATCATTTTACACTTTTCAAACATTAAGCTACACTATTGATGTTTATAGAAATAAACTAGAATCAAGTAAAAACTTTGTAGCCTTTGCTACTTTTGTAGCTTTTTTCCCTCAATTAGTAGCAGGTCCTATAGAAAGGGCTACTAATTTATTACCGCAATTTTACACCAAAAGAAAGTTTGATTCAAGAAAGGCTATAGATGGGCTTCATTTAATTCTTTGGGGGCTATTTAAAAAAATGGTCATAGCAGACGGTTGTGCTACTTATGTTAATGCAATTTTTAATACCTATGAAACAGCAAGTAGTGCTACTTTATTTCTGGGAGTGGTATATTTTTCTTTTCAGATTTATGGGGATTTTAGTGGATATTCTGATATTGCCATAGGTGTGTCAAAACTTTTTGGGTTTGACTTAATGACGAATTTTAAAACACCTTATTTTTCAAGAGATATTGCAGAGTTTTGGAGACGTTGGCACATATCCTTATCTACTTGGTTTAGAGATTACCTCTATATTCCGTTAGGAGGAAGTAAAGGGACAAAGCTTCTGCAGTTTAGAAATGTAACTATCATATTTTTAGTAAGTGGATTTTGGCACGGAGCTAATTGGACTTTTGTAGTTTGGGGAGCTTTGCATGCTCTTTTCTTTATGCCTTTGTTGCTTTTTAATAAAAACAGAAAACATATAGTAACAATTTCTAAAACGAAATTATTGCCCTCTTTAAAAGAAGGGGTTAATATGGGAGTAACTTTTTTATTAGTCAGTTTTACATGGATTTTTTTTAGAGCAGACTCTATTCAAATAGCATTCAGGTACTGTACAAGAATGTTAACAGATATGAGTTTTGATATCCCTTATTTAAGTATGGAGCGTTATTCTGTTGAAATGTTACCTCTGATATTCATTTTAATTATTATAGAATGGCTTCATAGAGAAAAAGAACATCCGTTTACAGGTAGGTTTTTTCAAATAAAAATAGTAGTAATTATCATTTTATTAATGATTTTTGGAGTATATTCTAATCACCAAGATTTTATTTATTTTCAATTTTAATAAAAATGAAAAAATTTATACTTCGATTCTCTATATTTATTTTCACCATTATAATAATGATGTATTCTCTTTCCTGGATACTAGAGAAACCTTCTAGGGATGCCCTAAAAAATGGAACTCACAAAAAACTATTAAAATGGGATGAAATTAAAAATCCTAATAAAAAATATTATAACATCATTTTAGGGTCAAGTAGAGGGTATTGCTCTTATAACCCAATAATAATTGATAATATAGAAAAAAATACTACATTCAATATGTGTACTGCTTCTCAAAATATAACTGAAACCTACTATATACTTAAAGAAATTTTAAAATATCAAAAACCTAAAACTATTATTTATGAAATATATCTTCCTTCATTTATAAATGAACCAGATTTTTATTCCATAATGTCAAATGCAAGCTTTATGTCAAATAAAGGAAAGTGGGGTATGATACTTGGTTTTGGTAAAAAAGGACTTTTAAATATTTTAAACCCACTTTTAAAGCATAAACCTTATTTTAGACAAGATATAAAAAAAATATTTAAGCCAAAATCTCCTGTATCAGATTCTAGATATTGGGAAAAGGGATATTTACACGATAATACTGTTGTTGATTCAATTCAAGCGAACAATTTTGGGCCAATAAACCCAACGAACATTAATGACTTACAACTAGCAGCTATTGCAAGTGATTTAGGTTTAATTATTGAATTATGTGATAAAAAGGATATTGATTTAATTTGTGTTAGAGCTCCTTATCCTAAAACAAGATTAAACAAAACATTAACAGATACTGTATCTATATTCTTTAAAGGGTTTCTGAATAAAAACAAAACTCCATTTTTTGATTTCAATTATTTATCAGATTCAAACTATTATGATTCGGATTTTATTGATTCTCATCATATGAACGATAAGGGGGCTTCGAAAGTGTCAAAACAATTAGGTGTTATTTTAAAAAAACGAATACATAATAATGTCTATAAAAAAAGTATTTAATTTTTATAAAAAAATGCTAACAGATATGAGTTTTGATATTCAATATTTAAGTAAGGAGTCTTATTCAACAGAAATGTTACCTTTGTATTAGTATTAACAGTTATTGAGTTGTTATATAGAGAAAGAGAGTATCCGTTCATAGGTAGGTTTTTTCAAATAAATATAGTAGCGATTATCATTTTTATTAATGATTTTCAGAATATATTCTAATCACCAATATTTTATTTATTTTCAGTTTTGAATGAAAAAGTTTTTTAATTATTTATTTAAATTATTAATAATTGTTGTTCTAACATTATATTTTTTAGAATTTGCATATTCTTATGTATATCAGAACGGAAAGCCAAGGAATAAAGTAAGTTATTTATTAGCTCAAGAAAATGAAAATATAGATTATATATTCATTGGGTCAAGCAGAGTAGATAATGGAGTTGACCCTATTGTAATATCACGAAAAACGGGTAAGACTGCATTAAATTTGGGGATTCAAGGAGCTATTATAGATGACTATTTGTTAATACTTAAATTAATTGATAAACAAAATATTGATGTTGAAAAAATATTTATACAAATTGATTATGTTTATAATTACGAAAATTATTCAGACATCATCAATAGTATGCTAATACCATATATAAATGATCCTTTAATTTATAATGAACTTCAAGTGAGGCAACCTGATATATGGAGATTAAAAAATATACCTTTTTATAAGTATATGTTGTTTGATTATAGAATAGGATTTAGAGAATTTTTTAGTACATTAATTAGAAAAGAACCAAGAATTGCATTAGAATCTGGATATTATCCCTTGTATAATCAACTACCAAGAAGCGGAGAGTTGCCTATGTCAATACCTGGCTCTAATAAAGCCTTTGAAAAAATAAAAGAGATTGTTTCTAAGAACAATTGGGATGTGATTTATTATACAGCACCAATTTGTGACGAAATAAAAAATAGAGATTATTTAATAAAGTTAAAAACAAAAATCCCTGAATTAATAAATTTAGCAGATGTTTTTAAAGGGAAACCAGAGTATTTTCACGATTGCGTACATTTGTTAGACAGTGGAGCTAAGGCTTTCACAGAAATTATGATAGAAAAGTTTATATATCAAGAAGAAAACAATGAGTAAGAAAAGAATTGCAGTTGTTTGTAATTACGTGCTTAGAGCTGATAGGCTAGGAGGGATGGATCGTTTTTATAAATTATACGATCAAGAATTAAAAGAACAAGGGTACGTGGTAGATTGGTTTTTTACTCAAGCAGAATCGTTTGAGTTTTATAATAACCTAACCCTTTTTCATTCAGAAGGAAATAATGTTGAGGCTTTCTTTTTAAATTTTATAAAAATAAATAAGGTAAACTATGACCTTGTTGTTACTCATTTCACAGAGTTATGTACTCCTTTTTACAAAGAACTTAAAAATTTAATAAATCCATATGTAATTTGTGTAGATCACAACCCAAGACCTTTAAATGGATTCCCTTTAAAAAAACGAATTAAAAAACGTGTAGCTGGTTATTTGTATGGAAAATATGTTAATGAGTTTATTGGAGTTTCAAAATATACTGTAAAGCACATTTTAAACGATTTTGGATATCACTTAAAGTCAAAAACAAAAGTGGTATACAATGGAATTGATGTAAATGTTTTTAGCAAGCGAGTAAATGAAAACAAAAATAAGTTTATTGTAGCTTCACACTTAAGAGAATCTAAAGGAATTCAAGATTTATTAAAAGCATTGAGTTTGTTAAATGAGAATTTATTGTCAGAAATATGCATAGATATATTTGGAGAAGGTCCATATGAAAATGAACTTAAGCGAATGGCGTCAGACTTGAATGTTGATAAAGCAGTGAATTTTAAAGGGAGTTCAGCAACGTTGAATAAACAATTTTGTGATTATAGTTATATGATTCAACCGACTTATATGGAGTGTTTTAGTTTGTCTATATTAGAGAGTTTATCTGCTAATATACCAGTGGTTACCACAACAGTAGGGGGGAATCTAGAAGTGATAACAGACGGGGAGAATGGGTTTATATTTAACCCAGGTGATATAAATAAACTAGTCGAAATCATATCAAATATTATAGCAGAAAAAGAAACTATAAATATTGATGTAAGTGATAAAGTAAGAGAAGAATTTTATTTAAAAAAAATGGTTAATGATCATATAAAACTCCTGGCATGCATATAGGTTTTATAGCAACAGAGTATCCTCACAAAAAATATACTAAAGGTATTGGTGGAATTGGTACATTCACAAAAAATTTAGCCGATCAATTAATAGTTCAAAACCATGTAGTTACAGTATTTGTTCCTAGTCAGGATAAAACTGAAATATTTGAGGAAAATGGTGTGGAAATTCATTTTATCAAGCAGAAAGTTTGTAAAGGATTTACCTGGTGGGTAAATAGAAAATACATTCAGGAGTATATTAATATAATTATTAGTAAAAATAAAATAGACGTATTAGAGGCACCAGAATGGACTGGTATGACGGCTTTTATGAAGTTTACTATTCCTTTAGTTTTAAGATTGCATGGCTCAGACACATTCTTTTGTCACTTAGAACGAAGAAAGCAAAAATATAAAAACAAATTTTTTGAAAAAAAAGCATTGAAGAATGCAAATGTCATTGTAGGAGTTAGTGAGTTTGTTGCAGCTAAAACAAAGGAATTGTTTAATTTAAACTCTTCTATTCGGGTTATTTATAACACCATAGACGTAAATAACTTCACACCTAATCATTCTATGATAGAAAACAAGAAGCTGTTATATTTTGGAACTTTGATTAGAAAAAAAGGGATTTTGGAATTGGCAGATATTTTTAATGAAATTATAGCTAAAGATTCTATGGTTACATTAGTGTTATTAGGTAGAGATAATATTGATGTATTAACTAATAGGTCAACATTGGAGTTGTTTAAAGAGAAACTTACAAATAGAGCATTAAAGCAATTGACTTATGTGTCAAGTGTTCCTTATCAAAAAGTAAAAGATTATATTCGCAGTGCAGAGGTGATTCTTCTGCCTAGTTTTGCAGAAGCGTTTCCAATGACATGGTTAGAAGCGATGGCTTTAGAGAAGAAATTAGTTACTTCTGATATTGGTTGGGCAAAAGAATTGATGATTGATGGAGAAACAGGTTTTTGTGTTAATCCACTTGATCATGAAATTTTTACAAATAGAATTTTAGAATTATTGAATAATGAAGAGTATTCTCAAGAAATGGCAAAGAACGCTAGAAAGAGAATAATACAATCATTCAATTCAGAAAATAGTATAGTAAGTAATATAGATTTGTACAAATCACTTTTATAACGTAAATGATAACATTAAAATCTTATACAACACCTAATGGGCTAGGATTATTATATTCTGGGAATCCTAATTTTAGTATGTTAGATGAATTAGCAGAAGGGCCAGGTGATTTATGGCATAGTTCACTAGATCAAGGGTTTAAAAATTGTTTTCAAGACATAATATATCAAACTGCAATATATTGGTGGTTTGTTAATGATTTTGATGAATCTGATTCTTGTGTAAATTGGCGTGTTAATGCTAATAATTTTGTAGTTAGAGCTTCTGCATGGGAAGAAATGAATGGTTTTGATACTCAGTATTCTACAGATATTATGAGTGGATTGGATTTCGGTTTTAATATGCTAAGAAATTGCTCAGGAACTCCTCTTTTCATAAAAAATCTATATCCAAAAGATAATTTATCCGTAACAATATCTGCTCCTGATAGGTATTTGTTTTATTTAAAAAACTTTAAAAAACATCATAGTTATTATATGATGTTTAGGAAAGGAGTTTTTCAAATAAGAAAAGAATTTAAAGCTTTTAGTAAATCGAAAAAAAATATAGTTAATAAATCTTACGGCAATATTTCAGTAAGATCATTACATGAAATAAAGGGAAAGCCAACAGTTAGTTTGGTTATTCCAACTATGAAGAGGCAAGAATATACACAGTTATTGCTAAATGATCATAAAAATCAAACATATCAAATAACAGAAGCTGTAATAGTTGATGCCACCCCAAAAGAAGAAAGAGACAATAAATATTATAGACAGGAAGATTTTAACTTTACTGTTAAAGTAAAGTGGCAAACAACAAAAGGAAGTTGTAGAGCAAGAAATGAAGCTATGGAATTGTGTAGTGGTGATTATATTATTTTTGCAGATGACGACATTCGTATACAACCTAGTTTTGTTGAAAATCATATTAAATTATTACAAACCTACAATGCAGCTGCATGTAATGGATTGGATATAATGGCCGAAAATGTTAATCAAAATTTGAATGATCTTAAAAGTAGATTGGCATCTTTAGGTAAAGGAAGGTGGAGAGTTGGTGTGTCGCCAATGTTTAGTAATGCTAATTCATGTGTAAGAAGAGATTATATTACAAAACTGATAGGAAATGACATTAATTTTGATGGAGGTTATGGAGAGGATGCTGATTTTGGGTTATCAATTATAAAAAAAGGGGGAGTATTATTACATAATCCTTTTTCTGCTAATTTGCACTTGAAACCACCTGTTGGTGGTTATCGATGGTGGGGTAGTGAAGCAAAAAAGAAGGGAAGTTCTCGGAAAAAGCAACCTTGGGAATTAGATAACCCTGTGAAAAATATTAGACCTGTTCCAAGTCCAACAATTACTTATGGAATATTAAAACATTTCACGGAGAAGCAAGTGAAAGAATGGAGGTTCAAACATTTTTTTATGTATTTATTTAAAGGAAACAAAAAAGGAGTTTTACGAAGGTTTTTAAAATTACCTTATAAGCAAATACAATTTAGTAAATCCTTAGAGTACGCTAAGGCGTTAATAAATTTAGGTGTACGATATAAGTAATCAATGAAGTTTAGTTTAATTATTTGTACATACATGCGTCCAAACGCAATAATTACTTTACTAAATTCAGTAAAGCAACAAAATGTATACCCTGATGAAATCTTAATAATTGACGGTTCAACAAATTTTGAAACTAAGGAGGTGTTAAAGTTGAAAGTTTTTGATAATCTATCTTATTTTCAGGTTACTGAAGAAAATAGAGGCTTAACTAAACAACGAAATTTTGGAGTTTCTAAAGTAGTTGCAAGTTCTAATATTATTTGTTTTTTAGATGATGACACAATTTTAGAAGCTACTTATTTTGAAAATTTATTGAAAACCTACAAGAAACACCCGGATGCTTTAGGTGTAGGGGGGTATATTACAAATGAAGTTTCTTGGGTCAAGGTTATAGCTGATACAACTGAAAGACAATTTGATTTTGATGGTTGGGTTCGTAATGAAGGTAGTAGGTTTATTCTTCGAAAAAAATTAGGTTTGATTGATGATACACTACCTGGATTTATGCCTACATTCTCTAATGGAAGGTCGGTTAGTTTTTTGCCTCCGTCTGGGAAAATATATGAAGTAGAACAGTTAATGGGAGGGGTTTCTTCTTTTAAAAAGAAAATTTTTAATGAGATGCAGTTTTCTACCTATTTTGAAGGTTACGGCTTGTATGAAGATGCAGATTTTAGTTTACGTTTGGCAAAAAAAGGGAAGCTGTATATTAATACAAATGCTCAGTTAGAACATCATCATGATGTTGCAGGACGACCTAATAAGTTTAAATATGGTAAAATGGTTGTAAGAAACGGATGGTATGTTTGGAGAATTAAATATGAATGTCCAACATTAAAAGCACGTATAAAATGGAATTCTATTGCCTTTATATTAATGATATTACGGTTTTTAAATGTTATTACTACCAAAAATAAAAAAGAAGCCTTCACTGAGGCTTTAGGTAGATTGATTGGTTGGTTTAGTTTGATATTTAACAAACCTATTCTACAACGATGAGATTTGTTATAATAACACATGCAGAACATAAAGTTAAAGGTACTGAATTGTTTAGCTATGAGCCCTTTGTTCGTGAAATGAATTTATGGGGGAAACATGTATCTAAAATTGAAATCGTTGCTCCAATTTCTAAAGAAGAAATTAATGCGATTGAAATTACATATGATAAAGAATGTAAGCTAACAGCTATTCCAAAATTTGATATAACATCAGTTAAAAATATATTTAAATCATTATTGACAATTCCTTTAGTTTTTATTGCAATCTATAAAGCAATGAAAAGAGCGGACCATATTCATTTACGATGTCCAGGGAATATTGGTTTGTTAGGTTGTATTGTTCAGGTTTTGTTTCCAAATACACCAAAAACGGCTAAGTATGCAGGGAATTGGGATCCTAATAGTAAACAGCCATGGAGTTATATGTTACAAAAATGGATTTTATCCAATACTTTTTTGACAAAAAAAATGAAAGTATTGGTTTATGGCGAATGGCCAAATCAAACTAAAAATATAATTCCGTTCTTTACAGCTACATATTCAGAATCAGAATTGGATAAAATAAATGTGAAACCTTTAGATGATGTAATCAATTTTATTTTTGTTGGTGGGCTAACAAAAGGGAAACAACCTTTATTAACGGTGAAAGTAATTCATGAATTATCAAGAAAAGGGATACGCGTAAAATGTGAAATTTTTGGAGATGGAGTGGAGAGAAATAGAATAGAAGAATATGTAGCTAAGCACAACTTAAGTAAGCTTGTAATTTTACATGGTAATGTAATTAAAAATGTAGTAAAAGAAGCTTTTAAACGAGCTCATTTTTTAGTGTTTATATCAAAATCTGAAGGTTGGCCAAAAGTTGTAGCTGAGGCGATGTGTTTAGGCTGTTTGCCAATAAGCACACCAGTTTCTTGTGTGCCTTATATGCTTGATAATGGTAAAAGAGGTAGTTTAGTAAATGTTAATATTGATGAAATTGTAGCTGAGGTAGAGCTTTATATAAAGAACAAAGAAATATATTATTCCAATGTAACAGAAGCTTATGAATGGTCAAGTAAATATACTCTGGAAAAATTTGAAAACGAAATAGCGATATTGTTACAATGAAAGTATTACAGTTAATAGATTCTTTAGAAGCTGGTGGAGCTGAGCGTATTGCTGTAACATATGCAAATACACTTTCAAAACAGCTAGATTCATATCTATGTGTAACTAGAGCTGAAGGTGTACTTAAGGAAACTGTTTCTGAAAATGTTGGCTATTTATTTTTGAATAAAAAAAAGAGTTTAGATCTAAAGGCTATTTTTTTATTAAGAAAATATGTAATAAAAAATAATATATATATAATTCACGCCCACTCATCATCTTATTTTTTGGCATGTTTAGTAAAATTAACAAATCCAAGAGTGAAAATTGTTTGGCATAATCATTTTGGTAACAGTGTTAATTTGCCTTTTAAACAGCTAAGTGCTTTAAAATTGGCATCTTTTTTATTTAGTTATAATATAGCTGTAAATAATATATTAAAAGACTGGGCAAAAGAAGTTTTGTACTGCAAAAAAGTAGTGTATATTCCCAACTTTGTAATCAATCCTGTTAGGTATGTAAAAGAAACTTTTTTAAATGGTGTTCCAGGCAGCAGAATTATTTGCCTAGCAAACCTAAGAGAAGAGAAAGATCACATAAATTTGTTATCAGCTTTTGAATTAATATTTAAAAACCATTCTAATTGGACTTTACATTTTGTTGGAAAAAATTTTGATGATGGGTATTCTGATTTAATTTCGGGTTTTATTAAAAAGTCCAATTTGGAAAATAAAGTGTTTTTATATGGAACATGTATTGATGTGAATCATATATTAGCACAAAGTAATATTGCGGTGTTATCTTCTAAGTTTGAAGGTTTACCTATGTCTCTTTTAGAATACGGTAACTCAGAGTTGCCAGTTGTTGTTACTAAGGTTGGAGAATGTTCAAGTGTAATTGAGGATGGTAAAAATGGATTATTAGTATCTCCGGAGAATAGCAAAGAACTGTTTATTGGAATTTCTAAGTTAATAGAGAGTGAACAATTAAGAAATAAACTAGCAAAACAATTTAAAAAAGATATTATTGATAAGTACACAGCTACTTCTGTAGTAAGTGATATTATAAAATTATATAATTCGTTATTAAATAAAAAGTGAAAATTAAGTTAGAAATAGTATTACTTGTGTTGCATATTTTTATAGGTATGGCAATTAGTACGCTTAGGTCTGTTTCAAAACTATACGAATTAGTGATAATTGTAGGCTTATTTGCACTTGTGTTTTTTTCGAAAAACAAACAAAGAACAATACTTCTTTCTTGTGCTTATGTTGCTGGTAGTGATGTTTTTATTAGAATGACTGGTGGAGGGGTTTCACATGAAATGCATAAGTATTTAGTGATTATATTTATGATTTTTGGGATATTCACTAGAGGAGGAATAACAAAAGGATATCAATATATATTATTTATGTTTTTATTAATGCCAGCAATACTTGTTGGGGATTATTCGTTTGAAGATGAATTAAGAAAATATATAGCCTTTAATTTAGCTGGGCCATTTGCTTTGGCTATTTCTGCATTTTATTTGTATAAAAGAAAGATATCGTTTAAAGATATAAATGATACACTGTATTGGTTTGTTTTACCAGTAGTTTCTATGGGAGTGTATATGTTTTTTTACAGTGCATCAGCTAAAGATGTTTTTACATCTACCGCTTCTAATTTTGATGCGTCTGGAGGATTTGGACCTAATCAAGTTGCAACAATTTTAGGAATAGCTATTTTTATAATGCTTACAAGGTTAATCTTGACATTTAAATTTCTAGATATAAAAACAATAATCAACTTTGTGTTGCTGTTATTTTTCACATACCGTGGAATTATAACTTTTTCTAGAGGAGGTGTACTTACGGCATTAATAGTTTCTGTACTGTTTTTGGGAGTTGTATTTATTTATTCTAAAACAAAGATTAAATTTAGAATTATAATGTTGGTAGCAGTACTTGGTATTGCAGGTATGGGTGTTTGGGGGTATGCATCATTGCAAACTTCAGGCTTGATAGACAAACGATATAATAATCAAAACGTATCAGGAACTCAAAAGGAAGATGTGAGTTCTGGAAGGACAGAATTGTTTCAATATGAATATCAAGCATTTAAGGAAAACCCTATTTTCGGAATAGGTGTAGGGAAAGTAAAAGAATATAGATTTGTTAGAACAGGTATTGAAGCAGCTACTCATAATGAATTATCAAGAATAATGGCAGAGCACGGAATGTTTGGCTTATTGGGGATGTTTATATTGTTAACTGTTCCTTTCTTAGTTCGATTACGAAATAGAAGTAATATTTATTTTTACTCATTTTTCTTTATATGGTTCTTAACAATTAACCATTCTGCTACCAGAATTGTAGCCCCAGCTTTTATTTATGCATTATCATTAATTGATGTTCAATATACAAAGCAGTCAAATCCTAAAAAAAAGCCACAACATTCTAAGCAATGATCTTATACATAGGAAATAATATACGCTCAAAAACGAATAATGTTACGTATATGGTAAACCTGAGTAATCTGTTAAAAGATGAAGGCTATGAGTTGTTGATGACATCTTCAAAAAAAAATCAGTTATTAAGAATACTAGACATGCTTTTAAATATAGTAAAATATAGAAAAAGTATTCGTTATATTCTAATTGATACGTATAGTACACGTAATTTTTATTACGCCTTGGCATGTAGTCAGTTGGCAAGAGTGTTTAAATTAAAATATATTCCAATTTTACATGGAGGAAATCTACCTAGTAGGTTGAAGAATTCTTCTAAACTATGTGATTTGATTTTTAACCATTCTTATCAAAATGTAGCGCCATCTAATTATTTAAAAAATGCTTTTGAAAAAAAAGGATATGAAACAATATTTATTCCTAATGTGTTAGAAATAAACAACTATAAGTTTAAAAAAAGAGCGGAGTTCACTCCCAGGTTACTATATGTTCGCGCATTTGATAAAATATATAATCCTCAAATGGCAGTATATGTTTTATCCGAATTATTAAAAAAAAATCCATCTGCAAAATTATGTATGGTAGGTCCTGATAAAGATGGATCCTTACAAGAATGTAAAGACTTAGCCTTGTCATTAAATGTTAATGAATCTATTGAATTTAAAGGGTTGTTGTCAAAAGTTCAATGGCATAAATTGTCGGAAGAATTTGATGTTTTTATTAATACAACAAACCTTGACAATACACCTATAAGTGTTATGGAAGCAATGGCGTTAGGTTTACCTGTAGTATCGACTAATGTAGGTGGAATTCCATATTTAATTGATGATAATGTAACAGGGCTATTAGTGTCGTCAAACGACATAGAGGGAATGACATTTGCAATAGATAACATAATTTTAAATACAGTGTCTACGCAACAATTGATTTTAAACGCTAGAAAAAAGGTTGAATCCTTTGATTGGAGTCATGTAAAACAAAGTTGGATTGATGTTTTATAGGTTATACTACCTATAAACTCGACAACAAGGACTCTGAAATGTTTATTATAGTATATATTTACACTCCTTAAAACATGGATTAATGGCCGAGAAAACTAACCTTCATTTTGAGTTGTCTGAACGTAAATTGTTATTGCGTTTTCTGGATGTGAGTCTGGTTTTGTTAGGATTGCACTTTGTTGGAAGTGTTTTTGAATTCGATTACTTTACTATTAGAGAAGATAAATGGATTTGGTCCTTGTTATTGGGTTTTTATATTCTTTTTTTTGGTTCAATATTCGAGATTTATCACTTAAAAAAATCAAGTGATTTTTTTAAAATATTAAAAGGGATTGTAGCTACTAGTTCTATTACATTATTAGTATATATTTTAACACCATTCTTTTCTCCAGAGCTTCCTGAAAGTCGAATTCAAATCATTTATTTTTATATGTCGATAATTATCTCAATGTCAATTGGACGTTTGGCATATATCCTTTTAATTAATTCTCCTATATTTAAAAAAAGTGTATTGCTGATTGCAGATGGGGAGTTATTTAATGAAATTGAGAATGATTTAGCAATTGCTGATGCAAATTATAAAATTGAATATTTCATTAATACGAATAATGACTCTAAAGAAGCACATACAGATAAGCAAATATCATCTTCGGAATTAAAAGAATTCGCACAAAAAGGAGTTCATGAAATTGTAGTCACCCGTAATTCAAAATTTTCTTCATCTGAGTTATATAGTGATTTATTAGACTTATTTAATAAAGGTCAGGTTATAAAAGAGTATTCTGAAGTTTATGAAGAGCTTTCAGGAAGAGTTTATGTTAGTTTTAAAGATAAAGATTTCTATAAACAGTTTCCGTTTAGTCAACATAAAGTAAAGCCTTTATATAGGCTTGTACATCGGTTTTTTGATGTATTAATAAGTATAGTTGGGTTGCTGTGTTTATTATTGATGATTCCGTTTTTAACCATAATAAACATGATGGCTAATAAAGGGCCATTATTTTATACTCAGGAACGAGTAGGTAAAAAAGGGAAGTTGTTTAAAATATTTAAGCTTCGTAGCATGGTTGTAAATGCTGAAAAGGATGGCGCAGTTTGGGCTGATAAAAATGATTCACGAGTTACCGCGTTTGGTAAGTTTTTAAGAAAAACACGTTTAGATGAATTTCCTCAGTTTATTAATATATTAAAAGGAGAAATGAGTGTTATTGGTCCAAGACCAGAACGCCCTATTTTTGTTAATCAATTAGCGAAAGAAATCCCTTTTTACCCAACTAGACATATTGTTAAGCCAGGTTTAACCGGATGGGCTCAAGTGAATACAAGTTATGGCGCATCTATAGATGAAAGTTTATTAAAGTTACAATATGATTTATATTATATTAAGCACAGGAACATATTTTTAGACTTAAATATAGTAATAAAAACGCTGAGTACAGTATTGTTTTTCCGAGGGCAATAATCTTACTTAAAATACTTACTTAAATATACATATCTTACTCCTAATGCTATAAATATTGGAGACATACCATAAGCAAAAGCTTCAATTTTAAACACCCACACTACTAGTAATGAAATAAGTAATAGTGTTAGCAATTTAAAATAATTAGGAATCCATTTAGCTGTATTGTTTCTTAAAATTACAAATCCTATAATTAAATTTGGAGCAAAAGCCCATAGTATATTTAAATTGTTAATGGTTGTTGTGTGATCAGTTGCAAACCATAATAATAAAGATACTACTCCAGTTAATCCAGTTGTAAGTAATAGGATGAAATCTAAAACTTTATTTCTTTTCTTCTTTTTAAAATCAGTAAAAGTTATCCAAATTATTAATAATGATAGTATTGATAATATAGAATATGGGCTTAAAATTGAAAACCCTTGTTTGTTAACTCTAGCTTCATCTATAGCTAATATTGTTGCTGCTTCTTTTATTAAAGGAGTATTGTTTATGGTTGCATTATTAAATGCTTCAAAAATATATTTGGGTAAAAACTGATACTCATCGGTTGTAGCTTTTACGTCTATAACTGACCCTAATGCTATATTGATGCCAAGGTTTGCCCAAGTATTGTGTGGTACATTATTATTAATCAAATCACGCATCGTGAATGATGTAGTTATGTGATTATCTTTAATTACGATTTCGTTAGGGAAAACTTCGTCTAAAACAGCTCTTATTTTTGTAGCGCAATTATTGTAGAAAAAATCATACTGATAAGTAGCATTTTCTGACTTAGCATTGTTTTCTAAAAAGGAGGTTAGTTTTTTTCTTTGTTCAAGAGATAAGTTTAAAACCTGTTTTTTAACTTCTCTGTTTTCAGATTGATAAATCCGAAAGAAGTAATTATAAGGAGCTTTGTCTAGCTTGTAATATAATTTCCCTTTTGCGAAGTTGGTATAAAAATTAGGTTTTTTGAAATCAAACACTCCATAGTTATACACTACATCATAATGATTATTAAAATCCTGAATTCTAAATGCGCTATGACCAAACTTACTATATAATTCATCACCAGGGCTACAAGTAAGGACTGAGATGATTGTATTATCAGAATACGGTATGGTTTGAGAAAATGTTACCCAGCTTAGAAAAAGGAATAAATAGCAATTGATTTTTTTTTGCATCTTTTAAAAGATAAAATTACTTTTTACTGAAAATACTCCAATCCAATTTCAAAGAAAAAATATTGGAATAAAATGTTTCATCTGTTTTACCAATATTAGTCAAAGAGTAATCAATGTAAATTCCTTTATAATGAAAGCCTAAACCTAAATTTGGTTGTACATTTAGTTTCTCTCCACCTTCAAGTTGCGCTACATTTTGAAATTTTCCAACACCACTTCTTAAAAAGACTAAGTTGTTATAGCTTAATTGTAATCCTAAAGCAGGAGTTATACTTGCGAATGAAGAAGAAATTAAATCATTTGTTTCTGTAAAACGAACATCAAAATCTAATTCTGTTAATAAAGAAAGTTTATGCTTAAATTCAAAAGTACGTGCAATTCCTAGTTGTAATTTTGGTAAAGTAATTTCTGTGTCCTCTGGTACTTCTTGACTCTGCCCTGTATTAGTATATGCTGAGGTAGCTTGAATGTCGTTTAATTTATCGGTATCAATATCCCAAGTATTAAATGTTGTGGTAATATCACGAGCCATTAAACCAACCGTCCATTTTTTATAATCATATTGTAAACCAGCATCAAAACCGAACCCCCATGAATTTGCAAAATCCCCTATAATTCTTCTTAGTATTTTGATGTTAGCACCAAATCGTAAATTTTCAATTCCTAAATTTCTCGCATAAGAAAAGGTTACCGCGTAATCAGCAGCTGAAAATAAATTTATTCTACTGTAATCAATTCCTTGATCATCAATTAATTTAGTTGTATCAAGGATATCATCTACACCAAAACGAATCAATGATAGCGCAAACGCACTTTTATCATCTATAGGCATCGCAAATGCTCCGTAATCATAACTCGCAATATTAGCGAAATAGTTGGCATGCATTAAGGAGGCTTGTTTTCCTTTTAACTTTAATAAACCAGCAGGATTCCAATACCCAGAATTTACATCACTACTACTAGCAACTACAGCGTTTGACATACCAAAAGCAGCTGCATCCACACCAATGTTTAAAAATTCATTAGAGTACTTTCTCGTTATTTGCGCATTCGTACAAATACACAAAAGGAATGTTATTAAAAATAATATTTTCTTCATCTTTTATATAATAGGAAGCAAAAATAGGGCTTTCACGTTCCAATTAAAAATTGGGTGCTAATTAAAATATATTTACTGTAATTTTTGCTGAACCTAGGTCGTGATTTACATAACTCCAATTATAATTTTTTATTGTTTTAGTTTTAGGTTTTTAAACGAGTATATAGGTGTATCATCGAAATTATTCTCAAATAGAAAAGACTTAACCTATTTTTGTAGTACCTGAATTATTCTTAACCCAATATTAATTATTTTAACTTTTTTA
>JAWUYQ010000094.1:0-12406 GCA_034110725.1 Flavobacteriaceae bacterium
TTCATTTCCTTCATCTTCAAACCTGTTTTGATAATGTTTTTGAAACAACTCAAAGCTCAAACTTACATTAAATGGTAAAATATGCTTGTTGGTAATATCCATAATACCTCAATAATTAGTTTAGTAAAGATACTTCTTTATTATCAGTCGTATTTACTTCTAAAACCTAAAACACTTTATTATTAATTTAAAAAAGAGTAGTTTTGATTCTATGTACGAAAACACTTTCCCAAACAAGCGCTACAAGCATACCATTGAGTTTTTAGAAAAATATATTTCTAAAGATGCTGATATTTTAGATTTAGGAGTTGAAAATCCATTTTCTAAAATAATGAAAGAACGTGGATACACAATTAAGAATACAAAAGGGGAAGATTTAGATATAAATCATAATACAATCCAAAGTGAAAGTTATACTGTAACTACAGCTTTTGAAATTTTTGAACACTTGTTAGCTCCTTTAGAAATATTACGCGATTTAAAAGGCGATAAACTAGTGGCTTCTATACCAATGCGTTTGTGGTTTGCACCTGCTTACAGAAGTAAAACAGACAAATGGGACAGACATTACCACGAATTTGAAGACTGGCAATTTGATTGGTTATTGGAAAAAGCTGGATGGAAAGTCATTGCGCGTGAAAAATTCACTAATCCAGTTAAAAAAATAGGCTTCAGACCTTTACTCAGGTTTTTTACTCCTAGATATTATATGGTGTATGCTGAAAAAGTATAATTATTTTGAATTACTACATCGTCATACCTGCTCATAATGAGGCTGATTTTATCAGCTTAACATTGGATAGTATTGTTACTCAGACAGTACTACCTAAAAAGGTGGTAATTGTTAACGATAATTCTACCGACAACACAGCTGAAATAGTTAATAATTATGTTGTCAAGTATCCGTTTATATACTTAGTAAATAATCAATCCGGAACAGAACATCTCCCAGGAAGCAAAGTAATCCAAGCTTTTTATAAAGGATATGAAACTTTAGATGAAAGTTATGACTTCATTGTAAAACTAGATGCTGACATTATTTTACCGAAAAATTATTTTGAAACCTTAATTCATCATTTCAACTCTGATGAAAAAATCGGTATGGTTGGTGGATTTGCATACATTGAAAAAAACAGAAGCTGGATTTTAGAAAACCTAACCAATAAGGATCATATCCGTGGTGCTTTTAAAGCCTATAGAATACAATGTTTTTTAGATATTGGTAAGCTAAAACCTTCAATGGGTTGGGACACTGTTGATGAATTACTTGCGCAATACCACGGTTGGAAAATTAAAACTGATGAAAATCTAAAAGTAAAACATTTAAAACCAACAGGTAAAACTTATAACAAAACTGCTCGTTATAAACAAGGAGAGGCCTTCTATAAATTAGATTATGGTTTTTTACTTACAACAATTGCTAGCACAAAATTAGCGCTATTAAAAAAACAACCTTTATTACTAGTTGATTATTTAAAAGGATACTTTAAAGCCTTTAAAAACAACACCTCAAAGCTCGTAAATAAAAAAGAAGGTGAATATATAAGATCACTTCGTTGGAAAGGAATTCGAAAAAAACTCATCTAATACAAAAGTTAATCAACTGATTTTTAGTATCTTTAAAGCTGCCTGCTCGTTTTATTGCTTGTAAAAGCAACTTAAATTATTCCCGGAATTTCTTAATACCCCCATTTCATATAATAGTTACTAATCAATAATAACAATATATTATGTGTGGAATTGTTTGCGCCTTTAATTTAAAAGAAGACTCAGAAAAACTACGTACTCAAATATTAGGTATGAGTAAAAAACTCCGTCATCGCGGTCCTGATTGGAGTGGAATTTACACACATAAAAATGCCGTAATGAGTCATGAACGATTGGCAATTATTGATCCAATATCTGGGAAACAACCATTATTTAGCCCGGATAAAAAAATAATATTGGCCGTAAATGGCGAAATATACAACCATTTAGAGTTACGCAAAAACTTGAAAAATAAGTATGAATTTCAAACACAATCCGATTGTGAAATAATTCTGGCTTTGTATAAGGAAAAAGGGGTTGATTTTATCGATGATTTAAACGGCATATTTGGCTTTGCTTTATACGATACTACCAAAGATGAATTCTTTATAGCTCGTGACCATATGGGAATCATTCCATTATACATGGGTTGGGATAAAAACGGGACTTTTTATGTTGCTTCAGAATTGAAAGCACTAGAAGGAATTTGTAGTAGAATAGAAATATTCCCACCCGGACATTATTGGCATAGTAACGACTCTCAACCATCAAGATGGTACACCAGAGATTGGGTGAACTACGAAGCTGTAAAAAGTAACAGTTCGAATTTAGATGAATTACACGATGCTTTAGCAGATGCTGTACACCGACAATTAATGAGTGACGTTCCCTATGGCGTGTTATTATCTGGTGGTTTAGACTCTTCAATAACCTCAGCTTTAGCAAAATTATATTCCGAAAAAAGAGTTGAAACAAACGATACGCAAGAGGCTTGGTGGCCAAAACTTCATTCATTTGCGGTTGGACTGGAAGGGTCGCCAGATTTAGCTGCTGCTCAAAAAGTAGCGAAACATATTGACTCTATACATCATGAAATAAAATTCACAATACAAGAGGGATTGGATGCTATAAAAGATGTCATTTATCATTTAGAAACTTATGATATTACAACAATTAGAGCTTCTACTCCGATGTATCTAATGGCACGAGCCATAAAAGCAATGGGGATAAAAATGGTGCTATCTGGTGAAGGAGCAGATGAGATTTTTGGAGGATATTTATACTTTCATAAAGCACCAAATGCAGAAGAATTTCATAAGGAAACCGTTAGAAAAATAAATAAACTATATGAATATGATTGTCTCCGTGCAAATAAGTCGTTGGCTGCTTGGGGAATTGAAGGACGTGTACCATTTTTAGATAAAGAGTTTATGGATGTTGCAATGCGCTTAAACCCACAAGATAAAATGATTACGCCTGATAAAATGGAAAAATGGGTTCTTAGAAAAACTTTTGAAAAATATTTACCTGAATCGGTCGTTTGTAGACAAAAAGAGCAATTTTCGGATGGCGTTGGATATAGTTGGATTGATAATTTAAAAGAATTGGTAGCCCTTGCAGTAAGCGATGATCAGATGAAAAATGCTCATTATAGATTTCCAATTCACACACCACAGAACAAAGAAGAATATCATTACCGAACTATATTCGAAAGTCATTTTCCGAGTGACACCGCAGCAAAAACAGTTCCTTCGGTTCCATCAGTAGCTTGTAGTACTCCAATAGCATTAGAATGGGACGAAGCATTCAAAAACATGAATGACCCTTCTGGTAGAGCTGTTACTAATGTACACGATGAAGGATACAAAAAATAATTATTTGACTTAGCCGTCATAAAGATCTGTTTCTCTAAACCATACTTTAGGAAAACAGATCTTTATTTTCTAGTCTCTCTTAAAATCAGTATCTTAAAAGCCACTAACAATCAATATTTATTCATTTATGAAAAAATCTCTTATTTTATTAGCAACACTTCCTTTCTTTTTAATCTCATGTACAGATAAAAAAGCAGAAGCTCAAAAAAAGAAAGAAACAGAAGTTAAACAACAAATTGAATCCGTTGAAAAAGAAGTTGAACACGTTATTGATGACGTTGAAAAAGAAGCAAAGGAAATTGAAAACGCTTTAAAAGAATTAGATAACATTTAAAATCAAAAACATGAGACATATAAAATCAATTATAATACTAGTTTTAGCGCTAACCATCAATACTAGTTTTGCACAAAAAAACGAGCTTAAAAAAGGAAAGAATAAACTTGAGAAAGTTAAAAAAGAGAAAAAAGAAAAGCTGAACGAACATAAAGAAAAAATGCATGATCATAAAGATCAAATGCAACAGAAAAAAAAAGAATTACACAATCAAAAGAAAGAACTTAAAGAAGCTAGAAAGCAATTAAAAGCAGAGCATAAAGAAGGTAAAAATAACATTTTAGGAGAGCACAAAGAAATAATGAAGAGCATGACTTCTGAAGAGCGCAAGGCATATTTAGAAAAACACCCAGAATTAGGACAAAAACTAAAGGTGCATAATATGGAAATGAAAGACCATAAAAAAGCACTTAAAAAGGAGCATGTAAAATTTAAGAATAAAAAAGCTGATGCTGCTCAACATAAAATTGAAACTAAAAAAGAACGCTTAGCATATTTTGAACAACGTAGTATAAATGCTGACTCAAGAATTTCTGCTGCAAAAGAACGTATTACCAAACAAAAAGAAGAAGGTAAAATAACTGAGGAAGAATTTAATGAGAAATTAGCAAAAATAACTGCTATAGAAAACAGGAACATTGCTCATAAAGCAAAAATGATTTCTAAAAAAGAACTTCTTAAGCAAAAAGAAGAACACTTAAAAAAAATAAATGACTAATCATTTATTAGAGAATCAAATCAGTAAGAATTATTGATAAAAAAAGCCGCAAACTGCGGCTTTTTTTTATGTGATTACTTTAATACAATTTCAAGTGGTTCTCCCGTACAACCATTAGGAAAAGAAATCCCTAATAAAGCTGATATTGTGGGCGCTATGTCAATAACTTCTGTTTTTATTAAACTAGTTCCTTTATTAATTCCTGCTCCATAAAACAATAATGGAACGTGAGTATCATAACTAAAACTACTCCCATGTGTAGATCCTTTTTCAGGATAAGAAATTACAGCTGGTTCTAATACAAATACTACATCACCTGAATGTTTTTGATGGAATCCGTTTTGCACTAACGCTCCTACTCCAGTAACAAATTGAGTATTAGCTAAGGTTTTTGCAGAATATGCTTTATCAATATGCGCATATAATACTATTTCTTGAGCAAGAAATTCTTGAATACTAATTAAGTTCAGGTTGTTATTTCTTATCAATTCTCTATCTAAAAATATTTGATTGTTAGAAATATTCTTAATCAAATCCTCTAACTTAAATTTTTCAACTAAAGCTTTTTTCACATTAGCAGCAAATTCCTTTTTATTAAAATATCCAGCAGGAATATGTTGTGATTTCAAGTAGTTAGGAACATTCACAGCTCCATGATCCGCCGTTAAGAAAACGGTGTATTTTCCTTCTCCTACTTGCTTATCTAAATACTTGAACAACTTTTCTAAATCCTTATCTAATCGGATATAAGTATCTTCTATTTCAACAGAGTTAACTCCAAATTGATGTCCTACATAATCCGTTGATGAATAACTAACAGTTAAAAAATCTGTGATTGCATCATTCCCTAATGCTTCGTTTTTAATCGCAGCAATTGCAAAATCAGTTGTCATTTCATTTCCAAAAGGAGTTGCTTTTAAAATATCATATCCGCCGTTCTCTTTTGCTAATTCTTTTAAATCGTATGGAAAAACAGGCAATTCTTTTCCTTTAAAAGACTCTTCAAAAATAGTATTATCGCTTCCACTTTCAGAATATTCATTAATAGGCAATACAGTATTCCAAGTTTTTAGATACGATTTGGTGTTTTTATTAAAATCATTTACCCATTTTGGTAATTTGACACTATAGTAAGTACTTGTAATAAACTTACCGTCATCTTTACCTCTAAACCAATATGCTGCGTTTGCTGAGTGACCTGCTGGCAAAATTGCTCCTCTATCTTTTAATGAAATCCCAATTACTTTACTTCTATTTTGTGTATGTAGTTTTAGTTGATCAGCAACTGTTGTTGTTTTCATTCTTCTTGGAGACATCTTCTCTTTTTCTGTTTTAACACCAACCGCATTAACAGAAGCATCAGACGCGCAATACACAGATTTATCGGTGAACTTATCATACCAATAATTAGAAATTATCCCATGATTCATTGGTGATGTTCCTGTAAAAACTGAAGCATGACCTGGACCAGTATAAGTTGGCACATAATTAAAATGATGATTCTTGAAATTAAAACCTTCACTTACCAAACGCATGAATCCATTATCACCAAATTTACTTTCAAAACGAGTTAAATAATCATAACGCATTTGATCTACCACAATTCCAATAACTAATTTTGGTTTGGCATCATCTGAATTCACTTTTACCTCCTGGGCCTTACAAGAGATTATCAATAGGAAAATAACGAATATAGAAAACTGTTTCATTTATTGTTTTTTTTTCAAAAATACCGTTTTTATAAGACATCATAATATTTTGTTACAATAGATTTATTACTTTAGCTCCTTATGAAATACCTACACGATTTTGGGCTCTATTTTATCATGCTAAAAGACATTTTTAGCAAGTTTACCAAATGGAGTGCTTTAAAGAACTTAATCTTTAAAGAAATTGACGATTTAATTATCGATTCTCTAGGTATTGTAGCTTTTATATCTTTCTTTGTTGGTGGTGTAATTGCCATTCAAACTGCATTAAACATTGATAATCCGCTAATTCCAAAATACTTAGTTGGTTTTGCTACTAAACAAAGTATTGTACTAGAATTTGCTCCAACTTTCATGTCAATTATCATGGCAGGAAAAGTAGGTTCGTTTATTACTTCAAGTATTGGTAGTATGCGTGTTACTGAACAAATAGATGCTTTGGAAGTAATGGGTATTAACTCTTTAAATTATTTAGTTTTCCCTAAAATTATAGCTTTAATGCTATATCCGTTTGTCATTACCTTATCTATGTTTTTAGGAATCTTAGGAGGATGGGTTGCTTGTGTGTATGGAGGCTTTGCAACTAGCGAGGATTTTACTATGGGCTTACAGTATGAGTTTAATGAATTTCACATTACCTACGCATATATTAAAACATTTTTCTTTGGATTTATACTTGCTACTATTCCTTCTTTTCATGGCTATTATATGAAAGGCGGAGCTTTAGAAGTTGGTAAAGCATCAACCTCATCATTTGTTTGGACAAGTGTTGTTATTATTATTGTAAATTACATCATCACTCAATTAATGCTTACCTAATGATTACAGTAACTAATTTACATAAAGGTTTTAATGGAGTAGAAGTTTTAAAAGGAATTTCTACCACTTTTGAACAAGGAAAAACTAATTTAATCATTGGTCAGAGTGGTTCTGGAAAAACGGTTTTTTTAAAATCATTATTAGGACTACATGTTCCTGAAGAAGGTACTATTTCCTTTCATGATAAAATATATGGCACTTTATCAAAAAGTGAAAAAAGAGATTTACGAGCACAGATAGGAATGCTTTTTCAAGGTGGTGCCTTGTTTGATTCTATGACTGTAGAAGAAAATGTATTATTCCCTATGGAAATGTTTTCTAAAATGTCTGATAGTGAAAAACGTGATAGAGCAAATGAAGTAATTAAACGTGTTGCCTTAGTAAACTCTAATCATAAATTCCCATCTGAAATTTCTGGAGGGATGCAAAAAAGAGTAGCAATTGCAAGAGCGATAGTTATGAATCCTAAATACTTGTTTTGTGATGAGCCTAACTCTGGATTAGACCCTCAAACATCTATTTTAATTGACAACTTAATACAAGAGATTACCCAAGAATATAACATTACTACGGTTGTTAACTCTCATGACATGAATTCTGTTATGGAAATTGGGCAAAAAATTGTCTTCTTAAAAGACGGACTTAAAGAATGGGAAGGAAGTAATCAAGATATATTCAGAACCGATAATAAAGCTGTAACAGATTTTGTGTACTCTTCCAACTTAATGAAAAAAGTACGTAAAGTGTATTTAGAAGATAATTAAGAACTCAGTACATTTATACATTCTTCTCTGATTGTCCAAAATTCATCAAATGTATATTCGGTATTATTCTCTTCCAACCATTTTTTTAAATAGGTTTGATGGTAATTAACCTTAAAAGCACCAATTTGTTCTGGTTGAATATCAATTAACTCTAACACATCATCTTTTAAATTATCATAATTAGAAGCAGCATTAGTTACATCAATAAAGTCATTATCGATTTTTAACACACAATGTGCTTCTGGAATATATTGAACATTATACTTGTTAAGTATACCCGATAATTTTGGTGTATTGTTTCCATTCATTTTAAATAGACATAAAAATAGCCTTACCTCATCATAAGATTGCTCTATAGCTATTTTTTTTAGTACAGCATGTTTTGTACTACAGGTTCCTTTAAGTTCTTTTAAAACCAAATCAGGATTTGATCTATCAGAAGTTCTCCCATAAGGTAAACTTTTTACAAACTGAATAGCATCTAAAAAAGTAAAGACCTCTAATTCTAGAAGTCTTTTACTTAGTATTCCTTTATTTTCTAATATACTACTTAACATAAATAGTATCTAATTTCATTTCTTTCTCTAACCAAATAGTTAGCTCATAATTTCTTTTAGATGCTAAGCTATCAACTAATTTTGATTTCCAAACTGGTCTAGCAATTGGCAAAGTATCTATCTTTTTAAAATCAGACTTTAACTCTTTTGAAAAACTAATATTCTTTAAATCATAGAAATTAATCTTTGCATCTTTAGAAACTTGTAAAAAGTCTAATGGTACTTTTCCATTTTTAATTTCTAACTCCGATTTTAAACTCTCTATAGTTCCTTGCAAACCTGTAATTACATTATTCTTTTCATCTAAACGCTTTTGAGCATCTTGGTAAGCATCTGATATTAAATCAAAACTTTTAATTTTATTACCTTTAAATTTTAATTTAAAATCAGCTAAATGGCTGTACCCAGTCTTTTTTTCATTCTGTAAATCTGCTACTGTAGCATCAGACAATTCATTTAAAAAAGTTAGAGTTAAAGTTTTACCTTCATAATCAGGCTTGTAATTACTTAAAAATAATTCGTCGTTACTTTCTATTTCTTTTTTAACAAAATTTCTAATATCTCTATCTTGATTACTTCTTTCCAATACAGAAATAAAAGTGAATATTGCTGGGATAATTGCCAATAACGCAATAACTGTTACAGTCCATTTTATTTTATTTCGCTTCGCTTCATTTGCATATTTCACTAAAGGGAATGCTAATATTTTAGCTACAACAAATGTTGCTAAGGCTATGAAAATTGTATTAATAGTAAACAAATACAAACCTCCTAAATAAAATTTAGAATCACCAATTGCTAAACCATACCCAACAGTACATAATGGTGGCATTAATGCTGTTGCTATAGCTACTCCAAAAATGACAGATGCCATTGTTCCTTTTTTAGATCGCGCTACAATTAAGGCTAATCCTCCAAAAATAGCTATCAGTACATCTAAAATTGTTGGAGATGTCCTTGCTACCAACTCTGGAGTTTCTTCTGTTAAAGGTGAAGCCCAAAAATACAGAAAAGCAGTAAATACACTTAAGCCTACCATTACACCTAAGTTCACTAAGGAACGTTTTAAGGTGTCTATGTCATAGATTGCTAAAGAAAGTCCAACTCCTAATATAGGCCCCATTAATGGCGATATTAACAAGGCTCCAATAACAAATGCAGAAGAACTTACATTTAAACCAATAGAAGCAATAAATACAGCAAAAATTAAAATCCAAGCCGTATGTCCCTTAAAAGCAATATCTTTCTTGATATCATCAATGGTTTGATCTTTATCAGTCTCCCCACGGATATCAAGCAATTCAGATAGAAATATACTCACACTTTTAAACAAACCTTTCGCATCTTTTTTCACATCAGTTCCTAATGCTTTTTCCTCTTCTGGTGTCAGTTTAGTTTCTTCAGCCATATTATTTATGTTAAATCAGCATTAAAGTTTTCTTTTACTTTAGTTACAATTTGTTTGATATCTTGTTCTTTAGATTTCGGATAAATCATTAATACATCTTCCTTGTCTACAATAATATAATCATTCAACCCATCAACTACTACTAATTTTTCCTTCTCAGTACGTATCATATTCCCTGATGCATCTTCTGCTAATACTTTTGCATTCACAACAGCATTATTATTTTCATCACGGTCTAACTTATCATATAAACTACCCCATGTCCCTAAATCATTCCAATCAAAAGTAGCTTGGGACACAAACACATTTTTAGCAGATTCCATAATAGCATAATCAACCGAAATATTTTCAGCCTTTCCATAATTATCTCTTATAAAATCATCTTCAAAATCAGTATTGTATACCGAAATTCCTTTCTCAAACAATTCATACAATTTCGGTTGAAAGTTTTGAAAAGCATTTACAACACTTTTTGCACTCCACATAAAAATACCGGCATTCCATAAAAAATTCCCTTGAGCAATAAATTCTTTAGCAGTAGCATAATCAGGTTTTTCTCTAAACTGACTTACTTCTTTTATATCAACCTGAGTGGTTTTATCAAACTCAATATATCCATAACCGGTATTTGGGAATGTTGGTTGAATTCCTAAAGTCATTAGTGCGTCACTTTTTGAACAATATTCAAATGCTTGTTTAACATTATTGGTAAATGCTTGTTCATCTTCAATCCAATGATCACTCGGAGCTACTATCATAACTGCATCCGGATTTTCTTTTTGAATTTTAAGCGATGCATATAAAATACACGGTGCAGTATTACGCATAGCGGGTTCCAAAACCACTTGACGTTGAGTAACTTCTGGCAATTGTTCCAAAACCAAATCGTTATATTTTTCATTCGTCAAAATGAAAATATTTTCTTTTGGAATTAAATTACTCAATCTAGAAAACGTTTTTTGAATAAGTGTATCTCCTGTTCCCAACATATCGTGAAACTGCTTTGGAAATCCTGAAGTACTTACCGGCCAAAAACGTGACCCTACACCACCTGCCATTAATATTGCGTAATAATTTTTATTCATAGACAATTAGTTGTCTTTCCCCTGAAAAAGGAAAACTTAGTTTTTTAGTTTTATTATTTAATTTGCTTTAAGCAATTCAATCTCTGCATTTGGTTGAAATAAGTACACTCTACCCGAACTCAACTCCATACACTCATAACGCTTAATGCGCCTGTTGCCTTTCTTAAATACTTTTCCGTTATGAATACGAAAGGTACTTCCTAAAGGTATTTCAAAAATATAATTTTTATCTGTTTTCTCGTCGAATTGTTTTAATAATACCGATAATTTAGCATCAGTATCACTACTTGCTCTCGGATTTTTAAAATGATTTGCAATATCTGGTAACAATTGATTTGGAAAAACTGATGGATTTATGAACGGTAACATTAATTGTTGATACGTGTGTTTCCACTCCATACCATGTGGCTTTATAGTTCTCCCATATTTTTCAATAGCTACTAAATGTGCTATTTCATGAACCATCGTCATCAAAAAACGATACTTATTCAAATTCGCATTTATTGTTATTTGATGTTCTCCATTTTGTGTACGCCTATAATCACCATGTTTAGTAACACGTTCACTCACTATTTTTAAGCTAACATTATTGTTTTTGATTAACTCAAAAATAATTGAAACAGATCGTTCAGGTAAATATTTTAATAGAATTTCTTCCATGAAGTAAATATAAGTGTTTTTTAAACTTAAAAAAGCCTCTTGAATTTTAAATTCAAGAGGCTTTTTATGTTATAATACTATTTAATATTTTATAATTTCAAACTCACTACGCCTGTTTAACTGATGCTCTTCATCAGTACAGTCCATCATTGGGCAAGAAACAATTGGTTGAAATTCTCCAAAACCAGCAAACGTAAAACGTCTAGCGTTAATGTATACTTCCAACGCTAAATAGTTTCTGGTAGATTCTGCTCGCCGTTCAGACAATATCTGGTTATAACGTGCTGTACCTCTACTATCCGTATGCGAACTTATTTTTAAATGAATGTTAGGGTAACGCTCTAATTTTTTCGCTAATTCATTCAATACTAATCTAGAATCTTTACGGATATTCCACATATCAAAATCGAAATAAATAGGTTCTAAATCAAAAAACAATTTACCATCTTTCTCTACAATTGGAGGGCCGTCAGTATCAGTAAGCATTTTAAAACGTTCCGGATCTTTTTCTTTTAAGTCCTTATCAATATTTTTCTCTGCCATTAACACTTCTATCGGATCCAATGGAGGAGGCGGTGGAATTTTTGTTAAATACAATACATGCGTTTGATCTTGTTCCTCTAATACCTTTACTACTAACTCGCCTGCTTTATACAACTCATTATCGGCTTTTAAATGATAATTTCCAGCCAATAAATTCACATTAAAACTCGCAATAGAATCTAAGGTATTTACATATATTTCTTTTCCTTCTTTATCTACTAAAACAACGTTTGAGTTAGGCACATATGCTTCCGTTTCAACATCTCTAATTTCAAATGTATTAATGTATTCCCTTATAAATATTTCTCCTGTTTGTTTAAAACTATAAATATCATCGTTCTTTTTTCTATTAGAAGAAAAGAAACCTTCCCTCTCATTAAAATAATTCAAGTTAAAATCGTCGTATCT
>JAWUYQ010000095.1:0-41534 GCA_034110725.1 Flavobacteriaceae bacterium
TATACCTTTATTAAATGGTTGTTTTTAATTGGGGTGTTTATGGTGTTGCCTTTTGGGTTTGATGAATTAAAGGCTGTACAATGGTCAACATTTAATCCTTATATTAGTTTCTCTGTTATTTTTATAATTGTGGCGACCACTTTTGGTGCATACATATTAAACCCAATGGCGTTACGTGTATTAAAAGCGTCAACAGTAAGTACGTTTTTGTATTTGCAGCCAGTAATTGCGGGGATATTTGCAATAATAATGGGGAGTGACTCTATAAATACTACAAAAATAATAGCGGCAGTATTAATTTTTATTGGTGTATATTTAGTGAGTAAACCGAATAAAAAGGCAAAGACTATTTAATGAAATATTCTACTAGAATTTTTAACTATATCGATGAGATACCAGAGTTAGTTTGGAAAAGCCTATCAGAAGCAAATAATGTATATTTTACTAAGCCGTATTTAAAGGCTTTTGAAGTGCATAACGCGCATAGAATACAGTTTTTTTATCTAGTTGTTTACAATGGAAATGAACCTGTTTCTATAGCTACAATTCAAGTATTAGAATTTGATTTTGTAGCGGCTGATTTTACCTCTAATGCTAATGCATTTATTCAAAAAGTTAGTTATTATTTAGGGAATTTAATTAATAGGAACTATGTGAAAATCATGATTTGTGGTAGCGCTTTTTTAAGTGGAGAACATGGAATTTACATTAAATCCAATGAAGATAAAAAACTTGTTTTAGAACAGTTAATTAAAGGTATTCAGGCAATTATAAACGCCAATAGATACTTGGAAAAATGGGTTGATATTATTTTGCTAAAGGATTTTATAACCAAGTCATTGCCAATTGCCAATAATTTAAAAGCACACAATTATTCTACGGTTCAAGTGGACCCGAACATGGTATTAACCCTAAATCCAGAATGGAATGAGTTTGACGATTATTTAAGCTCGTTTAAATCTAAATTCAGAGTTAAAGCCAAGAAAGCATATAAAACAAGTTGTAGTTTAGTCGCGAAAGATTTTACTTCTGAAGATGTAAAATACTACAAAAAAGAGCTAACGAAGTTATATTATAATGTAAAGAATAAGTCAAGTTTTAACCCGGAAACATTAAACATTGCTACCTATGTTTCTTTGAAAGAAGCTATTAAAGATGATTTTGTATTAAGAGGATATTTTTTAGAAGATACCTTGGTAGGATTCATGAGTGGTGTGGTAAGTCAAAACTCATTAGATGCACATTATGTAGGAATTGATTATGACTTAAATAAAAAGCACGCTATCTATTCAAGAATTCTTTATGATTACGTAAAAATTGGGATAGAAAGAAAATTAGGCTACATCAATTTTGGGAGAACAGCTGGAGAAATAAAAAGTACTTTAGGAGCAGTTCCAGAAGAATTAACCTGTTATGTACGTCATAAAAAATCGGTAGCTAATTTTTTATTCAAACCATTTATAAGAAAAATTAAACCTTCCGTTTTTGAACAACGATTTCCGTTTAAAAAGGAAAAATAGAATAACAAAAAAGGCTTTACACACGTAAAGCCTTTTTTGTTATTAAAGGATTGTATTATGTCCATCCATTAATAATACCACCCATTATTGCGAATGATACCGTCCAGTATCCTGTAACAATCATCATGTATTTAAATGAGCGTTGCTCAAATAATCCGTTAGTAACAATTACAGGTAATATCACAAATAACCCTAGCATTGCACCGTGAGCAGCACCGTGTTTAAAGGTCATGAATTCAGCTGAACCATTTGGCATTTCTGGTGGTCCTCCCATAAATACTATTGTCATAAGAAAAAACGAGACTAAAAAAGCAAGTACTACAGATAGACCAAAAGTCAGCGCCATATTACTGTTTTTAGCTTTCTCTTCTGTCATTCCAATTTCTTTCATCCAAATTGTTCCAAATACTTTTGGGTGATACCATACAAAACCAACTACTAATGTTGAAAGTGAGGCTACTATTAATGCAAGCCAGTTAATGTTTTCCATAAAATTATTTTAAAAGATTAGTCTCCCAAAAAGGGGATTAGTCAAAAGATACTTTTCAAATTAAAAAGCACATTCAATTTTAAAGATAAGTAATTTTTTGTGAACCGATATTCTGCCTTGTAATTAGGATAAATAGCTTTGTAAATTTATGTATCTTTGAGCAAATTTTTCAGACAACTATGATACAATCCATGACTGGTTATGGGAAAAGCGTACTGCAACTTCCAACCAAAAAAATTACTATTGAATTAAAATCATTGAATAGTAAAAGCCTTGATATGAATGTCAGAATGCCTTCTTATTATAAAGAAAAGGAACTGCCATTAAGGAGATTGGTTGCAAAATCAATTATTAGAGGAAAAGTTGATGTATCGTTATTTGTTGAAGTTACTGGAGAAGAAACTTCTACAAAAATAAATGAAGCTGTTGTAAGAGAGTACATGAAGCAATTACAGGCAATTGCTCCTGATGCTTCAGGTGCAAAATGTTTGGAAATGGCTATGCGTTTACCGGATACTGCAAGAGCTGAACGTGAAGAGATAGATGAAAATGAGTGGAGTACAATTGAAACTCATATTAAAGAAGCAATAGCAAATATTGTTGAATATAGAGAAGATGAAGGAAAGGTTTTGGAAACAGAATTTTTACAGCGTAACGATAATATTAGAGGATTATTGGAAGAAGTTATTGCTGTAGATCCTGAACGTATTGCTGGTGTAAAAGAACGTTTGCAAAAAGGAATTGCTGATTTAAAAGAAAAGGTTGACGAAAACCGTTTTGAACAAGAGTTGGTTTATTATATTGAAAAATACGACATTACTGAAGAGAAAGTGCGATTGAGTAACCATTTAGATTACTTTATTTCATCTATAAATTCAGAAGATTCTAATGGTAAGAAATTAGGATTTATTGCTCAGGAAATGGGTAGAGAAATTAATACTATCGGATCAAAATCTAATTATGCGCCAATGCAAAAATTAGTTGTTCAGATGAAAGATGAGTTAGAAAAAATTAAAGAACAATTGTTAAACGTATTGTAATGATTAAAGGGAAATTAATCGTTTTTTCAGCACCTTCTGGTTCAGGGAAAACAACAATTGTAAAGCATTTATTAGGAATAGAAAAGTTGAATTTAGAATTTTCAATTTCTGCAACTTCAAGAGAAGCTAGAGGTGATGAAGTTGAAGGGAAAGATTATTACTTTTTATCACTGAGAGAATTCAAAAACAAAATAAAATCAGAGGAGTTCCTGGAATGGGAAGAAGTGTATCGTGATAATTTTTACGGAACACTAAAATCTGAAGTAGAACGTATTTGGGCTCAAGGAAAACATGTTATTTTTGATATTGATGTTGTTGGAGGAATAGATATTAAACGTATTTACCCAGAGCGTACGTTGTCTGTTTTTGTTAAGCCACCAAGTATTGAAGAGTTGAAAATTCGTTTAAAAAAACGTTCTACAGAAAGTGATGATAAAATAAACATGCGTGTTGCAAAAGCCTCAATTGAGCTAGCTACAGCACCTCAGTTTGATTTTATTATAGAAAACGACAATTTGGATGTTGCTTTTAAAGAAGCAGAAGAATTAGCGCATAATTTCTTAAAAAAGCGCATATAAGTTTCTGAAGCTAAAAATTAAAATTGAAGCGTCAGTTCGTGTGAATTTTTCAATTATAATGAGTAAAATTAGTATCGAGAACTTTTTTGAAAAATTAAATAAATAGATTCCCGTTTTCACGGGAATAAAAGTTATCCGATTTCTCGGGCATATTATGAAAGTAGGTTTATATTTTGGAACGTTTAACCCAATTCACGTTGGGCATTTGGCTATTGCAAATCATATGGCTGAAAACTCTGACTTAGATCAGGTTTGGATGGTGGTAACGCCACTAAGTCCGTTTAAAAAGAAGAGTAGTTTATTGGCTAACCATCATCGGTTAGAGATGGTGTATTTGGCTACTGAAAACTATGATAAAATACAGCCTTCCGATATTGAATTTGGATTGCCAGAACCTAATTATACCGTTCATACCTTAGCACATTTAGAAGATAAATTTCCGCAACATGAATTTTCATTATTGATGGGTGAGGATAATTTAAAAGGTTTTCATAAGTGGAGAAACTACGAAGCTATTTTAGCTAATTACGATTTGTATGTGTATCCCAGAATTTCTGAAGGAGCTATAGAGCACCAGTTTAAAAACCACCCAAGAATAACTCGAGTTGCAGCACCAATTATGGAAATATCTTCTACCATGATTCGTAAAAGTATTGCTACTCAAAAAAACATTAAACCTTTGTTAGACGCTAAAGTGTGGCAATTTATTGATGAAATGAATTTTTATAAGTAGTTAACGATGGTTCGTTTAACGTTTAATATAAAGTGTCGTGCGTTACGCACGGCTGATTGTCCGCAAGACAATCAAGTAGTAAATATACATTTCTTTTGGATTTAAAAACCAACTTAAGCATGCGTTTTATATGTTGTTATTTGGCGTTTTATTTCAAAAAAGGAATTGAAGGAAAATACCAACCCTTTTTCCCATTTCTAATTCGCTGAATATTCTTAAATACTAATATAAAATTATACACATATAAAATAACTAAAGAAATTACAAAAATCAACTCAAAATCAATTCTAAAGCGGATTAAACATGATAAAATGTCAAAAAAATTCACATTGAAGTTTATATATGAACCTCTTGTTCCAAGAATAAAAGTCAAGTAAATCAATAAAGTCCAAGTAATTTGAAAACTAATTATTTTTTTACCATAATCATCAACATCCCTAATTTTATCTTTCTTAAGTATCCACATTACTAAAGGAATAATTATGCCTAATATAGGATGAAAAAACACACCAGCTAAAGCACTAAGATTCAAAAGAGTTAAATATCCTTTGTCTTCAATATCTACCCATTCTAAAAGATCGTTAGGTGTTACTCCAAGAGCTTGTGTTAATTTTATTAATGTATCACCTCTAGGAATAGATTCGCCTTTTTCAATTCGCTGAATAGTTCTTATACTTAATTTTGCTTCTTCCGATAGTTGTTCTTGAGAAAATCCTTTTCGGTTTCGTAAGTCTTTAATTTTAATTGCTAAGTTCTGATTGTTCATTTTAATATTTTGTTAATGTTTACTTAGCAAAGGTATTTTGATGTTGTCTAGGTTGTAGCGTCATTACTATGTCAATCTTATGACATTTCTGCCATTGTTCAGCACAAATGCCATATAACGGTGAGATAAAACGATTTTTAATTATCTTTATCGGTTGTTATACGAAGTTAGTTGTTTTTTTTATAAGGAAGTGAATAAATAAATACAAAAAAAATCACGTACAATCATGCACGTGAATTTCTTAATAAGTATGTGATTTTTGTGTCTTCTAGTTTAAATATTTTTAACAAAATCTAAGAAAACTTTTTTATGCAATTCAAGGTCCATATTAGGAGAAAGTGCTACACGAGCAATATAATCCTTGTCACCTTCTTTAGTTGTTCCTTGTGTAGATGTTGCGGGGATTGTCCAATAACATCCTTTTAGTTGCCCATAACTCACACAGTACTTGCTTTCATGTGGAATTTCCGTAATCATTAAATTGATCAACTTCAAATTCAACGCTCTTTTATAGGTTTCTCTTTCTTCGTCAGTATTCCCTTTAGTAGGAAGATCTAATGAAAACACAGATGGTGTAAACCCTTTTTCTGCCAATTCTTCTGAAACAAAATTGATTTTCGCTGCTGGTAAAGTAGCGTTGATAAAGTTTACAAATTCACGTGTATTTTTATACGCATCATGAATTCGCTGATTCATTGATGGCAACTGTTTTGCTAATATTTCATATTGAAGATTCGTAGCCTCATTATCACAAAGTCTTAGATGTAATTCTATTTTTTCCATCAAAGCTTCCGTTTTTGTATTCCCTACACAGTAACCAGCAGTACATTGCCCACCACTAGGAAATTTCGATCCACTTGCAAAAGAAATGGTTCTAACCGTAGAGAGTATTTCATCATCACCTAAAAAGTGCACATTAGGGCAAAATGTTTGATCTAAAATAAAAACAGGATCGATAGCAGTTTCACCTTTACTTGTTTTACGAGTTGCACTTAAAACTTTTCTTAATTGTATCAAGTCTGGAACTTCAACTCTTGGATTTGTTGGAATTTCAGCGATGATGTAAGGGATAGCATCTTCGGCAGCAATTTTAGCTAAAACGATATCAATACTTTGAACCATATCGTTATCACCATCAACTGGTAAATCCATCACTTCAACATTATCAATACACGCAGCAACTCGTCTTGCTTGGTCGTTTGTTCCACCATAACAATTAGGAGGCACTACAATTTTAATAGCCTTTCCTTTATGTTTTTCTAGGGCATCGTGAATAAGTCCCATTAAAATCGCATACTGAATAGATAGTCCGCTTGAAGCAACTAGTGCTTTTGTGTTTGTACCGGTAATTTCATTAATTGAATTTAATACCGATGTTTTATCTGCCTCAACATTACTTTTCTTATTATTAAAAGAAGATTGTTCTCCTAAAGAATTTAAAGCAGCTAGAGAATTGGCTGGTGTCATTGCAATGGTTTCTCTTCTACGTACATGCTGAATTTCCGAAATATAATTTTCGTTTTGTTCACCATTTACTAATAGAATACTCCCAAGATGTGTATGAACATTGATAAAAAAGTCAACATTTGGTGTGATATCAAAATTGCAAATATCATCTTGTTGAGAAATGAAAATTGTACTACCGTTATAAGTAGAAACTTCTTCTATTTTTTCAACTTTCTTTAATTCAAATTTATAGCCATAAATATTTTTGAGTACTTCGGCATCAAAGAAATTTGGTAATTCACCAGTATAAATGATTTGTATTTTTTTATTATCTAATAAGTTCTTTCTTAGAATTGCCAAAACAGGAACCGTCTTTGACGAAAAACTTATTACATTATTTGGTTCTAGATTATTTAAATTCCCAATAACCCATTCTAGTATACAAGATAACGGATGACCTAAGCGAATATAGTCGAAAGCAGTAGGTAATTCACTCAGTACTGATGATTCAGAATTATTGTTATTAAATAAGGCTTCAAACTGTTCTAAGAATTGAGTTTTAGCCAATTCTTCATTATAAATATCTAGCCGATGTGTTGTTAAACTCAACCAACCTATTGGCATATTTTCTAATACATCTTTAATATAATTTAGCATCTTATTGTCTTCCATAATATCCACCTTTAGATAGATTGTAAAGATACATTAATTAGAATTTTTTTAAAGTGTTGCAAGGTACTTCCTTGTCTTTAATTATCTGATTGTGCAGATTTGGTGTTGTTACCACGGAGAATTATGTTGTTAGCTTTATTAATGTTTTGTACGGACTTAGTCATTAAATTAATGATATTGATGTTCAGTTTTTCTTTTGGGTTTTTAAATGTTTTAACTGTGATATTCAAAATATACTTTTCATCAACTAAATAAGTGTCGTAATCAGCAGTTATTATTTTATTGTCAATCTGAAAGATTGTAGCGTTTTCTTTAACATTTATGTGTTTTGTTTTTAACTGATTTAGTGAAATTAAGTTGGGTTGATAATCATCTTTTGTCTTAATAATTATTTTGCCATTATAACTTATGTTGTTAATTAAAAAAGGTCCTTTTTTTACATTTACACTTTCTATTTTATCAGGATCTAAGTGTTTTATTACTAATTCATTAACTAGCTTATTGTTTAATGATATAGCCGCATTATTTTTGAGTTTGTTATGGTTCGCATAAAAAACTTTAATTTCTGAATTTGCAGAGGATTGCTTAGGGGTTAAGCCATTTACTTCTTTTTGTCCAAATGCCGAACCTATCGATAGTAATAATACTGAGATAATATAAATATATTTCATCGTGTTTAATTTTTATACATCTTCTGAGACTTTGTCTTTAAGTGTTTGGCGCATTTTTTTTACGTCCATTTTTTTAAGCATCCAATCCGGATAATTTGTAGCATCTTCAGCATCATATATTTTCAAATGCTGTGATTCATCTGGTTTTATTAAATCGTCCTGTCTGCAACCTAAAATTGAAGCAGCAGTTTGTACTCCTGAGTAACCAGCTCCTGCAACACCATGTGATACGATACTTGCGCCACACATGTATAGGTTATCTATTTCACTTTTAGATTTATAAGCAAAAGGCCCGATATATTTTAAACTCTTTTCGGTACCGTAAACATTCCCTTTAGTGGAGTTTATGTAATATTCGTTAGTCATAGGAGTTCCTAAATTTTGATGCACTATGTGCGATCTTACTCCAGGAAGTACATTCTCTAAGCTATTTAAGAATTTTTCAATAAGTTGTTCTTTAAATTTTAAGTAAGCAGATGATCGTTCTCTTTCTTCATTTTCAAAATCACTAAATGCCTCATAATTTATATATGTAATTACTTCTAGCGTATGATGCTTTCCATCAAAACTAATAGGGTCTTTCAGAGTTGTACAACTGATAAATAGTCCAGAAAACTCATCACCAGTTAAGATGTCTTTTTGTTGCATATCATTATACACATCATCAAGGTCTTTGTTTTTCATGTACCAAATGTTACCAGAATCCAAACCAGCAGCTTTCACATCCATATCTACTGTTAAGAATAGCATAATAGAGGTGCACGAATATTTTGTATTACTTAATCTTTTGTGAAGTTTCTTACTTAAGTTTTCTTTACCAATTAAGTCAAGATATGTAATTCCAGGGTCGGCATTTGAGATTACTCGGTCTGCAAAAAATTGTTCACCTGATTCTAAGGCTACACCAATGGCTTTTTTCTTTTTCTTACTATGATCTAGTAAAATACTTTTTACTGATGCACTCGTTTTAATTTCACCATCATGAGCTTTTATTTTATTGGTCATGGCTTTAATTAATGCACCACCACCACCCATTGGGTAGAAACCTCCAGAAGAGTAATGATCCATTATAGCGGCATGCATTATAAAACTTGCTTTTGATGGAGGTAAGCCATGATCACCAAATTGAACTCCTAAAAAACTTTTTAACAACGGATCTTTAATATACCAATTCATGACACGTTTTAAAGTGAAAGGGGAGTATTTTCCCATATGCTTCGTGCGAAAAGGAATTGTTATTTGTTGCCAGAAACCTCTAATTTTAGGTATTAATTTAAGTTGGTCTCCAATATTTTTTACAATTGTAAGGTATTTTCTTATGTTCTTTTCTTCTTCAGGAAAGCGCTCAACCAATGCATTTATAAAATCATTATAATTTGCAGGATAATCAAAACGTTCTTCACCAATCCAACAATGTTCAAAAGCCTCGGTGTTCATTCTGTAAAAAGAAATATCATTTGCAATTCCCAGGCCAGTATAGAGTTCGTTTGTAGATTGTCCTTTTTCAAGTAATCCTACATAATGTACTCCAGGTGTGAACCGATGACCGTTTAAATAAAAACTATGACACCATCCTCCAGGGACATCATGTTGCTCTAATACCAATACTTTCTGACCTTCCCGGGCAAGACATATTGCAGCCGATAATCCACCAGCTCCAGAGCCAATAATTATAGTGTCGTAATGGGTTGATTTTAAGGAGGTAGAGTTTTGGTTGTTTTTTGAGTTGTTCATGCTAATTTGATGCGAAAATAAATGAGCAAACAAGATAACTTTTTAAAATGGATAATTACTTAAAGGTTAAAACATAAAAAGAAAGCTACGTACTTGGCGGCACGTAACTTTCTTAATAACTCAACTAAAAACTAATCTTTTATTTTTTTATAACTCGTTTACTTGACTCCTTATGGAAATCTTTTAAAACAGTTTTTGTTCTCTTCTTATCTGCCATTTTTCCTTCAGCAGTTTTTAAATACTGTATAAAATGTCTACCTACAAAACGATAAGCAGTTCCTGAAGTAGGGTGGTATAATTCAATTTCTCCATCAGTAATAATACTTAGTTCAAAATATTCATCTGCAAAGTAGTCGTAATCTAATGTAAGAGCTTTCACATAATTAGTATCTGTGAAATTTGAAACATTGTATAAGCCGCTATAATCCCAATACAAGTTACTAATAGGTGTTCCGTTTATATCCTGTGAGCTTCGAAATTCATCGTTATTTCCGCCTGCTAAAAATTGAATAAAGTTTTCTGCATCAAATTCAGTTTCCGTTCCTCCAATAGTAGCTACTTTTTCCCAAGATTCATATTCTTGTAAGAAATAATGAATATTGTCATAGAACACTAAGTCATAATCAAAATTATTTTTACTATACCCATATAAGAAATACGATGTATTTGTTGGTCTGTGATACAGTTCAATTTTATTCACGTTAATATGAAATACCTCTAACTCCCAATATCCGTTAATATCGTGACTTACTTCTACAATATTATTATAGGTGTTGTAATATCCAACATCAATCCCAAAACCATTTCCAGTATTACCAATCCCTACAAGGTTGTTGTTTGCATATAAAGTTCCATTTCTAAATGAAACTGTAAATGCCTTTTGTAAAAAAGGAACTTCCCCATTACCTGTAGTTTCATTAATATCAACATACCATAAGTCGTAAGAATCTAATGATTGATGTACGGTTACTGGAGTATAATGATGAGGTTCTTCAACCACATCTACATGACATGAAGTTAATAGTAAACTGAAAGTAAATATCCCGAAAAGTAGTTTTAAATAATTCATAAGTTTTTATTTTATACTAGAGTAAAATCAACTTTTATGCCAAAACTAAAAATGAGCTTGTAGATATGAATTTAATCATATTTTTAATGCTTAATTTTTTCGTATTTTTGCTTACTAAGCAAAATAATAATATGAGTCAGAAAAAATACGCAGTTATCGGTGGAGGAAGTTGGGCAACAGCAATTGTAAAAATGTTGAGCGAAAACTGTTCGGAAATTGGCTGGTACATGCGTAATGAATCTGCTATTGAGCACTTATTTGCGGAACATCATAATCCTAATTATTTAAGTTCTGTTGAGTTTGACATGAGTAAGTTGAAATTAAGCTCTGATATTAATGAGGTTATTGCTCAAGCCGATGTGGTTATTTTTGCAATTCCGTCTGCTTTTTTACATAGCGAATTAAAATCGTTAACGGTTTCATTGATAGATAAGATTGTGTTTTCTGCTATTAAAGGGATTGTTCCTGAAAGTAGTTTGATAGTTGGAGAGCATTTTCATAAACAATACAATATCCCTTTTGAAAATATTGGGGTAATTACAGGTCCATGTCATGCTGAAGAAGTGGCGTTAGAGCGATTATCCTATTTAACTATCGCAAGTGCAAGTGCTGCTAATGCAACTATAGTCGCAAACGCATTATCTAGCTGGTATATTAAGTGCAAAATATCGGATGATATTGTTGGAACTGAATATGCTGCAATGTTAAAGAATATATATGCCATCGCTGCTGGTATTGCACACGGGTTAGGATATGGAGATAACTTCCAGAGTGTGTTAATGAGTAATGGTATTCGCGAAATGAAACGCTTTATTAAGAAACGTCATAAAATGAAACGTAATATTAATGATTCTGCTTATTTAGGAGATTTATTGGTAACAGGGTATTCTGTTTTTAGTAGAAACAGAATGTTTGGAAATATGATTGGGAAAGGATATACTGTTAAATCTGCGCAAATGGAAATGAGTATGGTTGCGGAAGGATATTACGCTACAAAAAGTGCATATGCCTTAAATATTTCAAGCGAAAAAGTTGCTAGAACTCCAATAATAGATGCAATTCATGCAATTCTTTACGAAGGGAAAAACCCTAAGAAAATATTTAAGAAACTAACGGACAAATTGGATTAGTTACTGGTTAACTCGCTATCTCATTACAATTTTATGGCTATAAGCTGTTTCAGTTCCAAAAGCTGGGTAAATGGTTTGCGGAAGTTGTGTTATGGGAGTCTCGTCTGATGAACATGAAGTAATTATTAGGAGTGCAACTAAAATTATTGACGCGTGTTTCATACTCTTTTTTATGTTAAATAGAGTTTTATCAAAATTCAATAGATAGACTCAATTTAGTGGTGTTTTATCAAAAATGTTAAAGTAAATATACGGCTAATCTTTAAATAAGGTTATTACTAAGTTGGAGGGGAAATAAATACTGTTAGTCCGTTTTTTTAGTTTTATAGATCAAACCTAATAGTGATCCTGTCAGAACCATAATGGCAATAGTTGGTTTTGGGCCAAAAACTAATAAGCCTATAATTAAACCTAATATTCCTCCAATAGCACTTGCTATAAATCGCCCACTATTTTTATTATTCTTAATTACATATATCATTGCAACAGAAAGTGTCATTCGTAAAGCAGCTCCAACAATGGTGATTTCTACAATATCTCTCCAGAAATAAGCAAGTATAAAAGCAGCGATAACCGTAAAAACAGTTGCATATCGTAAGGAATTAACCTTTTGTTCTTTTTTGGTATTAAAAAGACTGTGTGAAGCAACGGCAAATATAGAAGTGTCTGCTGTACTCATTAGCCCCGCAAAAAATAAGACTAGTAATAATGGTAACCATGATGGATTTAGGAAATGTTTCATAGCGTATACAAATACCGTATCTGGATCAAGTGAAGGAATTTGTTGAAATACATATAAACCAATAAGTAATAGCATTAAGGAGATAAAAAGGACTGGTATAATAGCAATTCCTAATCCTAATTTTAATGATTTTTCGTTTTTAGCGGAATAACATAATTGGTACCTATCTGCCATTCCAAAAACAGATAATCCACCATATAATATGAGTCCAATAACACTACCAAGAGTTACTTTTTTAGGTGTTGAATTATAAATTATATCTTTTAAATCAGGGATGTCAATAATACCAGAAATAACAATAATTAAAAAGACTATGATAATTAAAGCTTGGATGATATCAGTAATAATAACAGCTTTATATCCGGAAAGTAATACATAAATAAGTACAACTCCTGTGGTTATTAACAGTGCTGTTTCGTAAGAAAATATATCAAAAAAAGCGATGATTTTAGCTCCTCCTGCAAGTGACAATACTACCCAGAAAAACTGAACTACAATGGTTGTAATATTGGTTACTACCGCAGTGTCTTTATTATTTGTGACATAAGAAGGTAGATCTCCCTGTGTATAAAACTGACCTTTTAACGAGAGTCGCTTAATTTTTGGTGCTGCCCAAAAAGCAAATATTAAATAGCCTACAACAGAACCAATTGACATGGCAAAGAGTCCCCATCCAAAAGTATATGCATAGCCAGTATATGTTATTAAAGTGCTGACTCCAATAGCTCCAGCAAATTTTGAAAATAAAATCGCTAATCCATTCCTGTCTCTACCTCCAATTAAAAAATCTTCAGATGTTGAGGTTCTTGAAATATATATAGATACTCCAATAATCAGAAAAATGTAAGCTAATAGATAGAGGTATAGTTGCAATTAAATTATGTGTTATTTCATTAAAATTCCTTTAGAGTCCATGTGAGGGATATCTCTTAAAGTTTTTTTATTAATTGTGTTTTTACTGAAGATGTATTTTTTATCATACAATTTAGCTTCTGCAAAGTAACTAACGCTAAACTTATTATTTAATTCAAAAACATCTTCCATCATCAGTTCAACTTTAGCATATGACTTTTTAGGAATAATCGGCATTGCATGGCGCATTTTTGAAGTGCGACGTTCCGTATCATATCCTTCTGTTACAACAAAAACCATTTCTAAATCAGTTTCTAAATCATTAATTAAATAGGCGTTCCAGTCATCAAACTCAAATTCGGTATTATATTCTAATACAATTGCAATATATACACCTTCTGATTTTGGTATTTCGATGTCTTTTTTCATGTGAAAGTTACAAGTTTTATAAGGGGACAAAATTACATAAAAAAACCGACTGATTTCTTCAGTCGGTTTTAGAATAATCGTTTTTCAGTTGAGTTTATAATCCTGTTCCAAATTTTAAACCTATAAAGTAAGTTCTAGGTGTTCCAGGTCCGTATACATAATTACTATCACGATTTTTCCCTGAGTCAAAATCGGTTTGATATTGATCAAAAATGTTTTTCACTCCTCCGAACACTTGAAGCTTTGTGCCTACTTTTTCTAAATTAAAAGTATAGCTTGATTTAAATCCAAGTTCCATAAATGATCTCGAGGTTAAATATTCATCAGTTGTTTGTTCCGGAGCACCAGCTAAATGAGCTAGTTCCATTTTACCTGTATATACCAAATTTAAAGAGGTGTTGAATTTTTTAGTTGGCATATAGCTAAATGTTGCATATCCATAATCATTTGGGGTTCTTAAAAATTCACGCTTTTTTACTTGCCCATCAATATTTTCTACTGCAGTATCAAAAAGACTTGACTGTAAAGTGAATCCAGCTTCTATTTGTATAACTTTATCAAAATTAGCTCTTGCTTCAAGGGTAATTCCTTTCACTGTTGCGCCATCACCATTACGTTTTATAAATGTTTCACCAAATGTATCTTCGCCATTAGGATCTAAATAGAAAGCGTCATCTAAATGGGTGTAAAACCCTTCTAAAGTAAACCCCGCAATAAAATGTTCGTTCCCTTTGTCATAGTTAAATGAAGCGGTGTAGGTATTTGAGCGTTCTTTTTTTAAATCGTCTGCTAATTTAACTCTTGATACTCCTCCACCTGCAAAAGCAATGTGTAGGTCTGTGTCAAAAGCTTGAGGTGCTCTAAAACCTGTTCCCCAAGTTGCTCTTAATTGTGCTTTTCCAAAAGGTTTGTATAATAAAGAAACTCTGGGGCTAGCTACATTGCTAGTAACGTTTTTATTGTTTTCAAAATCATTTAGTCTGTGATTATCAAAACGAACACCAGTTAATAAGTTTAATTTTTCTGTAATTTCCCAATCACTTTGTGCAAATACACTAAGGTTTCGGGTTAATTGATCGGTCTTGTAGTTGTAGGCGTCAATTTGATCTAATACTTCATCTTGTACATATTCAGTTCCAAAAGTCAAAACATTATTTCCTTTGATGAATTTTTCTAATTTATGATTCAATTGCATACCACCTTGCACGGTTAAATTTACAGATGCTCCATAAGGCGGGTTTTCTAAATGATTCTGATAAGCAGCTGTGTCGGTTGGATCTGGAACAATTCCTGTGTAATGAATTCTTTCAGTATGTTGAGTTGCAACATATGTGATGAATGAACTTTTATCTTCGTTAAAATTTATTTGATAGTCAGCATTACCAATAAATACATCGTGAGTACGTTCTTCGGATTGTTTTGCTAAATGTGCTACCCCATCAACTAGTTCTCCTCCATATCGGTATTCGTTTAGTTTACTTAAACTAACTTCTAATTTTTGATTATCCGTAGGTAAAAAGAACATGTTGGTACCAAACGATAAGTTTTTTAGTTGCGGTAATTCTGAAAAATCATCTCCATTTGCATCATATGCACTTCGTTGTCTGTTATTGATGAAAAATGTAGCTCCAGTTTCTTTGCTTTCTGATATAGCAGTAACATTTCCTGCTAAAATGTTTTCTGGTGTTCCTTTGAAATTTTGATGAGTATATCCAATTTCATAATTGTTTTTTCTAGGAATTTTAGTGATAACATTTACAGTACCACCTATTGCACTTGATCCATATAATGCAGATCCACCACCACGAACAACTTCTATGCGGTCAATCATGTTTGTCGGGATTTGTTCCATACCATATAAACCAGTTAAAGGACTGAATATAGGACGACCATTTATTAGTATTTGTGAATATCCACCTGCTAATCCGTTCATGCGTAATTGTGTGTAATTGCAAGTCTGACAATCAGTTTCTACACGTAATCCTGTTTGAAACTTTAACCCTTCTGATAAAGTACATGCTTGTACGTTTTCTAAAGTTTGGCTATTGATAACATTTACAATAACTGCAGAATTCGTTCTTTTTTTGTAGGTTCTAGTACCAGTTACTACTACTTGATTAAGGTTTGAAATGTCTTCTTCTAAATCAAAATTTAAGATTATATCACTATCTAAATGGATAGTTTTTTTACTAGTTTTAAACCCGACAGCTTGAGCGGTAATAGTAAATTCCCCATGATTAGACTTTAAGTTATACATGCCGTTCTCATTACAAGCAACACCGTTTGAAGTATCTTTTATTGATACAGTAGCAAAAGCAATTGGAGTTCCGTTATGGCTTACTGTTCCTTTAATGATGTAAGTAGCATTATTGTCGTGCTGAGCAAAACTGATAAAGCTTAAAAATATTATGAAAAGTATTGAGAGTAATTTTTTCATCTCTTAAATTATTTTTTCAGCAAATCTAATCTAATTTTTAGACTAACCTAAAAATAATTTGAAATACATCTAAATTTATATTGTATATTTGTCTAAAAAACAACTTAATGCTTTCTAAGTCAGAAGAAAATTATTTAAAGGCAATATTTCATTTAAGCAGGAAAACTGAAAAAGGAATAAGTACCAATGCAATTGCACAACAATTGGATACTAAAGCTTCGTCGGTAACAGACATGGTTAAAAAATTGTCTGATAAAGAATTGGTATTGTATGTGAAATATCAGGGAGTTACACTGACTAAAAAAGGTGAGAAAATTGCAGCAAATGTAATTAGAAAACACCGTTTATGGGAAGTGTTGTTGGTGGAGAAATTTAATTTCAATTGGGATGAGGTGCATGAGGTTGCAGAGCAATTGGAGCATATCCATTCTAAAAAATTGATAAATGAAATGGATGCTTTTTTAGGATATCCAAAACATGATCCTCATGGTGATCCTATTCCGGATGAAGAAGGGAATATTAATTTTTTAGAAAAATCATTACTTTCAACTATTGGAGTTAATATGAAAGCGGTTTGTGTAGGGGTAAAAGATACTTCGTCTGATTTTTTACGCTACCTAGATAAGCAAGGAATTGCTTTAGGAGTAGAAATGACAGTTTTGGAAAAAGAAGCGTTTGATAATTCAATGCGAATCAAAATAGCTTCGAATGAATTTACTATTTCACAACAAATAGCTAATAATATTTACGTTAAAAATAAAGGATGAAAAATTATATAATTATATTAATTGCGCTAATATCATTTTCTTGTAAAAAAGAAGAGAAAAAAGATAGGACAAACGAAAAACTAAGAGTTGTTACCACAACATCTCAAGTTACCGACTTAGTGAAAGCATTAGCAGGTGATTTAGTCGAGATAGAGGGATTAATGGGGGCTGGAGTTGACCCCCATTTATATAAAGCAAGTGAAGGAGATGTAGCTAAGTTTTACAATGCTGACGTTATATTTTATAGTGGATTACATTTAGAAGGAAAGTTAGAAGATGTATTCGAAAAAATGCGTCATCAAGGAAAAAAGACAATTGCAGTTTCTGATGCTATATCAAAATCAGATTTGATTTCATCAGCAGATTTTGCATCAAGTTATGATCCACATTTTTGGTTTTCTATTCCTAAATGGAAAAAAGCAACGAAATATGTCGCAGAGGAATTATCAAAATTAGATGCTAGAAACGCAATAAAATATGCAGCGAATGCTAAAATATATATTGAAAAATTAACAGCTTTAGAGAAAAATAATGAAACTCAATTAGAAGTTTTATCTAAAGAAAAGCGAATTTTAGTAACCGCTCACGATGCCTTTGCGTATTTTGGTGAAGGATATGATTTTCAAGTAGTAAGTTTACAAGGTTTGTCAACAGCAACTGAAGCTGGAGTTCAGGATGTGCAACGTATTTCTGATTTTATAATCAAACATAATGTCAAATCTATTTTCATTGAAAGCTCTGTTCCAGTTCGTACGGTTGAAGCACTACAAGCGGCAGTAAATGCTAAAAATCATCAAGTAGAAATTGGTGGTACTTTGTACTCAGATGCTTTGGGGAATACAGGCACTATTGAAGGTACTTATATAGGAATGTACGAATACAATATGAAAATAATTGTTAATGCTTTAAAGTAATGAAAGAGGAAATTGCAGTTGCAATAGACGATTTAACTGTTGCATATAATTACAAACCAGTACTTTGGGATATTGATTTAACAATACCTAAGGGAGTATTAATGGCAATTGTTGGTCCCAATGGGGCTGGAAAAAGCACACTTATAAAGGCAATATTGGGGATTATAAAACCAATTGCAGGATCCGTGACTATCTTCGGGAAACCTTATAAGAAACAACGAAAATTAGTCGCTTATGTACCACAGAAAGGAAGTGTAGATTGGGATTTTCCAACAACAGCACTTGATGTTGTGCTAATGGGGACTTATGGTAGTTTGGGTTGGATTAAACGTCCTGGAAAAGCAGAGAAGAAGGCTGCTTTAGAAGCATTGGAAAAGGTTGGAATGTTACCCTTTAAAAACAGACAAATAAGTCAGCTTTCAGGTGGGCAACAGCAACGTATATTTTTAGCTCGTGCATTAGTGCAAAATGCTGAAATATATTTTATGGATGAACCTTTTCAGGGAGTAGATGCAACTACAGAAAAGGCAATTATTAATATTTTAAAAATCTTACGTAAAGCTGGTAAAACGGTAATTGTAGTTCATCATGATTTGCAAACCGTTCCTGAGTATTTTGATTGGGTAACTTTCTTGAACGTAAAGAAGATTGCTACAGGTCCAGTTAGTGACATTTTTAATAATGAGAATTTAACAAAAACTTATGGTATTAATTACCAGGTAAGTATTCAAGAGTAATTACTAAAAATAAAACCATCGACTTAACAACTTATATAGAGCAACTTTTTTCAGATTATACACTGAGAACAATTACTATTGGTACCGCAATACTTGGCGCGGTATGTGGTATGTTGGGGAGTTTTGCAGTGTTACGAAAACAGAGCCTTTTAGGAGATGCCATTTCTCATGCGGCTTTACCAGGAATTGCTGTTGCATTTTTAATAACTGGAGCTAAAGAAAGCAATACTCTACTGCTAGGTGCGTTAATAAGTGGATTGCTAGGTGCTTTTTGGATTAAATCAATTATTACAAAAACTCATTTAAAATCTGATACAGCTTTAGGGTTAATATTGTCGTTGTTTTTTGGTGTAGGGATGTTGTTGTTAACGTTTATTCAAAAACAACCAAATGCTAATCAAGCTGGATTGGACAAGTATTTGTTTGGTCAAGCGGCTACTTTATTAGAAAAGGATGTTTGGTTTATGGCAATAGTTACGGGAGTGTGCTTAGTTGTAATATTATTATTATGGAAAGAATTTAAGTTGCTATTATTTGATGCTGATTACACAAAAACCCTAGGGTTTAATATAAAGTTATTAGATACATTGATTACGTCTTTTATCGTTGCTGCAATTATCTTGGGTTTACAAACTGTTGGAGTTGTTCTAATGAGCGCGATGTTATTAGCTCCTGCCGCTGCTGCAAGACAATGGACAAATAGCTTAGCGATAATGGTTGGATTAGCTGCAACATTTGGGGCTTTTTCAGGAATAATAGGGACAGGTATTAGTGCTAGTTATCCTAATTTATCTACTGGGCCAGTAATTGTGCTGGTTGCTTCAATGTTTGTATTAATATCGTTTATTTTTTCTCCAGGAAGGGGTTTGTTGTTTAAAGAGATAAGATTTAGAAAAAACAGAAACGATTTACAATCGCATAAAACATTGTCATTCATGTATGATATAGCAAAAAATCATAGTAATATTAGTCATCCTCATACGGTTAAGATTTTAAATAATTTTCAGGGGTACACTAAAAAGTCACTTCTTAAATTAGAAAAGGAAAATTTAATTATATTAAGTGGTTCAAATTGGTCTTTAACGGAAGAAGGTTTTTTTAAAGCAAAGAATTTATATAATCAACATATAAGTACAAATGACTAGTGCTCAGATAGAAATACAGCTGATAGCAAGTATAGTAGCTATTGCTTGTGCAATTCCTGGAGTTTTTTTAGTATTGAGGAAGATGGCTTTAATTAGTGATGCAATAAGTCATGCAATTTTACCTGGAATTGTAGTTGGTTTTTTTATCACACATGATTTATCATCTCCTTTATTAATAATACTTGCCGCATTTACAGGAATACTAACTGTCTTTTTAGTAGAATTCATACAGAAGACTGGTTTGGTAAAAGAAGATACTGCTATTGGTTTAATATTCCCTGCACTGTTTAGTATTGGGGTTATATTAATAGCGCAAAACGCCAATGATGTACATTTGGATATTGATGCGGTGTTACTAGGGGAGCTAGCTTTTGCTCCTTTCGATAGGCTAGAATTGTTTGGTGCTGATGTTGGTCCAAAATCACTTTGGGTAGTCGGAACAATTTTAATAATAACATTAAGTCTATTAATCGCTTTTTTTAAAGAGTTAAAGGTGAGTACATTTGATGCAGGGCTTGCTTCGGCACTAGGGTTTTCTCCTGTATTATTACATTATGGTTTAATGACTGTTGCTTCAGTAACGACTGTTGGTGCTTTTGATGCTGTTGGTGCAATATTAGTTGTGGCATTAACTATAGCTCCTGCTGCTACGGCATATTTGTTGACTAAAGATTTAAAAAAAATGCTTTTTCTTTCTGTGGGCTTTGGGGTCTTTTCTGCAATTTCGGGTTATTGGTTAGCGCATGGGCTGGACGCTTCAATTGCTGGATCAATTGCAAGTGTTTTGGGAGTTGTGTTTTTAGTAGTGTTTTTATTTGCTCCATCTACGGGAATGATTTCTGTTGCTTATAAACAACAACGTCAGAAAATAGAAGTATTGTTATTAACCTTTTTATTACACTTAAAGAATCATAAAGAAATCAATGAGAGGCATGTAAATCATTTAGGAGAACACATTAACTGGCAGAAGTCTCAAGCAAAATCGGTTTTAGAATTGGCTTTAAAAAACAATATGATTATTGTTGAAGCTGATATAGTGTCACTAACAGAAAAAGGAAACATCTTTACCGAAAATGCAATTAATTATATTACGGATCATAGTGAAGAGGCGATAGAGGAAATGAAAAAAGATTTTTTCTTGTTTAGAGGCTGATTTTGAATTTCGGCATTATATTTTGACTTAGCGTCGTAAGAAAAACTTATTAACAAGGTATTTTTTATAATGATATTTTTTAGAAGTGAAATAAATTAATAGTATGATTTTTGTTAGTTTATTCTTTTTATAAATATCATAGAAACCTATAGCTTTGTTAAATAGTTTGTTAACTCAAAAAAAAACCTTAACATAATTTTAATTGTCACTTTTTTTTCTATATTTGCTCCCTCAGATGTTAGAGATTTATCTCTAAAATTTGTTAATAACTAATATTGATTAGTTTAAAAATGTACGGTTTGTTTCTGTTTTTTTTGGACAACCCATTTTTTTTTATATTTTTACACCATATGAAACACAATAAACAAAAAGCGTTTTTTCTAGTACTAGCATTGTTATTTACAGTGCCAGCATTGTTTGCTATTGAAGCTGGAGATCCGCCACCACCGACACCACCACCTGGCTTACCAGTAGATGGAGGAGTGATAGCGTTGTTAGTTGCTGGATTGTTTTATGGAGTAAAAAAATCTTTTAAGAAAAAATAACACTACCTTTTATGTAGTCTAGCTACATATTTTCCTATAACATCAAATTCCAAATTAATTACACTATCAATTTCAATGTTTTTGAAAATTGTATTTTCATATGTATAAGGAATTATTGCTACACTAAATTGATCCTCTTTAGAGTTTATAACGGTTAAACTAGTACCGCTTATAGTTATAGAGCCTTTTTCTATAGTAATATTTCCTAATGAGCTGTCATATTGAAAAGTAAATACCCAACTTCCATTTTCTTCTTTTATAGCAATACATTTTCCAGTCTGATCTACATGTCCCTGAACAATATGTCCATCTAATCTGTCGCCGAGTTTCATTCCGCGTTCGAGATTTACAATATCATTAACCTTTAATGAGTTTAAATTGGTTTTTTGAAGTGTCTCATGAATAGCGGTAACAGTGTATTCATCGTCATTTATAGCAACCACGGTTAAACATACTCCGTTGTGAGCTACACTTTGATCTATTTTTAACTCCTCGGTGAAGTCGCTTTTTATAGTATAATGAATATTTGTTCCTTCATTTTCTATTGTAATAATTTTTCCTAGAGATTCAATTATGCCTGTAAACATTTTTAATAAAATAATTGGTTACTTTTGTGTTTTCAAAATTACAATAAATTTACTTTTTTTAGTTGTAAAGTAAAAAGGATTCCTTTTTATAAGATATAAATATTACCACATTGTATGAATATAGATAAGAAAATAAGTATTGGTATTTCTGTAGGAGATTTAAATGGTATTGGAGCAGAGGTTATTTTAAAAACATTTGCTGACCCAAGAATGTTTGATTTTTGTACGCCAGTTGTTTTTGCTTCTCATAAATCAATTCAATATTTAAAGAAACATTTAAATTCAACAACTCAAACACAACGAATAGATAGTTTAGACAAATTAGTTGAGAATAAACTTAACGTTATAAATGTTTGGGAGGAGTCATTTAATTTTGAATTTGGGAAAGAAATCGAAAAAGCAGGAGAGTTGGCAATCATGTCGCTTAAAGCTGCGACTACAGCCCTTAAAGATAAAAAAATTGACGGGCTTTTAACTGCTCCAATTAATAAAGCTAATATTCAATCAGAAGATTTTTCATTTCCAGGACATACCGATTATCTTGCTCAAGAATTAGAAGGTAACGCGTTAATGTTCATGGTTTCCGATAACTTAAAAATTGGATTGCTTACAGATCACGTTGCGGTAAAGGATGTAGCTAACGAAATAACACCTGATTTAATTAAGGAAAAGATTACAACAATAAACGAATCATTAAAGAAAGATTTCAGAATTAACAAGCCAAGAATTGCAGTTTTAGGGATTAATCCTCATTCGGGTGATAACGGCGTTATTGGTAAAGAGGATGATGAGGTGTTAAAGCCTGCAATTGAATCTCTTTATAATAATAATATTATGGTATTTGGTCCCTATGCAGCTGACAGTTTCTTTGGATCTAATAATTATAAGAAATTTGATGCTGTTGTAGCCTCGTATCATGACCAAGGATTAATACCTTTTAAGACATTAACTTTTGGGAACGGGGTAAATTACACCGCGGGACTTTCAGAAGTAAGAACGTCTCCAGATCACGGCACAGCATACGAAATTGCAGGAAAGGGTATTGCAGACGAAAGTTCATTTACAGAAGCCTTGTTTACTGCAATCAAAATTGTAAAAAATAGGTCCGAGTATGCTGAGCTTACTAAAGACGTGTTACGTAAGGGTAAAAAGATATAAACAAAAAAATGTTGATATCTAGTGTAGTAGTAGAATAAAATATTCTATATTTGCAGACTCAAAATAATTTTTTCAAATAATTGATGTATGAAAGAGTTTACGATCCCATTTGTTGGATTAAAGGAAGGAAAACATAATTTTGAGTTTAGAATAACAAAAGCGTTCTTTGATTTTTTTGGGTATGATGAATTTAATGATGTAGCAATTACAACGTCATTACTGTTAAATAAAACAGCTACAATGATTGAACTTGACTTTAAGGCTCAAGGGACTATTAATGTAAATTGTGATTTAACTAACGAGCCATTTGATAAAGCAATAGAAACTGATTTAAAGTTAATTGTGCGTTTTGGTGAGGAATTTAATAATGAAAATGAAGAGATTTTAATTTTACCTCACGGTGAATATGAAATTGACGTGAAACAATACATTTATGAAATGATTGTGTTAGCAAAACCGTTTAAGTTAAGTCATCCAGGAATTGAAGATGGCACGTTAGATATAGAAATACTATCTAGCATTGAAAAGTATAGTTTAAAAGAGAGTACCGAGGAAGAAACAGAAGATGTAGATCCTCGTTGGAATAAATTAAAGAATCTATTAACAGACAAATAAGAATAAAATGGCACATCCTAAGAGAAAAATCTCGAGAACAAGAAGAGATAAAAGAAGAACTCATTATAAGGCAACTGTACCTCAAATAGCTACTTGTCCAACAACAGGTGAAGCACATCTATACCATAGAGCTCACTGGTTTGAAGGAAAGTTATATCACAGAGGTCAAGTTTTAATTGACAATTCTGTAGAAGAACAAGAAGTAGAAGACTAAGGGGTATAATAATATATCTATTAAATTAACTCTCACGTAAGTGAGAGTTTTTTTGTTTTATTTCATCAAATAGGGCTTAAAATTAATTTACTTGTAGGTAAATACTTCAATTTAAATTCACATAAGTCTTTTAAAGATTAGCCTATTAAAGAATAAAATTAAATAATAGCATATAAATTTTCATATCTCTTAAAAAGAGGTTATTTTGCACTACTTTTTGAACAAAACAAGGATAAAACGGTGTTTTTTGAGCCTTTTTTAAACAAAAACAACAGAATGAATAAAATAACTGCAGCAATAACAGCAGTCGGGGCATATGTTCCAGACTATGTATTAACCAATGATATATTGGCAACAATGGTTGATACTAATGATGAATGGATTACTTCTCGAACAGGTATTAAAGAAAGAAGAATTCTAAAAAAAGAAGGAGCTGGAACTTCTTATCTTGCTATAAAAGCAGCAGAGGATTTAATTGCAAAATCAAAACTAGACCCTAAAGAAATTGACCTTGTCATTGTGGCAAGTGTTACACCAGATATGCCAGTAGCAGCAACAGCGGTTTATGTAGCTTCGGAAATTGGAGCTATAAATGCATTTGCTTACGATTTAAATGCGGCTTGTTCTGGTTTCTTATACGGAATGTCTACAGCTTCGGCATTTATAGAATCAGGGAAATATAAAAAAATATTGATTATTGGAGCTGATAAAATGTCTTCAATAATAGATTATACAGATAGAACTACCTCTATTATTTTTGGTGATGGTGCAGGAGCAGTATTGTTTGAGCCTAATACTGAAGGTTTAGGTGTAATAGATGAGTATTTAAGAGGAGATGGCGCTGGTAGAGCGGCATTGAATATACCATCTGGAGGGTCAATTTTACCTCCTTCTGAGGAAACTGTAAAAAACAATCAACATTTTGTAGTGCAAGACGGGAAGACTGTGTTTAAAAATGCTGTGTCTAAGATGGCTGATGTAAGTGAGCTTATAATGAAACGTAATGATTTAAGTCATGACGATGTAGATTGGTTAGTAGCTCATCAGGCAAACAAACGTATAATTGATGCAACATCTAATAGAATGGGTGTTTCTGAGGATAAGGTATTGATGAATATTCAGCGATACGGAAATACAACTTCAGCAACATTACCATTGTTGTTGAGCGATTTCGAAAGTAAATTAAAAAAAGGAGATAATATTGTTTTTGCTGCTTTTGGTGGAGGGTTCACATGGGGATCTATCTATTTAAAATGGGCATATAACACTGAACATAAAAACTAAATAAACTAAATTTATTATGGATTTAAAAGAAATTCAAAACTTAATAAAGTTCGTAGCAAAATCTGGTGCTAGCGAAGTAAAGCTAGAAATGGAAGATATAAAAATCACCATTAAAACCGGAGGAGAAGAAGGAACAACTATCGTTCAGCAAATGCCAATTGGAACAGCTCCAATGATGCATGCTGCTGCCCCAGTTGCTGCTGCTCCTGTAGCTTTAGACGCTGCAGCTCCTGTAACTGCTGCATCGGATGATGACTCAAAATACATTACTGTAAAGTCTCCAATTATCGGAACTATGTACAGAAAACCATCTCCAGACAAACCTATGTTTGTTGAAGTAGGTCAAACTATTGCAGAAGGTGATGTATTATGTATTATTGAAGCAATGAAATTATTTAACGAAATTGAATCTGAAGTTTCAGGTACAATTGTTAAAATATTAGTTGATGATTCTTCTCCAGTTGAATTTGATCAACCATTGTTTTTAGTAGATCCATCATAATAACTTAAAAGTTCCAATACACGAATAACGAAATCCAATATTTGGAATTTGAAGCTTTGGAATTTGTAATTTTTAAAGATTATGTTTAAAAAAATATTAATCGCCAATAGAGGTGAGATTGCCTTACGTATTATCAGAACATGTAAGGAAATGGGAATCAAAACTGTAGCAGTATATTCTACAGCAGATGCAGAAAGCTTACATGTAAGGTTTGCTGATGAAGCTGTTTGTATAGGTCCTGCTCCAAGTAGTGAATCTTATTTAAAAATGTCAAACATTATTGCAGCAGCAGAAATTACTAATGCTGATGCAATTCATCCAGGATACGGATTCTTATCAGAAAACGCTAAGTTTTCAAGAATTTGTGAAGAGCATGATATAAAATTTATCGGTGCTTCTGGTGATATGATTGACAGAATGGGAGATAAAGCTAACGCTAAATCTACTATGATAGAAGCTGGGGTACCATGTGTTCCAGGAAGTGAAGGTGTTATTGAAACATTTGAAGACTGTGTAAAAACAGCTGATGAAACTGGATATCCTGTAATGCTAAAAGCTTCTGCTGGAGGTGGAGGTAAAGGGATGCGTGCTGTTTGGAAAGCTGAAGATTTAAGAGATGCATGGGATTCTGCGCGTCAAGAATCTAAAGCTGCTTTCGGTAATGATGATATGTATATGGAAAAGCTTATTGAAGAGCCTAGACATATAGAAATTCAAATTGTTGGTGATTCTACAGGAAAAGCTTGTCACTTATCAGAAAGAGATTGTTCTGTTCAACGTCGTCATCAAAAATTAACGGAAGAAACACCATCTCCGTATATGACAGATGATTTACGTGAAAGAATGGGAGAAGCTGCAGTTAAGGCTTCAGAGTATATTAAATATGAAGGCGCTGGAACTGTTGAGTTTTTAGTGGATAAGCACAGGAATTTCTATTTTATGGAAATGAATACGCGTATTCAAGTAGAGCACCCAATTACTGAACAAGTCGTAGATTATGACTTAATCCGTGAGCAAATTAGGGTAGCTGCTGGAATTCCAATTTCAGGTAAAAACTACTTCCCAAAAATGCACTCAATAGAATGTAGAATTAACGCTGAGGATCCGTATCATGGATTCAGACCTTCTCCAGGTAGAATTACGACATTACATGCCCCAGGAGGACATGGTGTTCGTTTAGATACTCACGTGTATGCTGGTTATATGATACCGCCAAACTATGATTCTATGATTGCTAAATTAATTACTACTGCTCAGACAAGAGAAGAAGCAATTAGCAAAATGAAGCGAGCATTAGACGAGTTTGTTATTGAGGGTATTAAAACAACTATCCCTTTTCACAGGCAATTAATGGATCATCCTGATTATATTGCTGGTAATTATACCACAAAATTTATGGAAGATTTTGTAATGGAAAAGAAAGTTAGTACGATATAAATATTCCCTATTAATTAGGAATCTTTTATAAAATATATTAAGCCTCTATTTATTTAGAGGCTTTTTTTATGGTGTTTCTTTTGCATATGCAAAAGTCAGGCTATCCGCTGTATCTTTTCTTGAAAAAAGAAAAGGATGCCGCTTCTATCCTTAACACAAAAGCAGTAAATTGCAATATGAATTTAAGTTACTGGGAAAAATCAGAATGGTTTTCTAATATCGATTTTACGATTGTTGGAAGTGGAATAGTTGGGTTGAATACCGCTATTAACTTGCAAAAAAAATATCCATCTGCTAAAATATTAATTTTGGAACGTGGAGTGTTACCTCATGGAGCAAGTACAAAAAATGCTGGTTTTGCATGTTTTGGGAGTGTTTCTGAGATCTTATCTGATCTTAAATCACATTCTGAGAATGAAGTATTGCAACTGGTAGAAAAGCGTTGGAAAGGGCTAGAATTACTTCGTAATAATTTAGGAGATACAACTATTGATTTTCAACAACATGGAAGTTTTGAATTATTCTCCAATGAAAACGAACTGTTTGATACTTGTTCAGGTCAGTTACAAGAGGTAAATAAATTGCTTCAGCCTATTTTTAAAGAAGACGTATTTAGTATTTCTGAGAATAAATTTGGATTTAGTAATGTGAAAGAAAACTATGTGTTCAATCAGTTTGAAGGACAAATAGATACTGGTAAAATGATGGCTGCTTTATTAAAATTATCACAGTCAAAAGGAATTAAAATACTTAATAACACTAAAGTTAACTCGTACGTAGAAAATTCAGAATCTGTAGAAGTATTACTTGATGGAAATTTTAGCTTTAAAACGAATAAACTGTTAATTGCAACCAATGGTTTTGCAAAACACTTGTTAGGTGAAGAGGTAAAACCAGCACGTGCACAAGTGTTAATTACTAAGCCAATTGATAATTTACATATAAAAGGAACTTTTCATTTTGATGAAGGATATTATTATTTCAGAAATATCAATAATAGAATTCTTTTTGGAGGAGGTAGAAATTTAGATTTCAAAGGAGAAGAAACTACAATTATGGAAACATCTCAATTAATTCAAAAGCAATTAGAAGCTCATTTAAAAAAGATAATTCTCCCAAATACTCCATTTGAGGTTGATCATCGTTGGACAGGAATTATGGGTGTTGGATCTCAGAAGAAAGCAATAGTAAAACAAATTTCAACTAATGTGTACTGTGGAGTACGTTTAGGCGGAATGGGAGTTGCCATAGGTAGTTTGATTGGTGAAGAATTAGCAAATTTGGTATAATGACAGTAAAAGAACAGTTATACGAAAAATGTGAACAATTTCTTCACGGAAGACTAACTGCGGTTCTTGATAGAATTGCTAATATTCAAGAATCGTTACAGTCAGAAACAAAAAGTTCTGCCGGTGACAAACATGAAACGGGTAGGGCGATGTTACAATTGGAACGTGAAAAAGCCGGAAATCAGTTGGCAGATATCCAAAAACAGCAAGAATTATTTTCAAGAGTACTAATTGATGCTAGCTCAGAGGTTGCTCGATTAGGAAGTATAGTGACTACTAATAAAGGAGTTTATTTTTTAGCGATTAGCGTTGGAGCTATCACAGTTGGCTCTAAAACATATTATGCAATTTCTCCTAGTTCTCCAATTGGTAAAGTTCTGTTGGGGAAAAAGAATGGACAGGAGTTTTCTTTTAATGGAATAACCCAAACGATTATAGGGCTACTATAAATAAACAAAGACCTTACTTAGGTAAAGTCTTTGTTTATTTGTCTCTTTTATTAAGTGTTAATTATAATAATGTGCAACAACAACAATTTCATCATCACCACCACCTATTTGCATTTTTACAGCTCCAGTTCCCCCAGTATCTCCAACAAACATAACACCCGCAAACATAGGTGTATAAGTTCCGGGGCCTAACTTTACATAATCATGTCCTGTAGCATAAAACTCTTTACCAAACCCCTCTAGACCACTCGCTCCATTAGAATTTCCATTCGTATAAAATTGCCCGCTATATCCTAAAGAACCAGCGTTTCCAGCAAATGTTATGGGATTTCCATCTACATCAGTGTCAACTAAAGTTGCGTCACTAGGATTTACACTTGCCGGTCCATTTCTTCTTAAATAGACATAAAATTGAACGGTACGTGCATGCTGATCACTAATACCAATACCACTCTTATAAATTTCATACGATAAGGAGTAGTTAATTTCAACAATTGCATTTCTAGTTAATGTAAATGTATCTAAGCCAGGGCCTGATTGCCTTGGCCAGCCACCTTCACTATATCCATTACCAACACCTGTTTGGTTAATTACATTTGCATTAGGACCACCGGTATCCAACGGGTCTTCTAAATAATTAGCAGGATTAAATAATACCTCAATATCAGTAGAGCCATTACCTAACACTAAATCTCCATCAGTATCAACATACACTCTGGTGTTTTCTATGGTTCCTAAATTTAAATTATTATTCGTTAAATTTAAACCTTCTACACGAATTGTAGACGTTGCCCCTTCAATATGTAATTCTTCTTGAGGTGAGGTTGTGTTAACACCTACTTGTGCCAAAGACAGAGAAGTAGCTATTAAGGATATATATATAAATGTGTTTTTCATAATTTGACTATTAGTTGTAAATACGGATTTTTAAATTATCTGACGATCCACCAAACCCTACATAAGTTTTTCTATTAGTTCCATCTTTAGTTTCTCCAAAGAATACTAAGGCATGATTTCCTGCGGGAATACCGCCATAACCAACACCATGAATAAAAGCATACCCTACTGAACCTTGACTATAAGAGGAATATGCTTCACCATGTAATCCATAAACCTTTGAAAGATCTGTAGCATCTAAAAAACCTTTATTATTTAAGTCGATATAGAAATAAGTATGTATTGTTCTTGCTGAAATATCGTTAAAAGGTGACGCTGCTGGCTGTGGTAAAAATTCGTCAGATAAATCAAGAGTTAATACATAACGGACTTCAATTAATGCCGTTTGAGGGCTTGAAAATGGTACACGTATAAGCTCTTGTGGGCCTGAGTCGGTTATAAATTCACTATTTTCAACAACTGTACCATCACCATAATCTCCGTTCGGTATAAAATTATCAAAGGCAATTAAAAAATTTAATGGTTCTGAATCTCCTAGGTTGCCGCCATTATATCCTGGAGGGTACACCGTTAAATCTCCCTCGGGAGTAACAAAAATAGGTGCTAATTCTGCACCGTCATTTAAAAGAGGCTCATTAATACTGTTTTGACTCTCAATACGTATTGTAGATGTAGTTCCGGCAACATGTAAATCCTGCTGAGGATCAATAGTTCCAATACCTACTTGAGCAAAAGATGTATTAAAAAATAATACAAAAATAAAGTATATAAGTTTTTTCATGAGTAATAATTATTAGTAGATACGTACAAAAATGGCATCTGGACCACCAGCAAATTTAATATGTGTGTTTTGGTCAGAAAATCCAGAAGAAACAGTTCCATAAAAACGAAGTGTGTGTGTTCCTACGGGTAAGCTGATATATGTAGTACCAGAATTATAAATAAATCCTGTAGCAGCATCTGGCGCAGCTGTAGGGTTTGTTATAGCATCATTATTGTTATAATAACACTTTGAGCTCTGCCCGTACCTCCTTACTGTAGATGTTAATATTGGATCATTTAAAGTGAAGAAGTTTGTAATTTGACGTGCATAAGCATCTTTAATTATATTAAATGCAGGGTCAGCAAACACCTCCATACTTAAAGAATATTTCAACTCAACAATAACAGGTCTAGTAATTGTTAAGGGTATGTCTAAAATCTCAACTGTTTCATAGCCATCATTTGGGCCACCTGCAGGAATAGTTACTGTGCCATTAATCCCGGTAGTTGTCCAAGGGTCGTATCCATCACTATTTTGAGTAGCTGAGATTTCTAACGTAAGATCCCCGTTAGAGTCAACATATACAGGATATGTCATGCCGACTTGGCCCCCGTTATAACCATTGTTTGTTGCGTTTAAACCATCTACTCTGATTGTTCCGGTTTGAGACCCTAAATGTAATTTTTGTTCAGGTACAAGTTCATTAATTCCTACTCCGGTTGTTTGTCCCAAGCAGATGTTTCCCCATAAAAACAAGGATAAGAATATTGTTTTCCCCATGTGTAAATTTAATATTGGTTAAATATTGTTGTAGGTTTTATAATCTTGGGGACTGTAAGCATATTTAAAACATTCTATAAATCAAATGGTTAGTTGGTTATTTTGTTGATACTTATTAACAATTCGTTGAATGAATAAAAAAAACGATTATCGGTTTATTTACTGAAATAGTTAATTGTTTGTTAAGTAATAATTTATGAATTTCTGAGAAGTGGAGTAAAAAGGAAGGAAAGCTCATATAAGCCCAGTATACAAAACAAAAAAGACCTTACATTGCTGTAAAGTCTTTGTTTGAAGGTGGTCCCACTTGGGCTCGAACCAAGGACCCTCTGATTATGAGTCAGATGCTCTAACCAACTGAGCTATGGGACCGAAATCGTGTGCGAAATTACTACTTATTTACAGATACACCAAATAATTTTATTAGATATCTTTAATTTCTTGACAAAGTTCTATTAATGTTCCATTGGTAGACTTTGGGTGTAAAAAGGCAACCAGCTTATTGTCAGCTCCTTTTTTAGGTTTTTCGTTTAAAACAATGAAGCCTTCAGATTTTAATCTTTTTATTTCAACTTCAATATCTGTAACATCAAATGCTATGTGATGTACTCCTTCCCCTTTTTTATTTAGGAATTTAGCAATAGGGCTATTTTCATTAGTAGCTTCCAATAGTTCTATTTTATTTTCCCCTACTTTAAAAAACGAAGTATTTACTCCTTCGCTTTCAACCGATTCTGTTTTGTAATGTGGTTTCCCAAATAATTTAGCGAATAATGCATTTGATTCTTCTAAATTCTTAACGGCAATACCTATATGTTCAATCTTATTCATCTGTAATTGTTAATTATATGATATAATAGACAGTAAAAATACATTAATATGCCATTTAATGATTGGATTTATTGTAAAAGAAAAAGATGCTTTTCTTCTTTATAATGAAATAGAAAGGTGAGAAAGGTGTTTTATTGCGGTAAATTCAAATATTAAATGGTATTGTCTTACTTTTGTGGTATGGAAAGTAATAGACAGAAGAAAATAGCAGGAGTTTTGCAACTTGATTTAGTAGATGTACTTCAAGGAGCAGCAAGAGAGGGAGGATTAAATGGAGTGCTAATTTCAGTATCTAAGGTAACGGTACCTACTGATTTATCTCTAGCAAAAGTATACTTAAGTATATTTCCAATTGAGAAAGCTAAAGAGTTGATGACGGGTATAAAAATTAATAAAGCTGCTATAAAACATGAAATAGCACAACGTACCAAACATCAATTAAGAAGAATGCCAGAATTGTTCTTTTATTTAGATGATTCATTAGACTATATAGATAACATTGAAAAATCTTTAAAAGGAAAAGAAGACCCCATTAAAGACTCAAATTTATTAGAAGATAGAGATATCATATAATCATAATTGAAGTTTTCTCTCTACATAGCAAAACGATATCTTTTTACCAAAAGTACCAATAATGCTATAAACATTATTTCAAGAATAGCTTCTGCGGGAGTTATTTTTGGTTCTATGTTGTTATTGATAGTCCTGTCTGGTTTTTCGGGCCTAAAAACATTTACCTTATCGTATTCAAGTGTAGTAGATCCGGATTTTAAAATTAGTCCAGGTTCTGGAAAACGAATTGTACTTACTCCGGAACAATTAATCAAACTTCAGGATATTAAAGCTATAGTTAGCTATACTAAAGTAATTGAAGAAAAAGTATTATTAGAGTTTAATGGGAAAACTGAATTAGCAACTTTTAAAGGGGTTGACGAACAGTATCAGAATACAATAGCAATTGATTCTACAATTTCCTTAGGGAAGTGGTTTGAGCCAAATACTTCACAAACTGTAGTAGGTGATGAGTTGGCATTTAAATTAGGGTTGGGAGTTTTTGATTATTCCAGTAACTTGAAACTATTAGTTCCTAAATCAGGAAAGGGACAATTAAATGTAGATGATTACAATACTGTTTTGGGCTACAATGTGGGATTGTTTAATGTGAATGATATATACAATCCACAATATTTGTTTATTTCTTTAGAAACTGCGCAAAAACTATTGGGTTATGATGTCAACACCATAAACACTATTGAATTAAAAACAATTGAAGGGGTTGATGAGGAAAAGCTTAGAGAAGATTTAAATAGTATTTTTGATAACAAGATTATCATTAAAAATAAGTCTCAGTTAAATGATGCGATTCATAAAATGTTAAACACCGAAAATATTGCGGTGTATTTAATATTTACATTGATTTTGATTATTGCGCTGTTCAATGTAATTGGTTCAATTACAATGATGATTATTGAGAAAAAGAAAGACCTATTAACATTATCTAATCTTGGAACACCAAATAGTGAAATCAAACAAATATTCTTTCTTCAAGGTGCTTTACTAACTTTTATTGGAGGAAGTATTGGAGTAGCGATAGGAGTGTTGTTAGTTGGTTCTCAAGTTATTTTTGAATACATAAAAATACCAGGAACGGACGTTCCATATCCTGTTGAGTTAACACTAGTGAATATTTTAATTGTATTAACGACTATCTTCTTACTTGGTTTGATAGCTTCTGTTGTAGCATCATACCGCATTAGTAAAAAGATGCTAAACGCAAGTTAATACCTTTAGTACATATTTATAGAGTAGGAATTAATACTTATACCCGCTGGTGGGTTAGTCAAACTGATAATCTTTAAACTTAAGAGCAACTTCATCTAATACATCAAATACACCTGCAGAATCATCTGTAGTTACCATTTTAATACGATAGTCTTTAAAATCTCTAATACCTTTAAAGTAATTGGTATAGTGACGTCTAGTTTCAAAAACACCTAATTTTTCACCTTTCCAGTCCAAACTCATTTGTAAATGACGTCTTGCAGCACTCACACGTTGTTCCATAGTAGGCAATTTCATGTGCTCGCCAGTATTGAAAAAATGCTTAACCTGATTAAAAAACCAAGGATTTCCAATAGCAGCTCTACCAATCATGCAACCGTCTAAACCATATTCATCACGCATACGCATAGCGTCTTCTGGAGTAGTGACATCACCATTTCCGAAAACAGGAATATGCATGCGTTGGTTGTTCTTCACTTCTGCAATAGGTGCCCAATTGGCATCTCCTTTATATAGTTGAGCTCTGGTACGACCATGAATAGAAATTGCTGCACAACCAACATCTTGTAGGCGTTCAGCAACTTCAACAATTTTGATAGAATCTTCATCCCATCCCAATCGCGTTTTAACGGTTATAGGTAAATTGGTATGTTTTACCATGGCTTCAGTTAAGGAAACCATTAAGTCAATGTCTGTTAATATTCCAGCACCAGCTCCTTTTGAAACTACTTTTTTAACAGGACAACAAAAGTTAATGTCAATAATATCTGGCCCACTTGCCTCTACAATTTCTACAGAACGTAGCATAGATTCTAAAACAGCTCCAAAAATTTGTATTCCTACTGGACGTTCTTTTTCGTAAATATCTAATTTCATGGTACTTTTAGCTGCATCACGAATTAAACCTTCTGAAGAAATAAATTCAGTGTATACCACGTCTGCACCTTCTTCTTTGCATAACGCTCTGAAAGGAGGATCACTTACATCTTCCATTGGTGCAAGTAATAACGGAAAGTCTGGTAATTCTATGTCGCCTATTTTAACCACTAGTTGAAATTTTAGAATGCAAAAATACTATTTAATTCTTTACGATTTATAAATAGAAATAAGTCTCCTCTCCTGAGGGAGAGGATTAAGGTGAGGGGTAGTATTTTATAGTCACACTGAGCCTGTCGATGTGTAATAAATGATCTAGGTCATACTGGTCTTCGATAAGTTCAGACTGACATTATGGGTAGATTTAACTTAGAAACTTATTGCTTCTGCAAAATTCGTATTTCTGTAGCACCTAAACCATATTCTCGGTAATCAGCTTCATAAAATTGGATATTGTCAAAGCGACGTAGCATACTGTATATATCTGCTTTTAAAACACCATCACCTACACCGTGAACTAGCACAACTTTTGGAAAACGTTTTTGAATACTAAACTCTAATTTATGCTTTGCAGTGTCAAGTTGTAATGAAAGAATGTCATAGTTACTCATTCCGCGTGGAGACTTAACGAGTTTTTCAATGTGTAAATCTACTACTAACACGAATTCATCGGTATGTGTTTTTCCTTTTATGTGATTTTTCTTTTTTTCAGTTTTACCTGCTTTAGCATCTGCAATACCTCTAAAAGTAAATGTTTCTGTACCTATTTTCACTAGTTTTGATTCGTGTAATTTTAGCGGAAAACCATCTTCAGTTTCAATAGTTACTTCAGGAGGGTTTACGGCAATTACAACACCATCAATGGCGTCATCTAAAACAGAAACGGTATCGTTTATTTGAAATTTCATGGCTTGGATAATTCGAATATCAAAAATAAGGTATTTATTGCAAAGTAATTACATTATATTTGCAGTTAGTAGCATGAGGGATAGCAGCGGCATCCTTTTGTTGTCAGTTCGAGGGTAGCCGAGAACAGAAACAAAAGATAGAGCGAATAGCCCGACCCGTTAGGGGCGTGCCCAAAAGAAGACGAGGAAATGAAGTATATTAGAAATTTTTGCATAATAGCACATATTGATCACGGTAAAAGTACATTAGCCGATAGATTATTGGATTTTACTGGAGCTGTAACTGAAAGAGAAAAACAAAGTCAGTTGTTGGATAGTATGGATTTAGAGCGTGAACGTGGTATAACCATTAAGTCGCACGCTATTCAAATGGAATATACACATGAAGGTCAAGAATATGTGTTGAATTTAATTGATACTCCTGGTCACGTTGATTTTTCTTATGAAGTATCACGATCTATTGCTGCCTGTGAAGGTGCTTTATTGATTGTAGATGCGGCACAAAGTATTCAAGCGCAAACAATTTCTAATTTATATTTAGCATTAGAGAATGACTTAGAAATCATTCCGGTATTGAATAAAGTAGATTTACCAAGTGCAAACCCTGAAGAAGTAACGGATGATATTGTTGACTTATTAGGGTGTGATCCTGAAGAAGTTATTCATGCAAGTGGAAAAACTGGTTTTGGTGTAGGTGATATTCTAGAAGCGGTAATTAATCGTATTCCACCTCCAAAAGGTGATCCAGATGCACCATTACAAGCACTAATATTTGATTCGGTATATAACTCATTTAGAGGGGTTGAAACTTACTTTAGAGTAATAAACGGTACAATTAAAAAAAGACAAGAAATTAAATTTCTTGCTACAGGTAAAACTTATTTCGCTGATGAAATAGGAACCTTGAAGTTGACGCAGCATCCAAAGCAAGAAGTTAGAGCTGGTGATGTTGGGTACTTAATTACTGGGATTAAAGAAGCAAAAGAGGTAAAAGTAGGGGATACAATCACAGATGCTAAAAATCCAACAACAGAAAGAATTGATGGATTTGAGGATGTAAAACCAATGGTTTTTGCTGGAATTTATCCAGTAGATACTGAAGAGTATGAGGAGTTGCGTAACTCAATGGAGAAGTTACAATTGAATGATGCTTCTCTAGTTTTTCAACCTGAAAGTTCTGCTGCATTAGGATTTGGATTCCGTTGTGGATTCCTAGGAATGTTACACATGGAAATTATCCAGGAACGTTTGGAGCGTGAGTTTAACATGACTGTTATTACTACGGTACCCAATGTATCCTACAATGCATTTACTAGAAAACATGTTGACACTCCAATTATAGTTAATAACCCAACCGATTTACCTGATCCTTCAGGATTGGATAGAGTTGAGGAGCCATATATTAAAGCAACTATTATTACAAAATCTGACTTTGTTGGAAATGTAATGAGTTTGTGTATTGAAAAACGTGGTATTATTACCAATCAAACCTATTTAACTACTGAGCGTGTTGAGTTAACTTTTGACATGCCATTGGCAGAAATAGTATTTGATTTTTATGACAGATTAAAAACCGTATCTAAAGGGTATGCTTCTTTTGATTACACCCCAATTGGAATGCGTGTGTCAAAATTAGTAAGAGTAGATATTTTATTAAATGCTCAGGGAGTTGATGCCTTATCAGCGTTAATACATTTTGATAGTGCGCACAATATCGGAAAGAAGATGTGTGAGAAATTAAAAGAATTAATCCCACGTCAGCAATTTGATATTCCTATTCAAGCTGCTATTGGAGCAAAAATTATTGCTAGAGAAACAGTTAAGGCATTGCGTAAGGATGTTACTGCAAAATGTTATGGTGGTGATATTTCTCGTAAACGTAAGTTATTAGAAAAGCAGAAAAAAGGTAAAAAGAGAATGCGTCAAGTAGGAAATGTAGAAATTCCTCAAGAAGCATTTATGGCTGTATTGAAACTAAATGACTAAGCCATCAATGGTATTATATATTAAAAAGTCGAAACGTAAGTTTCGACTTTTTTGTTTTTAAGAGTTATTTAGCATAATTTAAGCAAGTAGTTTATTAAATTTGATACTATGAAGAAAATACTACTTACTGCAATAATCATCTGTTCATCGCTATTTGTGAACGCTCAAAAACAAGATTCAATACCTGTTACTTCAATTATAAAAATTGACATGGCAAATGTTGTTCAAATAGATAAGAATTTTGCTATTGAATTAGTAGAAGTGCTGTCAGATTCTCGCTGTCCAAAAAATGTGCAATGCATACGAGCTGGTGAAGCAATTGTATTGGTGAATATTTATAAAGGGGGGAAAATTGAACGACAAGAAAAATTAGTTATTTATCCAACGTCAATACCAGACAAAACATTACAGGTGTTATCATCTAAATTAACAAACACAACTGCGTTAAGTTTATTGCCTTATCCAAATGGAATATCAAAAACTGAACTTAGTAATTATTGTTTAGAATTAACGGTGACGCAATAATTACTTGTATTCTTCTTTAAGGATTTCGATGTCTTCAAGTAGTCTGTCGATATCTTCATCATCAGTACCATCATACATTCCACGGATGCGTTTTTGTTTGTCTACTAAAACGAAATTTTCAGTGTGTACTATTCCATAACCATCTTCTTTTGTAGGATCATATTTGGCTACTAAATAGGATTTTCTGGCTAGATTGTATATTTCTTTTTTACTACCGGTAACTAAGTTCCATTTGTTGCTTAGCACCCCTTTTTGAACAGCATAACGTTTTAGTTGTGCAACAGTATCGATTTCTGGCATTACAGTATGAGAAAGCAGCTTAATATCATTATCAAGTAAAATTGCTTGCTGGACTTTTTTCATATTACTAGTCATCACAGGGCAAATTGTACCACATGTTGTAAAGAAAAAATCGGCTACGTAAATTTTGTCCTTATAATCATCTTGAGTAATAGTAACTCCGTTTTGATTAGTTAAAGAGAAGTCGGCTATAAAGTGTTTCTTTTTAATATGAACTATGGTACTATCTACTAACTCTTGATTCACATTTTTCCCTGGTGCGAAAACCGGAAGTCTTTTTACTGGTTTCAATGCATAGTAAAACAGTGCTAAAATGATAGCAGAAAGAAACAGAAAAAAAATAGCGAACTTTTTGTAGACTTTGAAGAACTCAAGCATGTTTTTTTATTTGGTAGTACAAAGGTAAAAAAGCTTTTGATTGTACTTTCATTTTTTTGTTAAATCTCTCTAGAAGTACTATTGTTACTTTTATAAAGCACAAACTCTTCTTAATAGCCGTTTTAGTTTGGCTTAAAAAGCTTATTTTAGCGCGTAAAATTTAATTATATCACATGACGTTTACTGAAATACTTATCATGGTTTCTCAATTTTTATTGAGTTTATCTCTTTTAATCATATTGCATGAATGGGGACACTATTACCCAGCAAAATTATTTAAAACAAGAGTTGAAAAATTCTATTTATTTTTTGATGCTTGGGGAAAGAAACTGTTAAGTTTCAATTACAAAGGAACTGAATATGGTATTGGTTGGTTGCCTTTAGGAGGATATGTAAAAATATCTGGAATGATTGATGAAAGCATGGATAAAGAGCAAATGAAGGAAGAACCTAAAGAATGGGAATTCCGCTCAAAACCAGCTTGGCAGCGTTTGGTAATTATGTTAGGTGGTGTTACGGTAAACTTCGTGCTTGCCTACTTAATATTTGTAGCTGTGTCATTTACATGGGGAGATAAGTTTTTAGCGAATGATGAGGTAAAAGACGGTATTGTAGTACCTGAGTTTATTGAACAACAAATTGGATTAAAATCAGGAGATAAAATTGTGTCTATTGATGGTGAAACACCAGTTAAATTTAACGATGTACGTGCTAACTTACTTTTCGGAAGCGAGATAGTAGTTAACAGAAATAATGAGTTAAAGACGCTTCAAATACCAGAAGATTTTTTAGGAAATTTAGTTGATTCTGATGTGAAAGGAATTATTGGTATTCCTATGCCGGTTGTTGTAGCTAAGATTGATAAAGATTCTCATAACCAGACATCAGGTTTAAAAAAGAACGACATTATCACTGCAATTAATGGAGCTAAAGTCTCTCGTCATAATTTAGAGAAGATATTAAAATCTCATAAAGAAAGTACGGTTGAATTATCATTAATGAATACAAAAAAAGAAACTAGAGTAGTATCAGCAGTTGTAAATAATGAAGGAGTATTAGGAATAGTTCTATCTGGACTTTCTGAAGCTGATTTAGATAGATTAGGGTACTATAAATTATCAATTAAAAACTATACCTTTTTGCAGTCGTTTGCCGCTGGTGGAACAAAGTTTGTAGGGAAGTTTAAAATGATGCTTAAAAACCTTAAAGCAATAGGTAATCCTAAAACAGGAGCTTATAAAGGAGTTGGTAGTTTTGTTTCAATCGCGAAAATATTTCCAACAACTTGGGATTGGCATTTCTTTTGGAATATCACTGCATTCTTATCAATTATGTTAGGAGTATTGAACTTATTACCGATTCCTGCCTTAGATGGAGGACATGCAATCTTTGTTTTATACGAAATGATTACAAAAAGAAAACCAGGAGATAAATTTTTAGAATATGCGCAAATGGCTGGTTTCGTGATCATGATGACTCTTTTTGTGTATGCTTTTGGAAATGATATTTACCGACATTTTATTAAGTAGAAAAAAAATATAAATTTGTGTTGCAACAAATAGAAATTAGACATATATTTGCACCCGCTTATAGATAGCAAACACTCCTCTTTAGCTCAGTTGGTTAGAGCATCTGACTGTTAATCAGAGGGTCCAAGGTTCGAGTCCTTGAAGAGGAGCTAATAAGCAAAGGCTACGTAGCAGCCGATAATTTCTACAACTTACATAGTTCTTTATGAACATTCCTCTTTAGCTCAGTTGGTTAGAGCATCTGACTGTTAATCAGAGGGTCCAAGGTTCGAGTCCTTGAAGAGGAGCAATAAGAAAAGAAGTTCAACAGCAATGTTGGACTTTTTTTGTGCGCCAAAGTGTGTCAACTGCTCTAGCCAACCGTGCTAAAGAGGAATAAAAAAAGTTTAATGTTGTATGTTGGTATCATATATACCGCACCTAGCGGCTTAATTATGGGCCCGAAAAACAGCAACAACTTGCATATATCTTGCATGGGTAGTATAACTTGCACGTCATACCGCAAATTTTTAGCACAATACTAAAAATTATCGCAACACTAAAATTAACATTAGACAAAAGAAGAAGTTACTCAGACGGAAGAAGTCCTTTAATAATAAGGCTTACAGCCAAAAAAAGAACTACTTCAATTCACCTTGGAATTAAAATTTCACCTAAAGAATGGGACGCTAAGAAGCTTCGAGTTACTAAAAAGCATGCAAGTTATTTGGATTTAAACCTTCATTTAAAGAAGACTGTACTGGATTATGAAAAGAAACTCATGGGGGTTCTATGTTACAATCCAGATGCTAGTTTGCAAGAAATAAAGTATGCCTTGACAATATCACACGATGTAAATGAAATAAGATTTCATGAGTTTGCTGTTGAGCAAGTT
>JAWUYQ010000096.1:0-17244 GCA_034110725.1 Flavobacteriaceae bacterium
TTTAGCTTGTGATGATTTTATCAAAAAAATAAAGAAGAACAGTCATGCTTAAATTAAAAGTTTGCGGCATGCGAGATAGCGAAAACATAACTGCACTTTCAGAAGTACAACCAGATTTTATTGGATTCATATTTCATGAAAAATCTTCAAGAAATATTTCAGAAACTGTTCTTGTAGATACTCCAAAAAATATTGAACGAGTTGGTGTATTTGTAAATGAATCTGTTTCGTTTATTGCTGATAAAATAAAGCAATACAATCTTGATTATGTCCAATTACACGGGAACGAATCTCCTGAATTTTGTAAAGAGATAAAAAACCTTGAAGTTGGAGTAATTAAAGCCTTTAATATTTCTGAAAATTTCGAATTCTCAATCTTGATTAACTATGAGCAACAATGTGATTATTTATTATTTGATGCTTTTGGCAAACAAGCAGGAGGGAATGGAATTACATTTAATTGGGAGTTACTTACTAAATACAAAGGTAAAACGCCTTTTTTATTAAGTGGCGGTATAGATATTACTATGGATGATGAAATTAAAAAAATAACCCATCCACAATTTGAAGGAATAGATATTAATAGCGGTTTTGAGCTAACACCTGCATTAAAAAATATTGCCAAAATCAAATGTTTTAGTGAAAGTATTAAAAGCATCAACTAATAGTGATTCTCTTTAAAGAGAACATTTAAAAAGTAATCCCATATATGGGAACTAAAGAATTTAAACATGAATTATACTGTTAACGAAAAAGGATTTTACGGCGATTTTGGCGGAGCATATATCCCTGAAATGTTATATCATAATGTAAATGAATTGAAAGAGAACTACCTTCAAATCATAGAATCTGAATCCTTTCAAAAAGAATACAAAGACTTATTAAAAGATTATGTAGGAAGGCCTACTCCTTTGTATTTGGCTAAAAATCTTTCGAAGAAACACAATAGTACTATCTATTTAAAAAGGGAAGATTTAAACCATACAGGGGCTCACAAAATAAATAATACTGTAGGGCAGATTTTGTTAGCTCAAAAAATGGGTAAAACCAGAATCATTGCCGAAACTGGCGCTGGACAACATGGTGTTGCAACCGCTACTGTTTGTGCGTTAATGGGTCTGGAATGTATTGTATATATGGGAGAAATTGACATACAACGTCAAGCCCCCAATGTTGCACGTATGAAAATGTTAGGTGCTGAGGTTCGTCCTGCTACATCAGGTAGTAAAACTTTAAAAGACGCTACAAATGAAGCCATTCGTGATTGGATTGCTAACCCCGTTGACACTTATTACTTAATAGGATCGGTAGTAGGTCCTCACCCATATCCTGATATGGTTGCTCGTTTTAAATCTATCATTAGTGAAGAAATGAAAATTCAGTTAAAAGAGAAAACTGGCAAGAACTATCCGGATAAAATTATTGCCTGTGTAGGTGGTGGTAGTAATGCAGCCGGTGCTTTTTATCATTATTTAGATAATACTAAGGTTGAATTAATTGCAGTTGAAGCTGATGGACTTGGAGTTGCAACCGGAAAAAGTGCTGCGACTACTCAATTGGGATCTGAAGGAATTATACACGGTAGTAAAACTTTATTAATGCAAAATGATGAAGGACAAATTACTGAGCCTTATTCAATTTCTGCTGGTTTAGATTACCCAGGAGTTGGGCCATTACATGCACATTTATTTAAAAGTGGGAGAGGTAAATTTATTGGAGTAACAGATTCAGAAGCTTTAAGCGCTGCTTATGAATTAACAAAAATTGAAGGAATAATTCCTGCATTAGAATCAGCACATGCATTAGCTGCTTTAGATAAACTTGAATTAACACCAAATGACTGTGTGGTCGTTAATCTTTCAGGAAGAGGTGATAAAGATATGGAGACTTATATAGCTAGAATGAATGCCAACTAATAACTCAAATAAAATGAACAGACTAGAACACTTATTTTCTACCAAAGAGAATATTCTTAATATATATACTACTGCTGGTTTCCCAAAACTGAATGATACAATAGAAATTGTTCAAGAATTGGCAGCTTCTGGAGTTGACATCGTTGAAATAGGAATGCCTTTTTCTGATCCTTTGGCTGACGGACCTACCATACAACATAGTAGTGAAGTTGCTATTGAAAACGGAATTACTTTAGATTTAATTTTTGATCAAATTAAAGAAATTAGAAAAACTGTTACGATTCCAATTATGCTTATGGGATATATCAATCAGTTAATGAAATATGATATAGAGGCGTTTTTAGCCAAAGCTGCCGCTGTTGGTGTTGATGGTTTTATTTTACCCGATTTACCTTTGGATATTTACCAAGATGAATATAAAGCGCTGTTTGAAAAACATAATTTAAAAATGAGCTTTTTAATTACTCCACAAACCACTGATGATCGTATTAAAATAATTGCCAAAGAAAGTACTGCTTTTTTATACGTTGTATCGTCGTTTGCTATTACCGGAAGTAAAAGTGATTTACAACAAAATCAGCTAGATTATTTCAAGAAAATTGAAGCCATGAAGCTGAATACCCCAAAACTCATTGGCTTTGGTATTAGTAATGCTGATACATTTAAGACTACGTGTAATTATGCAAACGGAGCAATTATTGGTAGTGCTTTTATTAAAACTTTAAGTACTGTTACTGCTGAATTAAAAACTACTATTCATGATTTTATAAACCCACTAAAATAAACGCGTAAACACTTGTTTTTCAACGTGTTATTTCGTAAATTTGATTATCATAAAAACGTGAGATATACTAGTTATACAGTAGTAATTATATATTGGTAATGTTAATCATATCTCATTAGCTAGATAATTGGATAGAGGAATTAAAGGAGTATTGTTTTATTATATACTCGTAGTACTTTAGAAAGATTATTATAGCGGTGTCAAGTGAGTTTTTAAATGAGTTATTAGGAATATTTATTATTAATATTCATTTAAATATTTATTGGCATAAAGCCGCATTCAGATTTACAATTTGGATGCGGCTTTTTATTTCTTGTACTACTTTGTTATCCTAAAAAATCAAATCTAACCAATCCGTCTTCATCAATTTCTGATAATTTTACTTTATGCAATGTATTTACTAGTTCAGGGTTCCAAGGTGTTTTTACTTTTACATAGTTTTCTGTAAAACCATTGATATACCCTTCTTTGTTTTCGTCTTCAAATAATACAGTACGTACTGTATTTAATTGTTTTTCATAAAATACCCCACGCATTTTTGCTGATAAACCTCGCAACATTTTACTACGCTTTTTTCGCACGCTTATTGGCACTACACCTTCAAAATCGACAGCTTCAGTATTTGGTCTTTCAGAATAGGTAAATACGTGTAAATAAGAAATATCTAAGTTCGCTAAGTAATTATAAGTTTCCAAAAACAACTCATCAGTTTCTCCAGGGAAACCAACAATAACATCAACACCTATACATGCATCTGGCATATGTTTTTTAATAGCTTCTACCCTACTTGTATACGTTTGTTTTAAATAACGACGCTTCATTTTTTTCAATAACTCGTCACTTCCGCTTTGCAATGGAATATGGAAATGCGGTACAAAACTATCAGAATTAGCAACAAACTGAATGGTTTCATCTTTTAATAAATTAGGCTCAATAGATGATATTCTTACACGATGAATTCCTTCAACATCATCTAGTTTTTCAACTAATTCAAAAAAAGTATGTTCATGTTTTTTATTTCCAAACTCTCCTTTTCCGTAATCACCAATATTAACTCCAGTTAACACAATCTCTTTTATCCCTTTAGAAGATATTTCAGCAGCATTATCTAACACATTCTGTAAAGTATCACTACGAGAAATCCCTCTAGCTAATGGAATAGTACAATAGGTACACTTATAATCACAACCATCCTGCACTTTCAAAAAAGCTCTTGTTCTATCACCAATGGAATAACTACCTACATAAAAATCAGCATCTTCTATTTCACAAGAGTGTATTTCTCCCATGTCATTTTTAGACAAATCATTTATATAACTAGTAATTTTAAATTTTTCAGTTGCTCCTAGTACTAAATCAACTCCATCTACTGCAGCTAATTCTTCAGGTTTCAACTGTGCATAACACCCAACTGCAGCAACAAATGCATCAGAATTTAGTTTTTGAGCTTGCTTTACAATACTCTTAAAACGTTTGTCAGCATTGTCTGTTACCGAACAGGTATTAATTACATAAATATCTGCTTCTTCAGAAAAATCAACTCGATCAAAACCTTCTTTAGTAAAGTCTCTTGCGATAGTTGAAGTCTCGGAAAAATTCAATTTACAGCCTAAAGTATAAAAAGCTACTTTTTTTCTTTCTTGCATTTATTATCTTACTTATATTTGAACAGCTTAGCCATCATTTAAATAGCGGATGCAAAAATACAATTAATATACCAATTTGAAAACACTACAACTCCTTCAATACAAACTAATAGCTTCTGTGATTTTCACTTTGCTAATTGCTTGTAATCCAAAAACAAAATCCGATAAGGATCATTTAGTATTTAGATATAACGAGTACAAAAACATCAACTCATTAGATCCTGCCTTTGCTAAAGACAATTCGGCTATTTGGGCGTGTAATCAGCTATTTAATGGGCTGGTTCAATTGGACGATAATTTAAATATTCAACCAGATATTGCTAAAAGTTGGGCGATTTCCGAAGATGCCAAAACATATACTTTTAACTTAAGAACCGATGTGTTTTTCCATGAACACAAGTTATTTGACAACAACAAAAGAGAGGTTACTGCTTTTGATTTTGAATATTCATTTAACCGATTAACAGATGAGAAAACTGCTTCTCCAGGAAGTAACACCTTGCAACAAGTCTCCTTTTATAAAGCTGTAAACGATTCTATATTTACTATTCAATTAAAACAACCTTTTCCTGCGTTTTTAGGAGTGTTAACAACTAAATACTGTTCTGTTTTACCTATAGAAATTGTTGAACATTACGGAAACGATTTTAGAGCAAACCCTATTGGAACTGGTCCGTTTAAATTTAAAAGATGGGAAGAAAACATTAAACTGGTATTGCGCAAAAACGATAATTACCATGAACAAGATTCCAAAGGAAATAAACTTCCTTATCTAGAAGCTGTAGCAATTAGTTTTTTAACGGATAAACAGAGTGAGTTTTTACAGTTTTCTCAAGGAAATATTGATTTTATATCTGGGCTTGCTCCTTCCTACAAAGATGAGTTATTAACTGCTGATGGAAAATTACGTGATAAGTATAATAACACTGTTAATATGGTATCTGGTGATTATTTAAACACTGAGTATTTAGGGTTTTATATGGATGCGAAACAATCTGAAATACAATCAGCTTTAATTAGAAAGGCCATTAATTACGGATTTGATCGCCAAACCATGATTAAGTATTTAAGAAATGGAATTGGTACGCCTGCTGAAAATGGTTTTATTCCTAAAGGATTACCGAGTTTTAATCATTTAAAAGGATTTAATTATCAGCCAGAAAAAGCTAAAGAGTTGGTTAATGAGTTTAAGGCAGCAACTGGAATTACCGAGCCTAAAATAACTATTGCTACAAACAGTGCATATGTAGATTTATGCGAATATATACAACGAGAATTAGAGAAAATAGGATTAACCGTTACTATTGATTTACTTACATCCTCTACTTTAAAAGAAGGGAAATCAAAAGGAACACTTCCGGTATTTAGAGCAAGTTGGGTAGCTGATTATCCTGATGCTGAAAACTACTTGTCATTATTTTATTCCAAAAATTTCACTCCAAACGGACCAAATTACACCCATTTTAAAAATGATAGATATGATAGTTTGTATGATAACGCATTTAGAGAATTTGATTTAAAAAAGCGACACCACTTCTATCAACAAATGGATTCTATTGTAATTAACAATGCTCCAGTAATTCCGTTATACTATGATCAGGTAATCCGATTTTCAAGAAAAAACATTCATGGTTTAGGAATTAATCCAATCAACCTATTACATTTAAAAAGAGTATCTAAAAGCAAACTATAAGCTCATTTGAAAACAATAAAACCAATATACATTGCATTGTTCATACTGCTTATTTTAGCAATTTTAGGAGGCCTCTTGTTTTTAACTAATATGAATACGTCTACAGATGAAGAAGGTTTTTTTGTTGATGAATATCATTTAAAATATCCTACAAGCACTTCTTTCTTTGAGTTACAAAAAGATAGCATTTCACCCAATAAAATAATAGATAAAATAACTTCTACAATTGTTCCGTTGGAAGTTGAAACTATTAATTTAGGAATTGATTCACTACTTACTCACAAACCATCTCCAGAAAAAAAAGAAGAAACTCCGGCAATGGATTTCTCTAAAATTGACACCACTTCAATTGAACGAATTAGCTACCCTAAAAGCAACCCTAATTTTTTAAATGAATTAAGAGCAAAGTTAAGTAGTAAAAACTGTAGAATAATTCATTATGGCGATTCTCAATTGGAAGGTGATCGAATTACGGGATACCTTAGAAACCGATTACAAAAAATGTATGGTGGTAGTGGTCCAGGATTTATTCCAATCAAGCAAGCTTACCATCAAATTAGTGCTAACGTAACACATGGTGACACATGGGAGAGACATGCACTTTTTGACCCTACTCAGAAAAAATTCAAACATAAAAAATACGGTGCTTTTTTATCTTCATCAAGGTTTACACCAGTGATTACTGACAGTATCAAAATTGATTCAACACATATAACAACCGCAACCATTTCTATTAAAAAATCAAACATTGCATATATAAAGTTCAGAGCTTTTAAAAAAATTGGCCTACATTATGGAAATTGCAACTCTCCAATTCGTATTAATGTATATGATGATGACATATTAATTCAGCAAGATTCTTTAATTACTGATGGCAACTACCATAATTATAAAATTAATTTACCAAAAACTCCAAATAATCTTAAAATAGAATTGAAAGGAAAAGTTAGTGCTGATTTCTTCGGACTTACTTTGGATGGTGGTTCTGGTATTCAAATAGACAATGTTGCTATGCGTGGATCATCAGGAACCATATTTACTAAAAATAACGCCATTAATTATGGTAAGATGCTTAAAGAATTGAACCCAAAGGTAATGCTATTGCAATTTGGAGGAAATACTGTACCCTATTTGAAAGATTCTATAGGAATTGTAAATTACACCAAGCGTTTACACTCACAAATTAAGTGGCTTAGAAGACGACATTCTGACATGAATTTATTGTTTATAGGCCCTACCGATTTAGCTACATCAGTAAATGGGAAAATGATTACTTATGAGTTACTTCCTTACCTAAATGAACAATTAAAAGAACTATGTATGAATAACAATCTTGCTTATTGGGACATGTTTCATGCTATGGGAGGAAAAAATTCTATACCTATCTGGGTTAAAGAAAACTTAGTAGGTGGTGATTATATTCACTTCACTCCTAAAGGAACAAAGTATATTTCTGAATTATTTTTCACTACTTTGTATTTAGACCTTAAAAAGCAATCAAAACTCTTACTAAAATAATGAAATTACAAATTAGCATCTTATTCATTTTTAGCAGTTTTGTTGTGTTCGGACAAGACTATATAATATCCGATAGTTTACAACAACAATACCCTTTCATTAATTGGGGAGCTAATAAAATAAAGCATACAGATTCAGCAGTTACTTTTAAAAAATTATACCAGAAATTAGATAACATCTACACTAATCAAGAAGAAAAACTACATGTTTTCCATATTGGAGGGTCTCACATTCAAGCAGACATGTATTCCAACCGATTACGTCATTATTTACAGAATATGAGCTCTAACTCAAAAGGACAACGTGGATTTATTTTTCCTTACAAAATGGCTAAAACAAATAATCCGTTAAATTACAAGATTACTTTTGATGGTGAATGGAAAGGTTACCGATGTTCTAGGAACGATTCTGTAGCATGGGGATTATCAGGAGTTACAGCAAAATTTAAAGATTCCATTGCTAACATTAAAATAAAAGCAAATTATAGAAACTATTCAAAAAACACTTATAGTTTCAATAAACTACGTGTGTTTTATGATGAATGGACAACAGATTATGAAGTAGTTATAAATAATCAAGATATTGTAGAAAAAACCGTCATAAATTCAGATGCACACTACATAGAGTTTTCATTAAAAAAAACAGTTACTGAATTAGATTTTTGTGTAAAAAGAACCGACAACTCTGAAGGTGCTGAGTTTTTAATGATGGGCTTAGAACTCATGAATGATAACTCAGGTATTGAATATACTACTATTGGAGTTAACGGAGCTAGTTTTGAATTTTATGATCGTTGTGCATTATTTGAAAAGCAACTGCTTTTATACAAGCCAGATTTATTTATTATCTCCATAGGTACAAATGACACGTATACTACCGATTTTAAACCTGATAAATTCAAAGGCCATTATGAACAATTAATCGGTTCTATTCAAAAAGTAAATCCTGATTGTGCTATTTTATTTACTGTTCCTAACGATTCCTATTACAAAAGACAATATGCAAACCCTAACACTAAATTGGCGGCTAAAGTTATTTATGAGTTATCAGAACAATATCAAATGGCAGTTTGGGACTTATATGAAATTATGGGCGGATTTAATTCTTCTCAGAAATGGTATACCAACAAACTAATGCCCAAAGATAGAATTCACTTTACAAGAAAAGGATATGACATCAAAGCTGATTTATTATTACAAGCATTGGTGAATTCATGGGAACAAGAAATGAACTACCCATTGGGAAGTCTGTTAGAAAAAATCATTAAACAATAATATAAGTTTGAACAGGCTGCTTGACATATTTAGTTTTTCCGAAGACACCCCATTACTTTTTACACAAATAAGTTTCTGGATATTTTTTGCATTGGTGTATTTAATATATGCTATTGTATATAAAAAAAAGAGTTTACGAATTCCGTATTTATTCGCTATAAGTTTATTATTCTATTACAAAACTAGCGGATTATTTATTGGGATTTTACTTTTTAGTACCATTAATGATTTCTTTATCGGAAAAGGCATTTATCACACAAAATCAATACTAAAAAAGAAGGTTTTAGTAGGAATTAGTGTTTTTATAAACTTAGCTACATTATGTTACTTTAAGTACGCCTATTTTTTTACCGATTCCTTTAATAGTCTTTTTAAAACAGACTATGATGTTATAAATCATTTGGCCCTATGGACCAACACCATCAGTCAATATAATTATTTTACCGTAGATAGTATTATACTTCCTGTCGGAATTTCGTTCTATACTTTTCAAACTATTAGTTATAGTGTTGACATATACAGAAAGCAATTAAAGCCAATAAATAACATATTGGATTTTGGTTTTTTTGTGAGTTTTTTTCCGCAATTAGTAGCTGGGCCAATTGTAAGAGCTGCCGATTTTATACCACAAATTAAAAAAGAAATCAATATTACAGCTACCGATTTTGGTAAGGCTATATATATGATTTTAATCGGATTAATTAAGAAAATGATTTTTGCAGATTATATAGCAGCTAACTTTTTAGATAGCGTTTTTGATGCCCCAGAAATGTTTTCTGGCTTTACAAATATCATGGCACTGTTTGGGTACTCATTACAAATTTATGGCGATTTTTCTGGGTATACGGATATTGCTATTGGAGTTGCTTTATTAATGGGATATCAATTGCCTAAAAATTTTAATTCCCCTTATAAAGCAATTAATTGTGGTGATTTCTGGAAAAGATGGCATATATCCCTTTCTACTTGGTTAAAGGATTATTTGTATATCCCTTTAGGAGGAAACAGAAAAGGTAGTACCACATCCTATTTAATATGCTTAAGTTTTTTACTAATTGCGCTAATTGCACTAAAAAGCTACACGTATACAATTGTTATTATTGGAGTACTTATTAGCTTAATGATATTGTGTTTATTTTTTCCAAAGCTCATTAAACATTTTAACACTAACATAAATATATTATTAACCATGCTAATTGGAGGTTTATGGCATGGTGCTTCATGGAAATTTGTAATATGGGGAGGTTTAAACGGTATAGGAATACTTGTATATAAATATTGGCGACGAGTAAGTCCGTATGAAAAGAGTACAAATACACTTGCTATATTATGGAAAATTGCAGTTACGTTTGCATTTATCACTTTTACTAGAGTTTATTTTAGAGGAAATAGCATGGAACATATTAGCAAACAATACCACCAGATATGTTACAACATGGATATAACTAATGCACTACAATTACTTATAGAATACAAAAATGTGTTCCTTATTATGTTATTGGGTTATATAGCTCACTGGCTGCCATATACCCTTAAACAGAAGGTACAGCAACTTTTTATTGATAGCCATTTTACACTAAAAGCAGTAATTGTAGTTATGGTTAGTATATTATGCTATCAAACTTACGCCGCCGATTTTCAGCCTTTTATTTATTTTCAATTTTAAGAATAAATACTTTTATATAATTGTTTTTTTAACGAATAAGCACGAATACTATTTAACATAGTTAAGCCTATTACAAAGGGTTTAACTATTATTATCCATATAATCTTGCCAATCAATAATCAGATATTTATTTTTATTTGAAATTCCAATTGTTAAAAACCCATATTCATAACAAAACAAATACACATCGTTATTATCATTTTTCCAATAATTTGTGAAGTAATTAGGATCAAATCCTTTGTCGATTAATTCTGATTGCAAAATTGTAGTTTTCCCTGATTTATGAAGATGTTTTAAAATATTCCTATTTCTTTTTAATTGTTTATCAACTAAATTAAATCGAGTCTGTTCATTTATCTTATTCTTCAAATAATGAAATGAAGTTTTACAATAAGTAGAACAAAATAGTTTATCTATCCTTCCTTCTATTATCTTATTACAACACAAACACAAACGTTCCATAATCGTATAATTAAAATTAAACGTATTTTTACACGTATAAACATACGTTTAATTACCATTATACGTTTTTAATTGTGTATTATTATAATACTATATATGAACAACTTACGATTACATATTTCATTAATACATTTGCTTGTTGATCAAACAAAAATGATTGGAATTATATTCCAACCAAATAGGCTAATTCAAAATTTAATTAAATCATTACCTAACCCGAAATGGAGTGAAAAGGATAATGCAGTTTATATTATAAACAATAAAGAGAGTTTAACGCAAATATTTGACACGTTTAGAGGAATAGCATGGATTGACACAAGGCTATTTTTAACTGATAAACCAATTAAGGATAATCCAAAACTTGATATCAAATCCTTTAGAAACAGAAAAGTAATTGACGGTTATAAACATTGCCCAGAAGCCTATTTAACTAAATTAGAATTAAAACGATATTCTTATAATACTGCTAAAACATATATTTCACTATTCGAAAAGTTTATAAATAGATTTTATGAAATACCTGTAAATCATCTTACTGAAATAGAAATTCGTCAATATTTAAAAGAGCTACACGATTTAGAGTTATCTAATTCATACTTACATCAAATGGTGAATAGTATTAAATTTTATTTTGAAATAGTATTGGACATGCCAAGTAGAATGTACACCATTGAACGTTCAAGACTAGAAAAAAAGCTACCTAAAGTTCTGAGTATAGAAGAAATTAAGTCACTAATAGAAAACACGAATAACATTAAACATAAATGTATTATTTCATTACTATATTCCGCTGGTTTAAGACGATCGGAACTTCTTAATTTAAAGGTAAATGACATTGACAGTAAAAGAATGTTAATTTATATAGGGAATGCAAAAGGGAATAAAGATAGATATACACTACTATCAGAAGCAACATTAACTGATTTAAGAGAATATTTTAAACAATGGCGCCCAAAAGAGTTTTTATTTGAAAGAATAAAAGGGAATAAGTATTCGCCAACTAGTGTCGCTAACATTGTTAACAAAGCTGAGTTAAAAGCAAATATCAGGAAGAAAGTAACTCCTCATGTGTTACGACATAGCTTTGCTACACATTTATTAGAGAACGATACCGATTTACGATATATACAAACATTACTAGGGCATAGTAGTAGCACAACAACTGAAATTTACACCCAAGTAGCAGTAAAAAATATCCAGAACATAAAAAGTTCACTAGATTATATACCTTAGCACATATAAAAGAAATAAACACAATAGTGTTTATTTACTTGTTGTAAACCATTATGATAGATTTATCTCATGCTGAGAATCAAATTCAATGTGTCACGAACTTTAAAGACCTTGTTTCCATGCCTTTTCAAGGGGGAATTAATGCGAATTGTTGGACTCGTGAACTAATAGGTGATTTTTCTGAGATTGTTAAGCAAGTAGAACTAAACGGAAATATAGCGGAACTTGATCAAGAGGAACTTCGTGAACTTGAATTGAGTGAACAGGGACAACTTGCTCGTGAAATTCTTTTAAATGACTTAAAGTTATTGAAAGCTCATGGCGCATCTCCAATCCTTAATCTGATCAAGTATTATGAGAGAGATGATGCCTACCCGTTATTTCCAACGGATGTTTATTCTTTTCATGTAGATCGCTCTCCTATACCAACCGATACCTTTTTATGCACATACCACGGAGAGTCGAGTGAAATATTGCCAAATTCACAAGCCAATCAAAAGGTATTGGTTCCCGAAATACGTGATGAACTCAAAAAACTATATGGTGGAGCAGATGAGGGTTTTGAATCATTTTTAAAGGAGTGTTTCTTTGATCTACACTATCAACCTAAACCTAAAGCACATACTATCAACCTTGGTACCGGTCACTTATGGAGATTGGCAGTTGATCATCCTGAAAGTCAAGTGCTTCCATGTATTCACCGTGCACCTAAGGAAAAAAGGGGGCAGAATCGGTTGTTGATGATCTGTTGAATGAGTATGGACGCGCTAATTGAATGGAATGATGACGATTATTGTATCATTTTTAATTAGTGAATAAATACTTATAGAAAAACGGTTCACAACAAAACCTATAAATAATACGGGTTTTAGCGCTTAAACCGAAGGTTTGTGTATATTTACATTTAACGCCAAACCTTTTAATTTGGCTTTTATAAAACGACAAACTAAAAACAAAACCGAGAAGCTTATGGCTTGTGTCGACACGAAAATCCGCGGATTTTCTGCACCGTACTATTCATAGCTAAACGTTGTGGTTAATTTGTATTCGAACGAAATCTACCCTAATTGATAAGTAGAGTTCACTCATTTTAGATGTTTTTAAAAAAAAACTTTTATATAAATTTGTATTATAAAAACCTAGAATACATATGAGAACTGTTATTAATCCTTTATTGTTTTTTATAATATTTATATTTTCTATCAATATCTATTCACAAGAAAACAATGTGAAATCGGATACAGTATATATATTCAAAAACTCAAACTCTGATAAAACATATATCAGTTATTACAAATTCAACAACGACCAAGTACTCACTTCAATCCATTATAAAATTAGACCACTGTCTTTTTGGAAATCATTAGAAGAATCAAAAAAAAAAGGAAATCTAATAGGAGATATCTATCACGCTTCTTTTTCATTGAATTATGTAATAAATAGTTGTGATGAGAAAATCGATAATTATCCAAGCGACAATAAAATCATATCCAAGAAAGAATTATTAGACAATTCAATTATCGATTGGAATGATAATAATTCAATAGCAAGACAAGAGAAAATAATAAATATGTTGAAAAATGCAAAAGTGATCTATGCAGTAAACAAGGAGAATTCTTATAAGTATTTTTTGCAAAAAGTGAAATTTAAAAACTAATCACAACAAAACCTATAAATAATACGGGTTTGAGTGTTTAACCCTTAAGCTTGTGTATCTTTACTTTTTCGCCAAATCTTTTAATTTGGCTTTAATTAAACAACAAACTAAAAACAAAATCTAAAAGCTATTGTTTTGTACCGACACGAAAATCCGAAAATTTTCTGCACCGTAAAATTCATTGCTAAACGTTGTAGCCAATTCCTCATATTCTCAAAAAAAAAAACAATTGCTTCTTTAAAACGTTTTACAGAGAAAATTGAATAAATTCGCCGTAGTAAACAAAACGTAAAATCCTCTGTTTTTACTGATTTTAAAAAACATTACTCAAAACGCCTACTGTTTTCTGAAAATTACTTACTTTTAGAAAAGGTTTTACGAGAAAAATTAAATAAATTCGTCTAATCGAACAAAGCATACTCCCCCCTTAATCTACTGGATTTTAAAAAAAGTTGCTCAGAATATGAAATTCAATGTAAAATCTATATATCAGGAATTAGTTAAACACATTCGTAAATTACAATCCGAAAAAAAACTAAAACAAAATAAAGATAATCACTCAATAATTAAAGAGGATTATAGGAAACTGTTTGAGAATGCAACAATTTCTATTTGGAATGAAGATTTTACATTGGTATATGAACAATTAGATGAGCTTAGAAAAATTAAAATACCTAATATTAAAATATATTTAGAACAAAACCCTGAGGTGTTATTTTCATTACTTTCAAAATTGAAAGTAAATAGTGTAAATAAAGCCACTTTAAAATTGTTTAAAGCAGAAAATATTCAAGATTTTTTAAATAATGTACAGAGTACATTTGGTAAAGGAGCAGATAAAGTTTTTGTAAATCTTATCGAATCAATTTGGCATAATAAGAAATCATTTACATCAGAAGTAAATTATAAAACATTAAAAGGAGATGAATTTCCTGCATTATTTTCCGTTTATATTCCTCAAACTAAATTAGAACAAAAATCAGTTCCAGTTAGTATCCAAAGTATTCAAGAGTTAAGAGATGCTGAATCAGCAAAAAGGGAGTCCTTAATAAACTTAGAACAAGCTCAAAAAATGGCTCAGATAGGAAATTGGGAGTGGAACTCTAAAACTGATGAGGCCGTTTGGTCAGATGAAATGTATCGAATTTATGGTGTTGAAAAAGATGAATTTGAACCTACTAGTGAAAATGTAAGTAAAACAATTTTAGAAGAGGACAAACATAAGATGGAGCGTGCTATTGGTCAATTAATGCAGGGCGAATTGGTAGATCCATTTGAATTCAAAATTATTAGACCAAATAATGAGATCCGAGTTTTAAAAATAGTAGGCTTGCAAAACAATGAGGGTAATATATTTGGTGTAACTCAAGATATAACTGATAGAAAAAAAATAGAAACTAAATTAAACGAAGCTCAAGCATTAGCAAAAGTTGGAAGCTGGCTATATAACCCTTCAACTCAAAAGATAGAATGGTCGGATGAAACGTTTCACCTCTGGGGTTTCGATTCAAAGGACGGCGCACCTGAATTTGAATCAATGATTAGCCGAATTCATCCTGACGACCAAGAATTTTTCATCAATACTGTTGACAAAGCGCTTAATTTTGGAATACCATACGATATTGAACACAGAATGTGCCTGCCCAATGGGGAACAAAAAACGATAAGAGCAATTTGTCAACCTATATTAGGCCTTAATAGTGAAGTCGTCAGCTTAACAGGTACTAGTCAAGATATTACATCACACAAACTACTTGAACAGGCTCAAGTTAAGCATCAAAGACTTAAAGCAATAGGAGAAATGTCTGCATCTATAGCTCATGATTTTAATAATTCATTACAAGAAATGATGGGGAATTTAGAAATAGTCAAACTTCAAAATAACTTCTCAGATAATACTCTTGAGCGTCTAAATAACATTGGATCTATTATAGGTGATGTGGCTGACAGAGTCACTGCATTGCAAAAATTTGGAGATCCAGAATACAATGACAAAAACTCTAAACTTCTAAATTTCAATACATTAATTGAAGAAGTCCTGAATCAGTCTCGCCCTCTTTGGAAAGATGCTATGGAAAAAGAAGGAATGAAAATAACTATTATAACCGACTTCAAAGATATATCCAAAATTAGTTGTAATGGTGGGGAATTAAAATCAGCTATTTATAATTTAGTTAAGAATAGCATTGAAGCAATGCCCGAAGGTGGCGATCTTATTATCAAAACAGGCATGAAAACAGATGGTGTGTACGCTACTTTTACTGACACAGGTATAGGTATGGATGAAGAGACCAAATTAAAAGTATTTGAACCGTTCTACTCTACAAAAGGATTTGAATCAGGAAGAGGTTTAGGAATGAGTGGCGTTTATAGTATTATAAAAAAACACAATGGGGATGTAATAGTTAAATCCTCTGAATTAACTAAAGGAACTACCATTGAAATTATTTTTCCAATAAGTCAGCAAAATGAAATTGAAGTTCTAAGTAAAAATAAACCAAAAGACAAAGAGTTATTTAGTGTTTTATGGGTAGATGATGACTTCTTAATAGCTGAGGATTCCAGTATGATGGTAGAATCGATTGGTCACAAATGCAATATTGTAAATAGTGGGAAGGATGCCTTAGAATATCTTAATAACAACGCCTGTGATATTGTATTTACGGATATTGGTATGCCCTTAATGAATGGTAAGGATTTAGCGAAAGCTATTAGGAATAAGTTTGGAAACAAAATAAAAATTGTTGCTGTAACTGGATGGGATATTAATGAAAAAGTTAAAGATGAAAATGGTATTGATTTTGTTATGCAAAAACCCTTTACACTAGAAGAGCTTAAAAAAATATTACTAGTCGTATAAGATATCCATATTAGTTTTTTTATTCACATTCGACTTTGGCCCCCTTGAATATAATAGTACAAATATATTACCCCCTTATTTTTTTTCGCCTATTACTGCTATTGGCTTAATCATTGCTCTCAAATGGGAAGATTTAAAAGATATTGAAACAATCCTTTAACTTGTTGGACTTTTTATATCCAGATTTGATTTGTTATCATACCCTTTTTTATTTGAGAGATAACTCCACTAGAATTCTCTATATCATTTACTGCTAGTTATCAAAAAACTAGTTGATACGATTACAAAAGACTATAACAACACCTATAAATAATACGGGGTTCGGGCTGTAATACCGAAGGTTTGTGTATATTTACTTGGTCGCCAAAACTTTTAACAATTGAGTTTTAAAGCGACGAAAATTAAAAAAATAAAGGCTTTGTCTTGTATCGACACGAAAACCCGCGGATTTTCTGCCCCGTACGATTCATAGCTAAACGTTGGGAGTAATTAGAAAAACAAAAAAATATTCACCTTGCTAGTAGAAATAAAAAAT
>JAWUYQ010000097.1:0-26279 GCA_034110725.1 Flavobacteriaceae bacterium
AGGAGTTCCTTGAATAGCACAACGCTGCATGTAATGTGTTACACCACGCATTCCACCCATTTCTTCACCTCCTCCAGCTCTACCTGGACCACCGTGAGTCAATTGTGGTAATGGAGAACCATGACCAGTACTTACTTTTGCATTTTCTCTGTTTCCAACTAAAATACGACCGTGATGTGAAGCTGCTTCAACGATATAATCACTTGCAATTTTATCGTCATATGTAAATATAGAAGACACTAACGACCCCTTACCCATTTGAGCTAAAGTAATGGCTTCATCTAAATCTTTATATGGCATTATTGTACTTACAGGCCCAAATGCTTCTAACTCATGAACTGCAGTATTTGTAAACGGATTGTCTTCACGCATTAAAATCGGCTTCATAAAAGCTCCTTTTTCTGCGTCGGCACCAACAACATCTACTGAGTCTAAATCACCATATACTATCTGTGCCGTTTTTGACAATTTAGCTACCTGATCTTTAACACTCTGTACTTGTGCTTTACTTACTAATGCTCCCATGCGAACCTCTTTTAATCGAGGATCACCAATAGTTACTTTATCTAATTGCTTTCCTAAAGCTATTTGAACATCTTCAACCAAGTTTTCAGGAACCATGATACGTCTAATCGCTGTACATTTCTGTCCAGTTTTACCGGTCATTTCTTTACGAACTTCTTTTACGAATAAATCGAATTCAGGAGTTCCAGGAACAGCATCTTTCCCTAAGATAGAACAGTTTAAAGAATCTGCTTCCATTGTAAATGGCACAGCTTCTTCAATTATTCTAGGGTGTGCTTTTAATATACGACCTGTATGTGCAGAACCAGTAAAGGTTACTACATCTTGAGAATCTACCGTATCTAAAATATTCTTAGTCATACCACTCAGTAATTGCAATGCTCCTTCTGGTAATATTCCAGAATCAACAATTACGCGAACAACTGCTTCCGTTAAATAAGCTGTTTGTGGTGCTGGCAATACTACTGCTGGCATACCTGCCATCCAGTTTACAGCACATTTTTCTAACATTCCCCAAATAGGAAAGTTAAATGCATTAATATGAACAGCAACTCCTTTTTTAGGTACCAAAATATGATGTGCCATAAAACGACCTCCTTTAGATAAATCTATCGGATCTCCTTCTACATGAAAAGGTTTGTTAGGAAATAATTTACGTAACGATGCATTAGCAAATAAATTACCAAAACCACCTTCAATATCTACCCAACTGTCAGCTTTCGTTGCTCCAGATCTGTAACTTAATTCGTAAAATTCTCTTTTCCTTTTGGTTAAGTATAACGCCAATGTCTTCAACATGTTTCCACGCTCTTGAAAAGTCATTTTACGTAATTTCTCTCCTCCTTTAGTTCTTCCGTATTGCAATACACTTGGGATATCTAATCCTGCAGTAGTTGAAAAACCAATAATTTCTCCGGTTACGGAATCAAACATTGGAGTTCCATCACCTTCTCCTGCAACCCAGTGACCGTTTATGTAATTTTCTAATTTGTTCATTTTAATATCTAATGATGAATACTGAATTACAAATATCGAAGCATTTTCTGCTACAATGTTTGTAGTTCTTTATTCGTTATTTTTTATACTCTTCTATTTGTTTAGCAAACCCTACTTCATCTTTAAAAGCAATTAAATTTCCATTTGGATCCTTAAACTTTGCTATAGTTCCCCATGAATGTTCTTGATAATTCACAGCAACTCCTTTTGATTTCAGTTGATCTGAAAATTCTTTTACATTAGCGACATTCATTCGCAAACAACTAAAATTTTCAGGGATTCCTAAATCACTCTCTAAAAATTCATTTCTATCTTCTCTTTCCACCATCAGGTAAGTTCCGAAAAAATCAAAACAAGTTAAATCGTTATTTTTAAACAGAACCTCCAAGTTCATTATATCCTTATAAAACAAAACGCATTCGTCATATTTTACAACATATAATATTAAGCCTGTTCTTTCTATTTTCATATTTAAAAATATCTTACAAATTCACATTTTCAATAATAGCAGCATATCCTTGACCAACACCGATACACATTGTAATTAAAGCATAACGTTTATTCGTTTCTTGTAATTCTAAGGCTGCAGAATATGTAATTCTTGCACCTGTAACTCCTAATGGGTGACCAATTGCAATTGCCCCTCCGTTTGGATTGATACGTGCATCATCATCAGCTAATCCCCATTCACGGATACACGCTAAACTCTGTGCTGCAAATGCTTCATTTAATTCGATAACATCCATATCAGCCATCGTTAACCCAGCTTTTGCTAATGCTTTATTTGAAGCATTAACAGGACCAATTCCCATGATTCTTGGCTCAACACCAACAACTGCAGAACTAACAATTCTAGCCATTGGTTTTAATCCGTATTTCTTAACCGCATCTTCAGAAGCAATAATAGTTGCTGCTGCACCATCATTTAATCCAGATGCATTACCAGCTGTTACACTTCCTCCTTCTTTCTTGAAAGCTCCACGTAACTTCCCTAATACTTCTAGAGTAGTTGTAGGTTTGATAAACTCATCGTTTGCAAAAATGATTGGATCTTTTTTACGTTGAGGAATCTCTACATTTACGATTTCTTTTGCCAAACGTCCTGATTCTTGAGCTTTAGTAGCTTTCATCTGACTTCTATATGCAAAAGCATCTTGATCTTTTCTTGATATATTATATTTCTCTACTAAATTTTCAGCAGTAACTCCCATACCGTCTGTTCCGTACATTTTGTGCATTTTAGGATTCACAAAACGCCATCCGAAAGTAGTATCGTACATTTTAGAATCGCCTCCAAAACCACTTGACGGCTTAGATATAGCGAAGGGTCCACGAGTCATATGCTCTACACCACCTGCGATAAACACATCACCATCTCCTGCTTTAATTGCTCTATTTGCATGTATGATTGCAGACAATCCTGAGCTACATAATCTGTTAACTGTTTCACCAGGAACTGTATGAGGTAACCCTGCCAATAAAGATGACATACGGGCTACATTACGATTATCTTCTCCAGCTTGATTAGCACATCCCATAATAACATCTTCATAAGCCTCTTTAGGTATGTTTGGATTACGTTCAGCAACAGCTTTTATTACTAATGCTCCTAAATCGTCTGTTCTAACAGGTGATAATGTTCCTTTATATTTTCCTATTGGAGTACGAACTCCGTCAATGATATATGCTTCTTTCATGTTTTTTTATTATCATTTCCGAACTTGATAGATCGGGAATTTTATTTCTTCTTAAGCTCTTTTCTTTTTTCCATTGATGAAAAAAGAAACAAAAAAATCTAGACTTACAATTCTTTTGCTAAACTTCTACTTTCGATGTCTAAAAAATCGCTAACTTCTTCCTCATAAAATCGGAATTCATCACAAACGGATTTTTTTACGTCAACTTCAAATGAAGTTTTACTCAAAATTATTAAAGGTCGGTTTAAAAATCAATCATCGTTATTCTTTACTCCCAATCTTTATTTGTTCTATATACAGTTCCTTTAAACAAGGCCACTATAGTATCGTCTCTTTTTATTTCTATTTTATAAAATCCAAATCTATTTTTCAATGATTCTTCCGTCGCTATTGCTACAATCTTATCACCTTCTTTTAACGTTTCCGTATGATTAATTGAAGTATCAATAGACACCGATTGTCTTCCATGCGTATTCGCTGCAAATGCCAATGCACTATCTGCTATGGAATACGTAATACCACCATGAGCAATACCAAAACCATTTAGCATTTCTTGGCGGATGGTCATTGATAATTGACAAGTACCTTCTGCTATATGATCAACTTTTATTCCTAACCATTTAGAAAAAGGGTCGTTATCATACATTTTATGGACAATCTCTTTTGGTGTCATTTTAAAAGAATGTTTTTCCTTCTCTATTCATTTTACGCAATAATGGAGAGCATCTGTAACGGTCTTCATGATACTCGTTATACATCGCATCTAGTTTATCTACACACCAAGAAATTCCTTTCTCATCTGCCCAAGCCAATAATCCTTTAGGATAGTTTACTCCTTTAGTCATAGCGTTATCGATATCAGTAGCAGAAGCTACATTTAAAAACAAAGCGTCAGCTGCTTCATTAATTAGCATCATTAACACTCTATCAAAAATTGTTTGTGCAATTGTTTCATCTTTTTTAGGCTCTGATTTAACAGCTCCTTCAGAATAATCGTAATATCCTCTTCCAGATTTTCTTCCTAAATATCCTGCTTCAGCAAAACGTTTCTGAGTAAATGCTGGCTTGTATCTTGGGTCAAAGTAAAATGCCGTAAATACCGTTTCAGTAACTGTATAATTCACATCATTTCCTATGAAATCCATTAATTCAAATGGCCCCATTCTGAATCCTCCTAGACTTTTTAGAGCCCAATCGATAGTTACAAAGTCTGCTATTCCTTCTTCATAAATACGTAATGCTTCCCCATAAAAAGGTCTTGCTACACGATTTACGATAAATCCAGGGGTGTCCTTAGCAACTGCTACAACTTTTTTCCAATCAGAAATTGTCTGAGTAGCTTTATCTAATACTTCCTGTGAAGTTTGTATTGCAGGAATTACCTCAACCAACTTCATTAATGGAGCTGGATTAAAGAAATGAATTCCAACACAACGCTCAGGTTTTTGCAAAGACGCTGCAATAGATGCTATTGATAAAGAAGATGTATTAGAAGCAATGATACAATCATCAGCAACATATGTTTCCAATTCTGAAAACACCTTTTGCTTAATATCTAAATTCTCAATAATTGCCTCTATAGTTAAGTTAGAATCACCTAAATCCTTCAAACTATTCACATAAGAAATATTTGTTTGAATCCTTGACTTTTCAACCTCATCAATTCTTCCTTTAACAACTAATCTTGCTAATACTTTTTCTAAACTAGCTTTACTTTTATCTAAAGCTTCTTGTTTAGTATCATATATTTTTAAAGCACACCCTGAAGTTGCTGCTACTTGTGCGATACCACTTCCCATGGTACCAGAACCTATAATTCCTACTTTTTCAATCATTTTAAAATTTAAAATTTAAAACTGTAAAATTTAAAACTGCAAAAGGAACTCGTTGGCACTTTTACATTTATCGTTTTATATTTTGCGGTTAAATTATCTACTTCCCTTGGAAGTTAGGTTTTCTTTTTTCTACAAAGGAATTTACTCCTTCTGAATAATCTTCTGTCTGAGCTGCTTCGATCTGGTATTTAGACTCTAATGCTAATTGCTCTTTTAAATTATTTACTAAGGATTCGTTCAATACTCTTTTTGTTAATCCCAACCCTTTAGTTGGCATTTTTGCCATTTTAACAGCTAACTTATTAACTTCTTCTTCAAAAGTTTCTACTGAGAAATATTTATAAATCATTCCAATACGTTCAGCTTCTACAGCATCAACTTTATCACCAGTCATCATTAAAGCTGTTGCTTTTTGAAAACCAATTAATCGTGGTAAAAAGAACGTTCCTGCACTATCAGGTATCAGACCAATTTTACTAAATGCCTGTATAAAACTAGCTTTTTCATTTGCTACAACAATATCACAAGCTAATGCAATATTTGCTCCTGCTCCTGCTGCAACACCATTTACAGCACCGATAATAGGTTTTTCAATAGCTCTAATTCGTTCTATAATTGGATTATAGTGTTCTTCTAAAATAGCTTTAAATCCAGGGTTCAATTCTGGAGTAGTCACTTCTTTTAAATCCTGACCAGCACAAAATGCTTTTCCGTTACCCGTTAAAACTATTGTTCTAACCTCATCGCTCTTTTCGCATTCATCTAATTTACCTTGAAGATTCAATGCCATTTCTCTATTGAAACTATTGAACACATCTGGGCGATTAAGCGTAAGATACGCAACGTTATTTTCTATTTTTAAAGTTATTGAACTCATATCTTTATATAAACACCAATTCCCGCTTATAGCGGGAATGATTTAATTATTTTAAACATTTAAAGTAGTCAAAGGGTTCTAGACAATCTTCACATTGAAAGAAAGCTTTACATGCCGTGGAGCCAAACTGACTGACCATCTTTGTATTTGTGGACCCACATTGTGGACAGCCAACTAATTTTTTATCTCCTAATAAAACATCTTTATCAGCTTCTGCATCTAAAGGTGGAGCTATACCATAATCAAGTAATGCTTTTCTTCCTTTCGCAGTAATCCAATCGGTAGTCCAAGCTGGAGACAATACTAATTTAACAGTAGCATCATATCCATTCTCTTTCAATATTTTTTTTATATCATCTCCAATAACATCCATTGCAGGACATCCTGAATAAGTAGGTGTAATAACAACCTCAACAACACCATTAATTAATTGTGCAGATCGTACAACCCCCATTTCCAAAATAGACAATACAGGAATTTCTGGATCAGAAACCTGAGCTAAAATCGGATGTAATTCTTTATCTATTTGAGGAACCATTATTTGTTCTATTATATTATTACCACTCCATACCTGGGTAAGTTCGTTGCATATATTGCATATCGGATAACATAAACCCTAAATGCTCAGTGTGCACACCTTCTTTACCTCCTTTTTGAAACCATTTTGATTCAGGAATTGTAATAGTTGCTATTTCTAAAACCGAATTAACTTTAGTGTAATATGCATCTTTCAACGCAGTTACATCTACTCCTATTCCAGCAGTTACCATAGCTTTATCAGCATCCGTTTGATGAAACAATTCATCAGTATAAGTCCACAAATTATTTATTGCTTCTTGAATTTTCTGGTTACTTACTTCTGTACCATCACCTAAACGTTTTATCCAATCTGAAGAAAAACGTTCATGATAACTCACTTCTTTAATTGATTTCTTAGCAATTGCTACAAGAGTTTCATCTGTACTATTTTGCAATTCTTGTAAAAACAACAAATGATACACATCAAACAAAAACTGGCGTACGATTATATAAGCAAAATCAGTATTTGGTTGTTCTACCAATAATACATTTTTATACTCACGCTCTCTACGTAAAAATGCAATATCATCTTCCGTTTTTCCTTCTCCAGTAATTTCTGCTGCATACTGGAAATAACTACGAACTTGTCCGAATAAATCTAAAGAAACATTTGTACAAGCAATATCCGTTTCTAAACTAGGACCATGACCACATAACTCACCTATTCTTTGTCCAAGAATTAATGAATTATCAGCTACACCTAATATGTAATTATATAAGTTTTCGTTTTTCATTACATGTGTTTTAATTCATCTGGTAATTTATAAAACGTAGGGTGCCTATAAACCTTATCTTGTGCAGGTTCAAATAACTCGCCGTTATTTTCTGGATTAGTAGCAGTAATATCTTTTGATTCTACTACCCAAATACTAACACCTTCTAACCTACGAGTATAGACATCTCTTGCGTTTTCTAAAGCCATTTCAGCATCAGATGCGTGAAGACTTCCACAATGTTTGTGTTCTAATCCGTTTTTACTTCTTATAAATACTTCCCAAAGAGGCCAATTATTTTTCATCGATAATTTTATTTATCGTTCCCTTAAAAAAGGGAAACTAATTATTATTTATGAGATCCCCATTTACATGAGAATATTAGCAACAAGTTGCTATACTGCTTTTTTAATATCTTTTTTTGCTGCAAATGCCATTGCTCCATCACGAACCCAAGTTCCTTCTTCCCATGCATTTACTCTAGCACTTAGTCTTTCTTTATTACAAGGACCGTGACCTTTAACTACTTGCCAAAACTCATCCCAATCAATAGCACCAAAATCATAACTTTGACGTTCTTCATTCCATTTTAAATCTGGATCCGGAATAGTCAACCCTAACACTTCTGCTTGAGGAACTGTTTGATCTATAAACTGCTGACGTAATTCATCATTAGTTTTACGTTTTAATTTCCAACGTAAAGATTGAGCTGTATGTACAGATTCTGCATCAGTAGGACCTAACATCATCAATGACGGCCACCACCATCTATTTAATGCATCTTGAGCCATTTCTTTTTGCTCTTCACTTCCTTTTACTAATTTCAGCATAATTTCAAAACCTTGACGCTGATGGAATGATTCCTCTTTACAGACACGAACCATTGCTCTTGCATAAGGCCCATATGAAGTATTCATTAATGGAATTTGGTTGATAATTGCTGCTCCATCAACTAACCATCCAACTGCTCCCATATCTGCCCAAGTTACAGTTGGGTAATTAAAAATACTTGAGTATTTCGCTTTACCTGTATGTAATTGTTCATATAATTCATCACGAGAAATCCCTAAAGTTTCACAAGCACTGTATAAATACAATCCGTGACCAGCTTCATCTTGAATTTTTGCTAATAAAGCAACTTTTCTCCTTAATGAAGGTGCTCTTGTTATCCAATTTCCTTCAGGTAACATTCCAACAATTTCAGAATGTGCATGTTGAGAAATTTGACGAATCTGAGTTTTTCTATATTTCTCAGGCATCCAATCTTTCGGCTCTATACGAACGTCATCTGTGATTTTTTGCTCAAACGCAATTTCATGTTTTTTAATTTCTTCTTCACTCATATCAATATGAATTTAGAATAACGAGTAACAAATACTAAATGAAGAAGTTTTCCTTCAGGATTCAATATTTAAAGCTCGGCATTCATTATTTTATCTACGCATCAAAATCTACCACTACTTTATCAGTAACTGGAACTGCTTGACAAGTTAATACATAACCTGCTTCCACTTCATCTGGTTCTAGACCGTAATTTAATTTCATTTCTACTTTTCCTTCAATCACTTTTGCTCTACATGTACAACATACTCCTCCTTTACAGGCAAAAGGCAAATCAGCATCATTGGCTAAAGCTGCATCAAGAATATTATCATGATCAGCGACATCCATTTCAAAATGAAACTCCTTATCTCCATCAATAATAGTAACTGATGTATTTTCTGACTGATGTTCTAAAACCTCAGCAATATGTTTTTTATCTTCCTCAGTATTACCAGCATTAAATAATTCAAAGTGTACTTTTTCTTTTGCTAAACCTGCTGTAACTAATTCATCTCTAATTAAGAAAATCATTTCCTCAGGACCACACAAAAAACACTCATCAACAGATGGAATATCAATTACTTTACTTGTTAATTCTTGAAGTTTTTCAGAAGTAAATCTTCCTTTTAATAAAGGGATTCCTCTGTTCTCTTTTGTTAAAAAGTAGAAAACCTCAAACCTATTTAAGAACGTATTCTTAAGACCTTCTATTTCATCCTTAAAGATAATACTTTTCACTTTGCTATTCAAATAGAACAACTGAACAGTTGCTTCTGGCTCAAGAGACAAATGCGTTTTTATAATAGATAGAATTGGTGTGATACCACTACCAGCAGCAAAAAAAATATAGTGTTTTGGTTTAGTAACATCTACCTCTACAAAAAACTTTCCATCAGGCGCGGTTACTTCTAACACATCTCCTATTTTTAATTTCTCATTTGCATAAGTAGAAAAAACTCCCCTTTTTATTTTTTTAATAGCAACTTGCCATTTATTTTCTATCGGACTAGAACACAATGAATATGAACGACGAATATCTTCACCGTTAATATCTTTTTTAATATTTAAATGCTGTCCTTGTTTATATTGAAACTCTTCATGTAACGATTCAGGTACTTCAAACGTAACTGCTACCGTATCTTTAGTTTCCTTATGTATATCTTTTACTACTAATTTTTTAAAATCAGCCATATGCTTTTGTAATTTTCTCAAAACTAACGATTGTTAGTTAGTTTTGCAAGTTTATGAATATTTTTTTAGTTTATCAATTAAACAATTATTCCTTCTAGTAGCACTTTACTTAAATCAGCATCTAAATCTTTGAGATTTACATCCTCTTTTTTAGGTATCCATAAATACAATGAACGTAATGTAGATAAAATAGAAAACACAACAACTTCAGGGTTTACAACAGCAACTTCTTTGTTTTCTATTCCCGCAGTAATCAACTTTCGAAAGTTTTCTTCATACCCATCTCTTAACTTTATGTAATAATCCAATTTCTCTTCTAAGTGCATCCAATCAGCATTAAGAGAAGCCATTCCATTTGGATTATTAATAGTAATTTGAACATGTAATGATATCACATCTTGTAACTTTTCAACAGTAGTTTTATCAGAACTAACAATAGTTTCCATTCCCGAAGTAAAGTCTTCAGCTAACGAGAGAATTATCAAAGAAAGAATTTCTTGTTTTGACTTGATGTGATTATATAAACTTGCCGCTTTCATGCCCATAACTGTCGCTATATCTCGCATAGTTACCGCACTATACCCTTTCTCTTTAAAAAGAATTTCGGACTTATTTATAATTTCTTGTTTTCTGGCTGATGCTTTCAATAGATAAACTAATTAACGTTAGTTAGAATTGCTAATATAGAAAAACCCAATTTAATTGATGAAAGAATACCAAAAATTGTTATTACAGCTTTGATAATAATTCATAGCTTTGTTTTAATAAACTTATTTATAATTCATGGATGCCAAGATTCAAACAAACCCGTTAATAGACAGGTTACCACCGCATTTAAAACAATTTATCAAACCGCAAGATTACACTGATTATTCTTCTATAAATCAGGCTGTATGGCGCTTTGTAATGCGTAAAAACGTTTCATATCTTAGTAAAGTAGCTCATGATTCTTACACCAAAGGACTAGAAATGACTGGGATAGATATTGAAAACATCCCAAGCATGTATGGTATGAATCGTATTTTGAAAGAAATTGGTTGGGCAGCAGTAGCTGTAGATGGATTTATTCCTCCGAATGCTTTTATGGAATTTCAAGCCTATAAAGTTTTAGTTATTGCATCAGACATTCGTCAGCTAGAAAATATTGAATATACTCCAGCACCAGATATTATTCATGAAGCAGCTGGTCATGCACCTATAATTGCTAATCCGGATTACGCTGAATATTTACGTCGTTTTGGAGAAATCGGAGCTAAGGCCATCTTATCGTCACATGATAATGACATGTATGAAGCGGTAAGGAATTTATCTATTTTAAAAGAAGCAGCTAGTTCTTCTATTAAAGAAATAAACGCTGCTGAAAATTTGGTTAATGAATTACAAAACAAAAAAGTTCCATTATCAGAAATGGCTCAAATACGAAACCTACATTGGTGGACTGTTGAATATGGAATGATTGGTACGATTGAAGACCCTAAAATATACGGAGCTGGATTACTATCTTCCATAGGAGAAAGTGAATGGTGTATGACTGATGATGTAAGAAAGCTACCCTATAATGTTAAAGTTGCTACACAGGAATTTGACATTACAAAACCTCAACCACAACTATACGTTACTCCAGATTTTGCGTATTTAATGGAAGTATTAGAAGAATATGCAGGAACCATGGCCTTAAGAAAAGGTGGCTGGAGAGGATTGCAAAAATTAATTGATTCTAAAAAAATAGGAACTATAGAGCTAAATACTGGATTAGAAATTTCTGGTGTGTTTACTGAAATTATTAAAGATGAGGACAATAATGTTGTATTCTTTAAAACAGAAGGACCAACTGCATTAGCGAATAGAGAAAAAGAATTAATTGGTCACGGAACTGAGGCGCACATACATGGGTTTAGTTCACCAATAGGAAGATTAAAAGGAATTAATTTGGCTATTGAAGATATGGGACCAAGAGATTTACAAGCCTATAATTTTTATGATGGCAAGCGCATTTCATTTGAATATGAAAGTGGAATTATTGTAGAAGGTTTAAATGTTACTGGAATTAGAAACATACATGGAAAGCTAATTTTAATTCAGTTTGAAGATTGTACAGTTACCTATAAAGATCAAATACTATTCAAACCAGAATACGGTACGTTTGATTTAGCAGTAGGCTCATCAATTGTATCTGCTTATGCAGGAAGTGCCGATTTTAGATCGTTTGACAATTTATATCATGTTTCAGACACTAAAACCGTTCAAGTTACCAAGGACGCTAAATCTATTGCTTTAGAGGACTTGTATCAAAATGTTAGGGAGATGAGGAATAACAATTCCTTCACAGCAGAAAAAGGAAAGGTTATTTTTAATTCAATTAATAGCAGTTCTGATTGGCTATTAACTCTAGAACTATATGAACTCGCTGTAAAAAATAATTCTTCAGCCTTCAAATCTGTTTTATTTAACAAATTAGAATCTCTAAAAAAAGAACGAACTGAAATAACTCATTTAATTGATAGTGGAATGAGTTTATTGAACTAACATAAAAAAGCCTCAAGTAAAACTTGAGGCTTTTTTAGTAATTAATTTTTCTTCTATAAATTAATTACTCGTAAAAATATTCGGTAGTAGTAGTTTCAGCACCAACCGTTCCAGGTGCATAAACCCCAATAGAAGTAACTGGATAACCTTCAGAATTATACGTATAAGTATATGTCTCGTTATCAGGATAAGTTGCTCCTCCAGTATTTGTATACGACAATAAATTATTCTTAAATGTATAGTTACCTATCAACTCAAAAACATCTCTTTGATGTACGTTTTTGAAAAAACCATTTTGATCATCAAAAACTGAAACATAGTCATTATCTCCATTTGTATGGTTTTCAGAAACTATATTTCCATTTGAATATGTATAAATATAAATTGCTCCGCCATCTTCATTAAGCGTCACAGTTCCATTTGTATTATGTACATATGTATTCACTTGTACACTTCCATCTGAAAGTGTTGTTGTTTCTTTATTTATTTTATTATTTGAATCATATTCTATAAGGTTTACTTCAGAAGATATAGCTCCACTAGGGTTTACATGCTCATCATCTATTCTAGTTAATAGATTATCCGTATATGTATATATTGTTGTTTCAGTTCCAAATTCGCTCACATTAACAATTTTTATGACTTTATTACCTTCATAAGTAAAATCAGATGTGTTATTAACAGTTCCGTCAGCATTGGAGATAATATCTTTTCTTAATAATACTCCGTCACCAATACTAGATACACCATCTATACTATCACTAGGTGGCGCACTTACTAAATCGGATTCACAAGAAGTTAATGTCGCTAAACCAATAGCTAAGGTAAAAAGTAGTTTTTTCATAATTGTTAGTTTTTTTCACGAATATATGTTTTTTTTATTTAAAAAAACATAACCTATTAAAACTTCATAAAGGGAAAGTCCGCTAATAAACTTTCTTTTTTGCTTTCCAATTGTTTTAAAAATTGCTGGTGTTGTTCTGAAGTAGGGTTAAATGGTCTATGTGTTAATCCACTCTGTATCACAGCTACTTTTTTCATTGTATCATTCACAGAACTATTAAACCAAACCTCTTTAAAATTCTCCCAGATATATTCAATAGCCGTTTGATTAGGATGAACCATATCAGTAGTATAAAAACGATAATCGCGTAAATCATCCATCATTATCTCATAAGAAGGAAAATAGGATGCATCACATCTTTTTAACTCTTGATGTATTGCAGCTAAAAGATGTGCTTTACTTTGCTGATTTTCTACAAAACCATCTTTGATATGACGGACTGGAGAAACCGTGTAAATTAATTGAATTGATGGATTTACCTTTTTTACCAACTGCTCAATATTTTGTAAACAATCGGTAATTTCCTGTACTGATAAAACCTTTTTATTAAACTCTTTTTGTGGGATTTTATGGCAATTAGCTACTACTTTATTTGTGTTAACATGCTCATAAACCCAAGCCGTCCCTAAAGTAATAATTAGATGTGTAGATTCCGTAATTTGCTGATACGTCGATTTTAGAATAGTATTCAAGTTACTCAGCAATACTTCCTTATTTGAGTTACTCAAACTAGAATGTGCATCAAAACAATGATATTGCTCATTCTGAAAAACCAAGTCTTCTTCTGAATAAAAATTTTTATTTACTACACGCTTAAAAAATGTCTCTATTGCTTTTGGATGAAATAAAATTCCAAAAGAATTTATTGTGTTCTGAAACTTATAATACTCAAACTTACTACCTATATTCTCCGAAAAACAAGAACCTAATAGCATTACCTTAGCATGGTAATCTATTAAATTATCCTTTTGTTTCCTTAACGGTATTTGAGTTCTAAATTCCATTTGTAAAAAAGAATCCCGCTAAATAGCGGGATTAATTATTAGTTTAAATATGTTTTTACAGCATCTAGTGCAGCATCTAACCCTGCTGGGTTTTTACCTCCTGCAGTAGCAAAGAAAGGTTGCCCTCCTCCACCTCCTTGGATGTGTTTTCCTAATTCACGAACAATAGTTCCGGCATGCAAATTTTTACTTGCTACCAAACCTTTAGATATATAACAAGTTAGTGTTGCTTTCCCATCATTTTCTGTTCCAAAAAACAAAAATAAATTATCTAATTCTCCCCCTAACTCATGTGCTAAGTCTTTTACTCCTTTAGGGTCTAAATCTACTTTCTTAGCTAAGAAATTCACTCCGTTTAGTTCTGTAATTTCATTTTTCAAATCACCCTTTAAACTTCCTGTTTTTTCTTTTAATAATTGTTCTAACTGTTTCTTTAATGCTGTGTTCTCATCTTGCAAGCTAGTAATTGCTTTAACAGGATTTTTAGCATTTTTTAATGTTTGTTTTACAGCGTCAAATTCTTTTTCAACAACTTCAAAGTAACTACCTACAGCTTTGTTTGAAATTGCTTCTATACGTCTAATTCCTGCAGCAACTGCTCCTTCTGATTTTATTTTGAAGTGCCAAATATCACTTGTTTGAGCAACATGTGTTCCTCCACATAATTCTATAGACTGTCCAAAACGAATAGCACGTACACTATCTCCGTATTTTTCTCCAAACAATGCCATCGCTCCTTCGTCAATAGCCTGTTGCATTGGTATATTTCTCTTTTCATCTAATGCAAGATTCTCTCGAATACGCGCATTAACAAAATCTTCAATTTCCTGTAACTGATCTGCATCCACTTTAGAGAAATGAGAGAAATCAAAACGTAAATGTTTCGGGCTTACTAAAGATCCTTTTTGCTCTACATGTGTTCCTAAAACCGCACGTAATGCTTGATGTAATAAATGTGTTGCAGTATGATTACTTGCTGACAAAGCTCTCGCTTCTTTATCTACTACTGCCTTAAACCTATCATTTACATTTTCAGGTAAATTCTTAGTGTAATGAATAATTAAGTTGTTCTCCTTTTTAGTGTTTAATACGTAAATCACATCTCCATTTGGAGTTTCAATATAACCTACATCTCCTACTTGCCCTCCTCCTTCTGGATAAAAAGGCGTCATATTAAATACTAGTTGATACTGCTCTCCATCTTTCTTAGTGGTTACTTTTCTATAACGTGTTAATTTTACATCAACTTCTAGCGTATCAAATCCTACAAACTCTTCTTCTTCATCATCAATAAGAATTTGCCAATCATCTGTTTCAATAGCAGTTGCTTCACGCCCTCTATTTTGCTGCTCTTTTAAAGCAACTTTATATTCCTCTTCTTTATATGTAAATCCTTTTTCCGAAAGAATTAATGCCGTTAAATCTTCTGGAAAACCATACGTATCTTTTAATTCAAACACCTTTTTTCCAGAAACTACTTTTCCGTTTGTATTTTCAACAATCGTATCTAAAAGTAATAATCCTTGATCTAATGTTTTCAAGAAAGAATGCTCTTCTTCTTTAATTACATTATGAGCTAATAATTCTTGTGCTTTTATCTCAGGGAAAGCATCTCCCATTTGAGCACTTAAGGTTTCAACTAATTTATAAATAAATGGTTCTTTCTGATTTAAGAAGGTAAATCCATAACGGATTGCTCTTCTTAATATTCTTCTAATTACATAACCAGCACCAGTATTACTTGGCAATTGTCCGTCTGCAATTGAAAATGCAACAGCACGAACATGATCTGCAATAACACGAATTGCTATATCTGACTCTTCGCCAGCAACAGTAGCATCTTCATATTTTACTCCAGTAATTGTTTCAATTTCTCTAATTAATGGTGTAAAAACATCCGTGTCATAATTAGACTTCACATTTTGCAACGCCATACACAAACGCTCAAACCCCATACCTGTATCAATATGAGTAGCGGGCAGGTTTTCTAAAGAACCATCAGCTTTACGGTTGTATTGCATAAATACCAAATTCCATACCTCAACTACATGAGGATGATCTAGGTTTACTAATGATGCTCCTGAAACTTTTGCTTTCTCTTCTGCAGAACGAATATCAATATGAATTTCAGAACAGGGTCCACAAGGTCCTTGAGCTCCCATTTCCCAAAAGTTATCTTTTTTATTCCCTAATAAAATTCTGTCTTCTGCTATATATTGCTTCCAAATATCATACGCTTCCGTATCTTTTGCTAAGCCTTCTTTCTCGTCACCTTCAAAAATAGTAACATATAAAATGTCTTTATCTAATTTATATACTTCAGTCAATAATTCCCAAGCCCAAGCAATTGCTTCCTTTTTAAAATAATCACCAAAACTCCAGTTTCCTAACATTTCAAACATGGTGTGATGGTAGGTATCTTTTCCTACTTCTTCTAAGTCATTATGTTTCCCTGAAACACGTAAACATTTTTGAGAATCCGAAACTCTAGCGTTTACAATTTTCTTTTGTCCTAGAAAGAATTCTTTAAAAGGCACCATTCCAGCATTTGTAAACATTAAAGTTGGATCATTCTTTAACACCATTGGTGCAGAAGGAACTATTTTATGTTGTTTCGATTCGAAAAAATCTAAAAACTTTGAGCGTATTTCTTGAGATTTCATAGTAAGCTTAACTTATTAAAGTTCTATCTAACAAAAACAATTTTTATATTTGTATATCGTTAGTATTCTAAACGCACAAAAATAGTACATTTATACTTATGGCTAAAGTAAAATATTATTATGATTCAGAAACACTTGCATATCGAAAAGTAGAACGCAAAAAAGGACGCACAATTACCTATTCTTTTTTGTTTCTTTCCGCAGCTGCTTTGTTTGGTTTTTTTACTTATGTGCTAGCGGCAAACTATATTGATTCTCCAAAAGAGAAAGCACTTACAAGAGAAAACGAAAATTTAAAACTGAATTATAATTATTTAAACGAAAGAGTTGCTTTAGCCGAACAAGTAATGCAAAACATTGCTGATAGAGATGAAAACATTTATCGCGTTCACTTTGAAGCCAATCCAGTTTCTGAAGCACAACGTAAAGCTGGTTTTGGAGGTGTTAATAGATACAAGAATTTAGAAGGTTCTGAAAACTCTCAATTAATTATTGCTTCTACTAAAAAAATAGACAGGCTTACCAAAGAAATTGAAGTACAATCAAGATCATTAGACGAAATAGAAACTTTAGCTAAAGAAAAAATAAAATTACTTGAAGCTATTCCTGCTATACAGCCGGTACAAAATAAAGACTTAAAAAGAGTTGCTTCTGGGTACGGTATGCGTATGCACCCAATACACAAAAGAAGAAAAATGCATCATGGAATGGATTTTACTGCAAAAACCGGCACCCCAATTTATGCAACTGGAGATGGAAAAGTTATAAAAGCATCTAGAGCCTCAGGTTTTGGAAAAGTGGTATATATTGATCATGGTTTTGGATATGTAACTAAATATGGTCACATGAGTAAATTCAATACTAAAAAAGGGAGAAAAGTTAAACGTGGAGATATTATTGGATATGTTGGAAATACAGGGTTATCTTCTGGTCCTCATTTACATTATGAAGTTCATAAAAACGATGTAGCTATTAACCCCGTTAACTTTTATCATGGTGATTTAACACCTGAAGAATACGAAATAATGCTTGAAAGAGCTTCACAAGAAAACCAATCATTGGACTAATGTATATTGAACTTCCAGAAAAAAGATATTATAAGATTGGTGAAGTTGCCAAGGCATTTAACGTAAACGCTTCTCTAATCCGATTTTGGGAGAAAGAATTTGAGGTACTTAAGCCTAAAAAAAATGCTAAAGGTGATCGTAAATTCACTCCAGAAGACATTAAAAACCTTCAATTAATTTACTATTTAGTTAAAGATAAGGGCTACACTTTAGAAGGCGCTAAAACTCATTTAAAAGAAGAAAAGAAAAAGACCCTTCAAAATTTCGAGATTATAAGTAAATTAGAGCATATCAAAAATGAACTATTAAAATTCAAAGAACAACTAGACTAACCAATTATTATTCCGATGAAGAAATTCTTACCATTACTAATTTTTGCTGTATTTGCATTATTTAGCTACTTCTCAATTACCAGTTTTTACAATAAAGCAATTGGATTTGAAGAAACTATTGGTGAACAATGGGCCAACGTAGAAAGTGCCTATCAGCGTAGAGCTGATTTAATTCCTAACTTAATGAAAGTTGCGGAACGTTATGCAGAACATGAGCAAGAAACGTTTGTAAAAGTTATTGAGGCACGATCAAAAGCTACTAGCATACAAATTGACCCAAGTAACATTACTCCACAACAATTACAACAGTTTCAACAAGCACAAAGTGGGTTAACTTCTGCGCTTTCAAGACTACTAGCTGTATTTGAGCGTTATCCTGAATTAAAAGCTAACGAGAATTATAAGGAATTGATGAATGAATTAGAACGTACTGAAAATAGAATTAATGTAGAGCGTAATCGTTTTAATGAAAAAGTGACTCCATACAACAACCACATCAGGCAATTCCCTGGGAACATTCTAGCTGGAGTATTTGATTTCGATAAAAAAGAACGTTTTAAATCTGAGGAAGGTTCTGAAAAAGTACCAGACATTAATGACTTTATAAAAGAGTAATGTCAGCAGTAGAAAATTTCCTAAGCATAGAAGAGGAGCAAGAAGTTATACAAGCTATTCAAGAAGCAAAAAGATTAACATCTGGCGAAATACGTGTTCACTTAGAACCTAGTATTGATAAAGATGTTCATGAACGTGCTTTAGAAGTATTTCACATGCTTGAAATGGGAAAAACTAGCCTGCATAATGGCGTTTTGTTTTATATAGCAGTAGAAACTAAAGCATTTGTAATATATGGTGATAAAGGTATTAATAAGCTAGTTTCTGATCAATTTTGGGAAAGCACGAAAGAAATTGTTATCACTCATTTTAAAAAAGGAGACTTCAAAACAGGACTTATAAAAGGAATTCTGGAAATCGGAATGCAACTAAAACAACATTTCCCTTCTACTATAAACGACAACAATGAATTATTTGACGAAATTTCTAAAGGATGATGCTAAAACAAAATTCATTTTTTCGAAACGTAACAATACTCTTTATTGTTTTATTTAACGCTCAACTTGGTTTTTCCCAATTTGACATTCCAGAAAAGCCTACACCAGAAACAAGCGTTTATGATTATGCTGGTATTTTAAGCAAAGGGCAAGCTTCGTATTTAGAGCAGAAACTAATTAAATACGCTGACACCACATCTACACAAATAGTAATAGCTACAGTAAAAACTTTAAATGGAGATGACATTTCCTTAACCGCTACAAATTGGGGTGAAAAATGGGGTGTTGGACAAAAAAAGGAAGACAATGGGATATTCATACTAGTCGCATCAGAAGATAGAAAAATAGACATCAGCACGGGATATGGTATTGAGTACCGATTGACCGATTTAATGGCTGAACGTATATTAAACAGAGTAATTTTACCCGAATTTAAACAAGGTGATTATTTTTCAGGATTAGACAAAGGTACTGATGCAATGATTTCTGCATTAAAAGGTGAATTTAAAGCTCCACAAATACAAAAAAAGAAAGATGGTTTTCCTGCAGGGCTAACCCTTTTATTAGGCACAATGTTTTTCGTCTTTATTCTTTCATTAATCGCAAGAGGAAGAAAAGATGACGATGATGACTATAAAGGAGGTAAACGCTCTAAAGGGCCTTCTCCTTTTGAAACTATAATCCTTTCAAGTGGAGGAAGATCTTATGGTGGTAACACAGGAAGTTTTGGTGGAGGAGGCTATTCTGGTTCTGGTGGCGGATTTTCCGGCGGTGGTTTCTCAGGAGGATTTGGCGGAGGAAGCTTTGGTGGCGGTGGTGCTAGCGGAGGCTGGTAACAACATTATATTCATAAAAAAACTCCTTTAGTAAATAACTAAAGGAGTTTTTTTATACGTATTATTTAAGCTTAAGAATTTTGCTTCTTTTTACCACCAATTTTATTTACTTTATAAGTAAAGCTCAACATAAAATATTGTTTTAATACTAGACTTTCTGTATCTGAGATATAATCTTGGTTAGAATATCTTCTTACACTAGTATTTTGATTTAATAAATCGAATACTTTTAGTTTTAAAATACCTTTATCCTTAATCATCTTAACCCCTAAACTTGCGTTCCACATGTAAGTAGTTTTTGTAAATCCAGAAGCAACATTTGGATTGTGATTCATTGAGAAATCATTTTCAAATTCAATCTTTTTCGGCCAATACGTTTCCAAATTTATTCCTAAAGTAGAACTTGAATAATTTGTCTCTTGCCCTAAATCAATAGAATAATCTAAGTTGTTATAATTGTAATTATAGCGTGGAGTTACTTCAATTAAGTCGTTATAATTATAGGTAACTGAAACTTCGGGCCTTAGGTCAAGACTCTTAGTTGTTACTTCAAACGTGTTTGAAAAGCTTTTGTTTTTACCTATATTCATACTTAAATCTAAATTATAAGAAACATTATGTTTATCCAACTTATACTTTTTATTATACCCTCCACTTAAATACATCGAATAGGACCCATTTACATTTTCATACGTCGTAGTTCGTTTATACGTTACCGGATCATTGACAGTTTTCGATATTACTGCATTGTCTCTTAAAGAGGTTGTAGCATATATATTATATCCACTTTTCGTTTTCATGTTAAAATTTCTATGACTTAACGATATTTGAGTAGTATTTGACGCCTTCAAATTTGGATTTCCTATTACGGTATTTAATGGATTTGAGTTGTCTATTATTGGCTGTAATTGACTAATTTGTGGAGTTCGAGCCCTGTTAGATATTCTTGCCCAAATAGATTTCCCCTGACCCATAGGGCTCCATAAATTCACCATAAAATTAGGGCTGTTAAATTTATTCGAAATTGAAGTACTCCCTAATAAATCTTCATTTTTTAAAGTTGTAAAATTATACCCTACATTAAATCTTATTTTTAACTTATCTGCCTTATACTCAATACCAGCAGCTGGAGCTAAAATAGTAGTCTTCGTTTTAATTTCGTTTGTCAAGCTAGTATTTGTATTACTATATTGTTGTGTTAAATCATCAAAATCAAGTGTATTTCTATCTATCTCTGAATTATTTATATCTGCTCTTATGCTGGCATTATAAAACCACCTCCCTTTCAATAAGCGTGTATAACGCAAATTTGCGTTTATAAAATCACCTGTCTGTTTATTTGTTTTCTTTTGATCTACACTTTCATCTAAAATAGATTCATCTGAATAATCAATTGCTGATTTAAATACATCTTGCGATTCATTATTATTATATCCTGAATTTAACCACAAACTAATACTTTCACCTTTTACTTTAAACTTTCTAGACACACTTGCATTAAGGTTCGCATTATAATTATCAAATCCTGAAACTGTATTTGTTAAAGAATTACTGATTATTCCGTTTGAAAGATTACTTCTTCTACTTAAATTACTACTATACAAGTCTCCTTTACTTTTTGCAAAACTTGGCTTTATAGAAATTCTTGTTAATGTATCAGGCTTAATTTCAAATTCTAAATTAAAATTATGTCCAAATGAATTTCCATTAGAATCTGAGTTTGAAACCGTAGTATAAGAATCGTTATCAGGTAAAAAAGTTTCAGTTCTTGAATTTGAACCCGTTTCAGTATCGCTTTGATTGTATATATAATCAGTCCCTAAATCAGTTTTTTTATTCCATTCATTAGCGTAATGAATTCCCGCAGAAGACGTTTGTGTAATTCCGTCTGAAGAATTATTGAATAACGGATTTGACTGTTGCCAAACTCCATTTACTTTTCTCCAGTTATGCTGTCCTCCCCCAATATCCTTTACTTCATCACTATTAAAACCTGAAGTATTTACATTATTTGACCCACCAAGAACACTCAAACGTTCTTCTTCGTTAAAATAGTTTAAAATCCCACTTACCGAATACCTATCATCAGTCCCATATCCTGCAGTAGCTCTTCCAAAAAAACCTTTATTTTTATCCTCTTTAATGGTAATATTTATAGTTTTATTCTCTTTATCCCCTTCTTCCCCCGTAAAAGCTTCATCTTTTGTTTTGGTATCAACAACTTGAATTTTGTCAATAATTTCTTTAGGTAAGTTTTTAGTCGCTATTGTTAAATCACTTCCAAAAAACTCTTTTCCGTTTACCAGAATTTTATTTACAGGCTTTCCGTTTACTTTTATATTCCCATCTTTGTCTACCACTATACCAGGTAGTTTCTTTAATAATGTTTCAACATTAGCATCTGCTCCAGTTTTAAATGATGCAGCATTAAACTGTAAGGTATCTTTTTTAATTGTTATTGGTGCTCTTTCAGCAACCACAACAATTTCTCCTAATATTTGAGAGTTTTCCTCTAAAATTAGCTCTCCTAAACTTCTTGTTTTTCCCGAAAGTATAATTTCTTTTTTCAATGGCATCATCCCTGTATAGGATACAAAAAGGTGCGCTTTTTCTGCTCTTGTATTTCCTGAAAGATTAAAAGCTCCTTTTGCATCAGAAATTGTATAGGTAATCATTGTAGAATCTTTAATAGACTCTAAATACACTGTTGCTGACTCAATTAAATTATTGTCTTTGTCTTTTAGTGTTCCGGTAATTTCAAAATTTTGAGAAAACGAAAAAAATGTATTCAATAGAATACACAGGAAAAGTAGGTTTTTCATTATGTAAGTAGTTAGTTAGTTAGTTAGTTTTGTTGAACGCGAAACTAGATTTAAATATTGTGTTCAACTGTTAAAATATATGCTTTAATAAAACTTTAACACAAATAAAAAACTCCTTCAGACTTATGTTTGAAGGAGTTTTTTATTTACTATAATTTATTTATATTATTTCTTTCTGAAATATATTTTAATTGGCACACCAGTAAAGTCATAATGCTCACGCAGCTTATTCTCTAAGAAACGTTTATACCCATCTCTAACATATTGAGGTAGGTTACAGAAAAACACAAACTGAGGTGTTCTAGTAGGCAACTGCATGCAATACTTAATTTTAACGTGTTTTCCTTTATATGCTGGAGGAGATGTACGCTCAATTATTGGCAACATCGTTTCATTAAACTTACTTGTTGGTATCTTCTTAGCTCTGTTGTTAAATACTTCAACAGCAGTTTCAATAGCTTTATAAATACGTTGCTTTGTTAGTGTTGATATAAAAATGATAGGCACATCAGTAAAAGGCTCTATTTGTTCCCTAATATGTGTTTCATATGCCTTAGTAGTTTTATAATCTTTTTCTACTAAATCCCATTTATTAACCAATATTACAACACCCTTACTGTTTTTTGCTCCTAACCAAAATATATTTTGCACTTGAGAATCAAAATCTCTAGTAGCATCAATCACTACTAAACATACATCACAAAATTCAATAGCACGTACAGAACGCATTACAGAATAAAACTCTAAATCCTCTTTAACTTTCGCTTTTCTACGGATTCCTGCTGTATCAATTAAATTGAATTCAAATCCGAAACGGTTGTATTTTGTATCGATAGAATCACGTGTAGTTCCTGCAATATCAGTAACTATATATCTTTCTTCACCTATTAATGCATTTATAAAAGAAGATTTCCCAGCATTTGGACGTCCAACAACAGCAAAACGAGGTAAATCTGACTCTTCCTCCTCATCTATTTCTGGTAACACTTTCACTAATGCATCAAGTAATTCACCAGTTCCACTACCACTAATACTAGCTAAAGGATAAAACTCTCCTAAACCTAAACCGTAAAATTCAGCAGCATCATTTAATCTATTTGCTGCATCAACTTTATTTACCGCTAATAATACTGGCTTGTTTACTCTACGCAACAAGTTAGCAACCTCTTCATCCATCCCAGTGATACCAGCCTCAACATCTACCATAAAAATTATAGCATCTGCTTCATCAATAGCCAACTCAACTTGCTTGTCAATTTCAGCTTCAAAAACATCATCACTTCCTACTACATATCCACCTGTATCAATTACAGAGAACTCTTTTCCATTCCAGTCAGACTTACCGTAATGACGATCACGAGTAACACCACTTACTGAATCAATAATGGCTTCTCTTTTCTGAATCAAACGGTTAAACAATGTTGATTTTCCAACATTTGGTCTTCCAACTATAGCTACTATATTACCCATACTATTATTAATGCTTACAAAACATATTGCAAATCAATATGACTCTTTGTAAATAATTTTTTGCAAAAGTACTGAATATCCTTGAAGATTATGACCTTTAAAACATTTATAAATTATATGTAAGTTTAATTTTTGTATCTTAACCACTTATTTCTCAAAAAATGCCCTTAGCAAATCAAGAACTTAACGAAACAATCCTAAGACCAAGGTTCTCTTTTGAGATCGATCAACCTAATGAAAACGCACTTTCTTCCTTCGATGACTCAAAGAAAAATCAATCGAAATTTATAGTAAGTAGAACAGGAAACCATGTTTTTATTAGAGTTCCAAAGGAGCGTCAACAAATTACATCACCCCAGCTGCATCTTGAAATCATTCCTATAAATGAACATAAAAGTACTGTTAAAGGCTTATTTGGACCAAGCCCAACTATATGGACACTATTTATGTTTTTGCATTTTATTATAGCAGTTTTAGGTTTAGCAATTTGCGTATGGATGTATACTAAGTGGAGCTTAGGAAGACCTTTTGATTTACAAATAATAGCTATTGTTATATTATTCTTCGCGTGGTTAACCTTATACTTTATAGGACAATCCAATAAGAAAAAGAGCATCCCCGAAATGCTTGAACAACATCATTTTATGAGAGATGTGTTAAGAACACATAAATAGCCCTGATTGTTTTTCAACTTCTTTTAAGTCACAATATGTTTCTCCTATGCTCTATCCTGATTAAAAAACAAGGATAGTTTTTTATACAATTTTGGGTGTTTGCGCTTTAATAATTTTGGTCGCTCAAAAAAGTATTCACTAGCAACTGCAAAAAATTCAATTTTAGAAGTTGCTCCGTATGGATTGATATCTGATTTCCCATCATCAATATGTTCAATTTTTTTATGAATTAAATCAAACCAAGGTAAGGTATATGGTTTTTCAATAATGCTTAGTGGCAATCCATCCACATCACCATCGGTCATATCAATTAAATGAACAAATTCATGAATTGCTGTATTGTTTTTATCTGATTTATTTTCAAAACCATGACGCAATGCTTTTTGAGAAAGCACCATTTTATTCTTCAATCTTCCTCCACCAACAATTCCTAAAATAGTTCTGTTGTTACGCCAACCTACATATTCAAGCTTTGAGTTAAACGCATCAGGAAATATATACACTTCTTTAAGGTTTACGTATATCCAGTTAGGAAAACCAAATACAGGAATAATTGCGCTTGAACCAATTAATAGCTCATCAACATTAGTAACAACACATGAAACTGCTTTTATTTTTATCCTACTTAAAAACAACGCTACAGCTTTAGAAAAACGTAATTTCTCTTCATTGCTTAATTTCGAATAGTAGGATACGTTTGTTTGAAGAAGTTCTTTTTGAGTTTCCGTTAAGTCATAATTAAATACTACAGTATTACCAAAAAGTAATGTATAACATTTATACAACAAATACCCAACAACAATAACACCAAATAGCAACAACATAACTCCCTAAATATATATTCCTAATATGAATTAAAAAAACAACTTTGTTATGACAAAAAAAAGCCCACTATTAAAATAGTGGGCTTTTTTTATTTATTATTATAACCGAACCTTCTCAACTGTTTTGAGTCAGATCGCCAGTTTTTATTTACTTTAACATAAAGCTCTAAATGAACTTGCTTACCGAAAAACTTTTCTAAGTCTTTTCTGGATTCTACACCAACACGTTTTAAAGCACTTCCTTTATGACCAATGATGATTCCTTTTTGAGAATCGCGCTCCACCATTATTATAGATCGCATTCTGATAATTTCCTCATCTTCAAAAAACTCTTCAGTTTCTACCTCAACAGAATAAGGGATTTCTTTTTTATAATGTATTAATATTTTTTCACGTATAATTTCGTTTACAAAAAAACGCTCTGGCTTA
>JAWUYQ010000098.1:0-13019 GCA_034110725.1 Flavobacteriaceae bacterium
AAGGTGATGAAGTAGAGTACGACTTAGAAGACGGAAAAAAAGGTCTTAACGCTGTAAACGTAAAAGTAATATAATTATATTTATTTTTTCAAAACACAAAACCCTATCATATTTGATAGGGTTTTTTTTTACGTAATAATTACTTTTTATTTCTTCCGCTTTTACGAAGCATATATAAATATAAGTGTTCTACTTTATCTCTAGCCCAAGGTGTTTTTCTTAAAAACTTTAAACTAGATTTTATAGATGGATTGTCATTAAAACAACGAATACTAACTTGAGTACCTAAATGTTCCCAACCATAATACTCAACTAGTTCTTCTACTATTGTAGCTAGTTTCACTCCATGAAGCGGGTTATTTTTTTGCTCTTCCATTATATACTAATCTCTACGAGGTCTTCTACTTCTACTTTTATCTCCAGCTCCAGAATTATTACTGTTACTTCCGCGGTGTCCACCAGTTTTCTTTCTACCACTGGCTCCACTAGCTTTCTTTTTTCCACTACCTCCACCAGAATTTCTTTGAGCTTTTCCTTTAATTGGTTGGCTTTCTATATCTTCCTGACTTGGTTCATATCCTTGTATTGAGCTTGTTGTCATTTTTTCGCCTAATAACTTCTCAATACTTCTAAGGTACTCTCTTTCTTCTCCACAAACTAATGAAATGGCTTCACCACTTGCTCCTGCTCTACCTGTTCTACCAATACGATGCACATAATCTTCAGGTATGTTAGGTAATTCAAAATTAATTACATGAGGTAGTAACGGTATATCTAATCCTCTAGCTGCAATATCAGTCGCTACTAAAACACGTACTTTATTCTTTTTAAACCCATCTAAAGCTTTAGTTCTAGCATTCTGACTTTTATTCCCATGAATAGCAGCGGCAGAAATACCAGCTTTCCCCATTTTTTCTGTCAGCTTATTTGCTCCATGCTTAGTACGCGTAAAAACCAATACTTGTTTCCACTGACCGTCATTAATCAACTTAGTAACTAATTCGGTTTTCTTTCCTTTATCTACTCTATAAACTTTCTGCTCAACTTTTTCTGCAGTAGTATTTTGCGGAGCAGCCTCTACAGCTACTGGATTTCTTAAAATACTACTTGCAAATGACTTTATTTCTCTTGAAAATGTTGCAGAGAATAGTAACGTTTGCCTCTCTTTAGGTACAAGTTCTAGTACTTTTTTAATATCTCTTAAGAATCCCATATCTAACATACGGTCTGCTTCATCTAATACTAAAAACTCTACTTTCCCTAATGACAATGCTCCTTGACTATGTAAATCTAATAATCTACCTGGAGTGGCAACCAATACATCTACTCCACTACGTAAAGTACGTATTTGTGGCTTTTGATTTACCCCTCCAAAAATAACCATCGATTCAATATCTAAATACTCGCTATATGCTCTTACATTATCATAAACCTGAGCAGCCAATTCACGCGTTGGCGTTAATACCAATGCACGTATAGGTCTTCTTTTCCATTTGTTTTCAGCTGATAATTTATGTAGCATTGGCAAGGTAAAACCTGCCGTTTTCCCTGTTCCTGTTTGTGCTGAAGCCAACACATCCTTTCCTTCTAAAATTAATGGTATTGCTTTTTCCTGAATTGGTGAAGGCTCAGTATATCCTTTTTTTTCTACTGCTTTTACTAAAGCATTTGACAATCCTAATGATTCAAATGTCATATCTATTTTTTAATTGATTTTCTGACATCTTAATCCGTCAGTGATTTATATGATGATAATTTACCTAATAACTATCTAACACTAGTATTATCACCATTTCTTCGGCAAATATACATTGAATTTTCATCATAGCGTATTCATTCTATAGTTCTCTAAAAAAACATTGCAAAACTCCAGTACTTATTATATCTTAGATTTATGACAGAAGTAGAAATCGAAAAGGAAAATGCAGCTATTGCCGCTGAATATAGAAACTTACTAAAAATAAGTTACCAGTCATTAACTGATGATGATAAAAAGTTAATCCGTTTAGCTTTTAATACTGCTGTGGATGCACATAAGGATCAGCGTAGAAAAAGTGGTGAAGCCTATATTTTTCATCCTATTGCAGTTGCAAAAATTGTTGCGGCAGAAATTGGACTAGACGCTACTTCTATTGCCGCAGCTTTATTACATGATGTTGTAGAAGATACTGATTTTACGTTAAACGACATGGAACGTTTATTCGGAGAAACTGTTGCTAGAATTGTTGATGGATTAACTAAAATTGCTCAATTACAGAGTGATGCAGATGTATCACTACAAGCAGAGAATTTCAGGAAAATGCTGTTGACTTTACATGACGATGTCCGCGTTATCATCATTAAAATTGCTGACAGATTGCATAATATGCAAACTATGGACTCTATGCCTTCTCATAAGCAAGTAAAAATAGCATCTGAAACCTTATACATTTACGCCCCTCTTGCACATAGAATGGGGTTGTATAATGTTAAAACTGAATTAGAAGATTTAAGTTTAAAATATACTGAACCTGAAGTTTTTAACAGTATCCTTGAAAAAACTATAGAATCCAAAGAGGAACAAAAAAAATATATTGAAGTTTTTAATGATTCACTACAAAACAGTTTAACGAAAGAACATATTGATTTTGAAATTAAAGGAAGGCCAAAATCTATCTTTTCTATTCGTAAAAAAATGCTCAAACAAAATGTCACTTTTGAAGAAGTATATGATAAGTTTGCCGTAAGAATAATATATAAATGTGACCAGGACCAAGAGAAATTTATTGCTTGGAAGATATATTCAATAGTTACGGATCATTATCGCCCAAATCCTGTTCGGTTAAGAGATTGGATTTCATCTCCAAAATCAACGGGATATGAAGCATTACACATTACTGTTATTGGCCCTCAAGCAAAATGGGTAGAAGTGCAAGTACGTTCTGAAAGAATGGATGAGATTGCCGAAAAAGGATATGCAGCACATTACAAATACAAGCAAGGTGCCCAAAATGAAGGTGGGCTAGACGAATGGTTATTAAAACTACAAGAGGCTTTAGAAAACCAAGAAGTAAATGCCGTAGATTTCATCGAACAGTTTAAGCTAAACTTATACGCAAAAGAAATTTTCGTGTTTACCCCTAAGGGAGATTTAAAATCTTTGCCTAAAGGCGCAACCTCATTAGATTTTGCATTTAGCGTGCATACGCAAATAGGTTTCAAAACCCGAGGAACAAAAGTTAACGGAAAATTGGTTCCGCTAAGTCATGTGTTAAAAAGTGGTGATCAGGTAGAAATTATTACTTCTGAGAATACAAGACCTAGTGCAAATTGGTTGGACTACGTAACTACTTCAAGAGCAAAATCTAAAATAAAGTCTTCCTTAAACGATGAGAAAAAACTAATTGCAGCAGAAGGTAAAGAAATCCTAAAGCGAAAACTAAAGCAATTAAAAATCACACTAAACGACAAAAGTGTTAATGAATTAGTTTCTTTTTTAGATTTGAAAACAAGTTTGGATTTATACTATCGTGCAGGGCTAGGAAATATCGATAATCAAAAATTAAAAAGTTATGCAGCAGAACGCAGTAATGCTTTTATCAATTTCTTTAAAAAGAAAACTCGAAAACATAGTTCACAAGAAGAAATCAATAAAGAAGAGATTACTGAAAAGCATGATTTATTAGTTTTCGGAAAAGAAGAAGAAAAATTAAACTATAAACTTACAAGTTGTTGTAATCCAATTCCTGGGGATAAAGTTTTCGGTTTTGTAACAGTCAGCGAAGGCATCAAGGTGCATAAAAACAATTGCCCTAATGCCGTTAGCATGCAAGCAAATTATGCTTATAGAATTATTAAAGCAAAATGGATTGATTCTTCTCAACAAGAATATTTTATTGATTTAATAATTTCAGGGATTGATCAATTAGGACTGGTAAACAACTTAACTAAAGTTATTTCGAGCAATATGAATGTGAATATGAGGAAAATTAGCTTTGAAACAGACGACGGGCTTTTTACAGGAAATATTACTGTTTCAGTAAAAAATAAAAAGACTATTGATAAGCTTATTGAAAATATTAAAAAAATTAATGGTATTGACCGGGTTAAAAGGCCATAACTTCATGATTACAAGCTATAATATGAAAGCAAAAATCTTTTACACAAACTGTTAATAACCTTCATGAATTTTATCAAAAATAATTGATTGCTAATGCCATAATTAATTGTAAATTTGTGCGTTCCAATTTTATAAATAATGGAGGGAAAAGACAGTAATCAAGAGATCGTTAAAACAGTATTTACGAGCTATTTAGAAGAAAATGGCCATCGTAAAACACCTGAACGATATGCAATATTAAATGAAATTTACAGTAGTAATGAACATTTTGATATTGAGTCATTGTACATCATGATGAAAATAAAAAAATATCGTGTGAGTCGTGCTACATTATACAATACTATTGAATTACTTCTCAATTGCGGCTTAGTAAGAAAACATCAGTTTGGTGACAATCAAGCGCATTACGAAAAATCTTATTTTGACAAAAATCACGATCATATTATTCTAACCGATACTGGTGAAGTATTAGAGTTTTGTGATCCAAGGATTCAATCAATTAAAAAAACTATTGAAGAAGTTTTTGATATTGAAATTCACAGTCATTCTTTATATTTTTACGGAACAAAAAAAACAAAATAACAACACACAAATACAACACACAATGGCAGTAGATTTACTACTAGGTTTACAATGGGGAGACGAAGGAAAAGGAAAGATTGTTGACGTCCTTACCGCAGATTATGATATTATCGCTCGTTTTCAAGGAGGTCCAAATGCTGGACATACTCTAGAATTTGACGGAATCAAACACGTACTTAGAACTATCCCTTCTGGAATATTTCACAAGAAATCAATTAATGTAATTGGTAACGGAGTAGTTATTGATCCTGTAGTTTTTGTTCAAGAATTAGAAGGCTTGGATAAGTTTGATATTGATTACAAAACAAAATTAATCATCTCTCGTAAAGCTCACGTTATATTACCTACACACCGTTTACTTGATGCAGCCTCTGAAGCTTCAAAAGGTAAAGCTAAAATTGGTTCTACATTAAAAGGTATTGGTCCAACTTACATGGATAAAACTGGTAGAAACGGTATTAGAATTGGTGATTTAGAACTAGCTGATTGGAAAGATAAATACAGAAGTCTTGCTAACAAACATGAAGCTATGATTAGCTTTTATAATGTTGATATACAGTATGACTTAGCAGAAATGGAAGCAGAATTTTTTGCTGCTGTAGAAACATTAAAAGAATTACAATTCATTGATAGTGAAGAGTATTTAAACCAAGCTTTAAAAGCTGGTAAAACGATATTAGCTGAAGGAGCTCAAGGATCTTTATTAGATATTGACTTTTGAACTTATCCGTTTGTTACTTCTTCAAATACTACTGCATCTGGTGCTTGTACTGGTTTAGGTATTGCTCCAAATAAAATTAAAGAAGTATACGGAATATTTAAAGCATACACTACTCGTGTAGGTTCTGGACCATTTCCTACTGAATTATTTGATGATACTGGCGCTGAAATGGCTAAAATTGGTCGTGAATTTGGTGCGGTAACTGGTAGGCCAAGACGTTGTGGTTGGTTGGATTTAGTAGCATTAAAATATGCTTGTCAAGTAAATGGTGTTACTCAATTAATGATGATGAAAGGTGATGTCCTTTCAGGTTTTGATAGTTTAGAAGTATGTACTGCATACAACTATAAAGGAGAAACAATTACGCATTTACCATACAACATTGAGCCAGAAAACATCAAGCCTATTTACACTAAGTTTGCTTGTTGGAAAGAAGATTTAACAAAAATGTCTGATGCTAGTGAATTCCCTAAGGAATTAAACGAGTACATCGCATTTTTAGAAGCTGAATTAGAAATTCCAATTAAAATTGTTTCCGTAGGTCCTGATAGAACTCAAACAATACACAGATAGAGACCAGTCTCTTTTATCACAATATATTTAACGCCTCTCATTTGGGAGGCGTTTTTTGTTTCTTTAACTCACTTCATTGTTCTTCTTTCTACTATCTTTGTCCTCACAAAATGATCATCTTAGAAAAACATATCGTCCCAGAAGGAGAATATCATATTCGAATACAAGAATATGCAGGAACAGTATTTGAAAAATTACAGAGTCGTAGCGCAGTAAAAAAGTGCATCGCTAAAAAATGTATTTTAATTGATGGTGAAATTACTGAAACTAGTAACTGGATAAAAGCTGGTCAGTTAATAGAATTAATTGCACCAAACATCAATCCTAAAAAAGTATTTCAATTGCAACTGGAAATACTTTATGAAGATGATTATTTCGCTGCTATAAATAAACCAGCAGGTTTCCCAACAAATGGCAACTATTACAAAACCATTGAGAATGCTTTACCATATAACCTTAAAGTATCTTTAAAAACCGATGTTTTAAACTTCCCTAAGCCGGTGCATCGATTAGACAATCCAACAAGCGGTATATTATTAGTAGCTAAAACTAAATCAGCACAAATAAATTTACACAATCAGTTTGAAGCAAAAAAAATTCATAAAGAATATCATGCAGTTGTTGCGGGTAAATTACCTGAATCTGGAATCATAAATTCCGATGTTAATAAGCAAGTAGCCTTAACTGAATTTAAGACTATCAATCAAATACAAGCATTACAAAACGAATACTTAACTTTAGTTCAACTATTCCCAAAAACAGGTAGAACACACCAATTACGTATTCACTTATCGGAATTAGGCTTTCCTATAGTTGGAGACAAGTTATACGCGCCTAAAAATGTAATGATGCACAAAGGATTGTTTCTAGCCGCTACTAATATTCAGTTCACCCATCCTAATACTCAAGAATCAATAACTATTTTTGCAACTATCCCAGGCAAATTCAATAGTTATTTAACTAGAGAACAAAAACGATTTATCAAGCACTCTGTTTAATAAAACATTTATTGTTTTTAATTATATTTAGTTTTTTATTGATTTTATTTAGTTTTTTATTCTTTTAATTAAAAAACAATGTATCTTTGTTGTATCAAATCTTTAAGTTGTTGCATCAAATGAAAAAATTACCAGTAAATTGTCCGAGTTGTGAAAACCCATTAGTAGTTAGTCAACTATCCTGTTCTGAATGTGAAACAGTAATTTCTGGAAACTACTCGTTACCCGTTTTATTACAACTATCAAAAGATGATCAAGATTTCATTTTTGAATTCATTTTAACCAGTGGTAGTCTAAAAAAAATGGCTGCTAAAATGGAAAAAAGCTATCCTACTGTACGAAACAAATTAGACGATATCCTTGAAAAAATTAACAGCTTAAAAAACTAACCTAAAATAACACAAATGAAAACTTTATTATTCAAACCTTTTGAAAGGTATTCAGAACAAAAATTATTAATAACAGGTGTCATTGCTACTATTGTTGGAGCTTTATTAACGTATGCTTTAAACTGTAAATTTATTGGGGTGTTAAAACTGACATTTGTTGATGATGGCTCATTTACTCAATCAATTTTGGACAGCTTGGTTATTATAAGTTGTTTGACAATATTTTTATTTATCGCTGCAAAATACATCTACAAAAAAACAAGATTGATAGATATATTTGTAACAGCATTAGTAGCGTATATTCCATGGTACATATTACCTATATTCAATATTAACAATACTCTTAAAGTTGCTACAGATAATATCTTGAAATTCTCATCACCAGAATTAGCAAACCAAATGCCATTAGAAAACCTTGTTCCATTAGTTATATTCGGATTTTTTACACTTTCCATTTTAGCTTGGTTCACTGCATTATTATATAATGGGTTTAAAACTGCAGCAAACACAAAAGGGATTAAAGCAATGGTGATTTTTGGTGTTGCATTACTATTAGCAGACATTGCATCGAGATATTTAATTTATCACATAAATTAAAAAAAACTGCAACAAAACATACATTCAAAAGTCTTTATAAAAAACACAATATGATTTTCGTAGCACTTTTATTTATTATCCTTGGCATTTTAGTAAAACACGCAAAAATGTATTTTCTAATTGCGGGTTACAATACCATGTCGTCCGAAAAGAAAGCAGAAATTGATATTAAAAAATTAGCAAACTTATTAAAAAATGTGTTCTTCGGAATGGCATTCTTAATGATTATTGGATATATAATTTCTAAGTTATTAGAAAACCCAATGATAGAAAACATTGCATTCTTTGGAGCCATACTTATTGGAATCCCATATTTATTAGTAACATCTAACTCGGATAAATATAAACTTTGAACCTAAACATTTATTGTTTGGCATCTAATTTGAATATTATTAAAAAACAACACATGAAAAATCTATTATTAATTTTCGGAATACTGTTTAGTTCAGCATCATTTTCACAAGATGTCATTGCACAAGACTTAATTATTAGTGATTATGTTGAAGGAACTTTATTAAGTCCAAACAGTAAAACAAGCACGCTTGCTATTATTATTCCAGGTTCTGGACCAACAGATCGTGATGGAAATCAGAATTTCATGAAAAACAATTCCTTGAAATTTCTAGCGCAAGATTTATCTAATAAAGGAATTGCAACTTTTAGATATGACAAACGTGCCTTAACAATGTTAAAAAAAGGAGCTAACGCAAAAGAGATAAAGAAAGTTCGTTTTGATGACTTTGTAACAGATGCTCAAAAAGTAGTAAGCTACTTTAATCGTAGGAAACATTATAATAAAATTTATATCATTGGTCATAGCCAAGGTTCTTTGGTAGGAATGTTAGCTGCTACTGAAAATGTTGATGGTTTTATTTCTATATCAGGACCAGGTAAACCAATTGATCAAATCATCTTAGAACAAATTGGTGCAATGGGAGCAAATGATTTAGTTGAAAGTGCCAAAAAGACTTTTGATATCATGAAAACTGGAAAGGTTGACAAAAACTTCAATCCTGGATTGGCTAATATTTTTAATTTAGAAGTGCAACCTTTTATCATGAATTGGATTTCTTATTCACCAACAGAAGAACTAGCAAAGTTAAACATCCCTATATTAATCATAAATGGAACAAATGATATTCAAGTTTCTACAGGAGAAGCGGAATTACTTAAAAAAGCAAAAGAAGATGCTAAACTAGTACTAATTGAAAACATGAATCATGTGTTAAAAACTGTAGCTAGTAAAGACCCTCAAGAAAACACAAAAAGCTATAATATGCCACTTTTGAAAAATACCCCTGAATTAATAGAAAATATTATTGCGTTTATAAAATAACACTTGCTTAATCATATTATTTATTAAGCAGCTCTTTGAGCTGCTTTTTATTTCCCGTAAATGGATTTTATATATCCTAGTATTTATATACTTTAAATACTATCGATTTAATTCATAACCTTATGCTTGCATTAAGGCTATTGATTTTTGTACTTTGCGGAAAAACTAAACAAATTAAAAATGGACAACCCACCAATTTTTACAAATGATACAATCGTATTTGGAGTATTAATGCTCTCACTAGGTTTCATATTCTATACAGAATCAAAAGAATCTGGTTTTTGGAAAAAATTCTATAAAATAGTGCCTGGATTATTTATGGCATACATGATTCCTGCACTATTCACTACTTTAGGAGTAATTGCTCCTGAATGGGAAACTACTAACACAGCAGGAAAAGTAATTGAACATCATTCTAACTTATACTATGTATCTAGTAGATTTTTACTGCCTGCAGCATTAGTTTTAATGACTTTAAGTATCGATTTAAAAGCTGTATTTAACTTAGGTTGGCGAGCTTTAGTTATGTTCTTTACCGGAACAATTGGGATTGTTATTGGTGGACCTATTGCCGTTTTAATTGTATCCATTGTTTCACCAGAAACTGTCGGAGGAGCTGGTCCTGATGCTGTATGGAGAGGTTTATCTACTCTTGCAGGAAGTTGGATTGGTGGTGGAGCAAACCAAACTGCTATGCTGGAAATATATGGTTACAACCAATCAAAATACGGTACAATGGTTTTTGTTGATATTGTTGTTGCTAATATATGGATGGCAATTTTATTAATAGGAATTGGAAAGTCTAAGAAAATAGACAAATGGCTAAATGCAGATACCTCTTCTATAGAAGCTTTAAAAGATAAAATGTCGACCTTTACTGAAAGTGTAAAGCGAAATCCTTCTTTAACAGATATAATGATTATGCTTGCTATTGCGTTTGGAACAGTAAGTTTTGCTCATTTCGGATCAGGTTATTTAGCTCCATTATGTAAAGATTTTGTAGCTGGTATTGAATCTCCATTTACACGAAATATGTTTACTTTTCTTGGATCTAGTTTCTTTTGGATGATTTCGTTAGCAACCATAGTAGCAATACTTTTATCCTTTACCAAAGCAAAAAATTATGAAGGTGCCGGAGCTAGTAAATTTGGAAGTGTATTTATTTATATATTAGTTGCATCCATTGGTATGAAAATGGATTTAACTATGATTTTAGACAATACAGGCTTAATAGCTGTAGGGGTTATATGGATGACAATTCATGCTTTATTATTAATATTAATTGCAAAATTAATCAAAGCACCTTATTTTTTCTTAGCAGTAGGAAGTCAGGCTAACGTTGGTGGAGCAGCCTCTGCCCCTATTGTTGCATCTGCATTTCACCCTTCATTAGCAACTGTAGGTGTGCTACTTGCAGTTATGGGATATGCCATAGGTACCATTGCAGCAATTATCTGTACGATATTAATGGAAATCGTTGCTGTTTCGGCATAATATAATTGCCACAGTTAGCAAAGAATTGCATATTTGCACTATTAAATAAGTATAACATATAAAAAGTAATAGAATGAAAAAGATAGCACTCCTTTTAGCATTAATCATAAGCATAGTTTCTTGTAAAAGAGAAAATGAAATGAATATTGAAGCTACGATAACAGGATTAAAAAAAGGGACTGTTTATTTACAAAAAATACAAGATAGTTCATTAGTTAATCTTGATTCTATAGTAGTTGATGGTCAAGATACATTCTCGTTAAGCACAATTGTAGAAGCACCCGAATTATTTTACATTTACGTTGATAAAGTAGATGGTACTGAATATAATGATCGAATAACTTTCTTTGGAGAAAAAGGTGAATTGAAATTAAATACTCACTTAAATAAGATAAACTCTAAAGTAAACATAACCGGGAGTAAGAATCATAGAATTTACACCGAATATCAAAATTCTTTAAAAAGTATTAACGAGGAATTAGGTAAAGCAAACTTGGAGTTTATTCAAGCTCAGTTAAAAAATGACCAAGAAGATATAGTTGCTTTAGATAAAAAAGTAAGCTCATTAATGCGATCAAAATACCTAAGAGCAATTCAGTTTGCATTGAATCACAAAAGGACGTCTGTTGCGGCTTTTATTGGTGCTAGAGAGATTTCTGAAGCTAATGTAAAGTACTTAGATTCTATCTACAACGGACTTTCTAAGAAAGCTAAAAACACTATATATGGTACCGAATTAGCTCTTCTTATTCAAGATCGTAAAAAATAATTTTACTTAAAAAAGTAATAAATAACTTGGTCAACTAAAAAAACTATTTAGCTTTGCCATCATAATTACAAATTATTATCATGAATTTTAATCAATAACATCATCATCATATTCATACTTGCATTCAGGCGAGAAGGATTGGATATATGTAATTTAAAAAATATTTTTCAAAACCCGTCTGAGTAAATCAGACGGGTTTTTTGTTTTTATTCACCTCCAGGTTTGCTCAGTCATAATTAATTAAAAGATGAGCACACTAAAAATCGCAATTCAAAAAAGCGGACGATTAAATCAAGATTCCCTTAAATTATTAAAAGATTGTGGCATTGAAATCAACAATGGCAAAGATCAATTAAAAGTTAATGTTTCTAACTTTCCTTTAGAAATTTTATACTTAAGAAACTCTGATATACCACAATATCTTGAAGATGGGGTTGTTGATATTGCTATTATCGGTGAGAACTTATTAATTGAAAAAGACAAGAAAGTTGAAATTATCGAAAAATTAGGGTTTTCAAAATGCAACGTTTCTTTAGCGGTTCCCAAAGAGGTTATTTCTGATGATTTAACATATTTCAATGGAAAAAAAATTGCTACTTCCTACCCAAATACTTTACAGAACTGTTTAACAAAAAATAATATTGATGCTGAAATACATGTTATTTCTGGCTCAGTAGAAATAGCTCCAAATATCGGATTAGCTGATGGTATTTGTGATATTGTAAGTTCTGGAAGCACCTTATTTAAAAACGGTTTAAGAGAAACACAAGTGATTTTAAAATCTGAAGCTGTATTAGCAAAGTCTAACATATTATCTCCAGAAAAGGAAACTATATTAAGTCGATTAGTATTTAGAATTCAATCGGTTTTAAGAGCAAAAAACACTAAGTATATTTTAATGAATGTGCCTAATGGTAAAATTGAAGAAGTTAGTAATCTCCTACCTGTTTTAAAAAGCCCTACGCTATTACCTCTAGCAGAGGAAGGATGGAGTTCTTTACATTCTGTAATTGAAGAAAGTAAATTTTGGGATGTAATTGACGAGTTAAAAAATGCTGGAGCTGAAGGTATTTTAATTATTCCTATTGATAAAATTGTATTGTAATGAAAGTAGTTAAATATCCTAGCAGCCAAGATTGGAAAACGCTAACTAAACGACCAGAGATTGCTCGTGCAGAATTAAACACAGTAGTATCTGACGTTTTAAAAAATAATAGGCGTCGTTTTATTTTTCCATTGAATACACTCCGCTGGAGCTAAATACCATTGCAATGCCGATCATAATGAGCACGGTAGTTGTAAAAAAAAGCATTGAATCACAATGAAATTGTTTTGATTTTAAGCGTCCCAATTGTTACTCCCTAAAACGTTTTTTTAATTATTATGACAGTTACCTGTTTTAGAATGGCTTTAATATATCGGAGATAATCCGATTCAATTTTTATTGTTCGATTGAAAAAT
>JAWUYQ010000099.1:0-11631 GCA_034110725.1 Flavobacteriaceae bacterium
TTAAAAAGTTCAACGAACTCATTAGAGTTTTCTTCCTTAATCATTGTTGCTCCATCAGAAGTAGCTAAAATAACTTTCTCTTCAAAAATTTCTAATGCCCTTATGTTTAACAATGAATCTTGTAAAACAACTTCAATTTCAACTACATTAATGTCACGGAAAACTTTCCTTTCTGCGTTTTTACAACTTAAAAAAGCGCACATTACAACACTTATTAATAATAATCGACTCATAACATTCATTTTTCGTAAATATACAATACTTTTGCAGGCTGATTTATTCAATCCTATAATATATCCAAATGAGATTACATAGAAACTTAACATACGCAGTAATTGATAGTATAAGAGATGTCTTTAACGAAGACATGTATGCTGGTAAAGCTGTAGAGCAAGCTTTAAGACGTGACAAACGTTGGGGTTCTCGTGACCGTAAATTTGTTGCTGAAACTATTTATGATATCATCCGTTGGAAGCGTTTATATGCTGAAATCGCAGAAGTAAGCGAGCCTTTTACACGTCCAAATTTATGGAGACTATTCTCTGTTTGGTGTGTATTAAGAGGTATTGAATTACCAGATTGGTCTCAAATTGAACCTACCCCAAGTAGAAGGATAAAAGGAAGATTCGATGAATTATCTAAAATTAGAAAATTTAAAGAATCTATTCCAGATTGGATTGATGAAATTGGCGTTAAAGAACTTGGAGAAAAAGTTTGGACTAAAGAAATAGCGGCTTTAAACATACAAGCTGAAGTAATTTTAAGAACCAACACACTTAAAACTACTAAGGAAGCTTTACAAGCAAAATTACTAGAAGAAGGAATTGAAACGGTAATATTACCAAAACATCCTGATGCTATAAAATTAGTAGAACGTGCTAATGTTTTTAAAACCGAAGCGTTTAAAAACGGTTGGTTTGAAGTACAAGATGCATCTTCACAATTAGTTGCTGCATACTTAGATGTTAAACCTGGAATGAAAGTTATTGATACTTGTGCAGGAGCAGGTGGTAAAACACTACACTTAGCTGCTTTAATGCAAAATAAAGGGCAATTAATAGCAATGGATATTTACGAAAGTAAATTACGTAAATTAAAAGTTCGAGCTAAAAGAGGCGGTGTACACAATGTTGATTTAAGAGCTATTGAATCAACAAAACCTAGTAAAAAATTGCATGATAAAGCGGACAGAGTTTTAATGGATGCTCCTTGTAGTGGTTTAGGTGTTCTACGTAGAAATCCTGATTCTAAATGGAAATTACAACCTGAATTTTTAGACAATATTAGAAAAACGCAGCAAGAAATTTTATGTAGTTATTCTAAAATGGTAAAACCAGGAGGGAAATTAGTTTACGCTACTTGTTCTGTATTACCATCTGAAAATCAAGATCAAATAAAACAGTTCTTATCTACCAATGAGGAGTTTACATTTGTTTCTGACAAAAAAATATTATCTTCGCAAAGCGGATATGATGGATTTTACATGGCATTATTAGAACGTAAAAAATAATTATTACACAAAGAGGTTTAGTGGTTTCTACTTCTTTTAAAAATACTTAATATGAAAAAAATTACTTTATTAGCTTTTTTATTTATCACTTTTATTAGTGTTGCTCAAATTCCTGCAGGTTATTATGATTATGCAACTGGATCTGGCTTCACACTTAAAACTCAATTAAAAGAAATAATTGACAATGTTAATGATGCGTCTATAACTGTTAATGAATACATTCAAGCTCCTAAATCTTATGATAACCTATGGACACTTTACAGGACATCTGATGATAGGCCAAATCCAAATTACCCAGCAACAGAACCAAATGAAACCTTCCTTTGGGAAATGTATAGTGACTGTGATTTCATTTTTGGAACCGTTGCTAGTGGTGGTCACCAAGATGATGGTTTGGGTGGTGGAACCGAATGTAATAAGTACAATAGAGAGCATTCTTTTCCAAAAAGTTGGTGGGGAGGTAGTACCGGTTTAAATATTCATAATGATCCTTTTCATGTTATACCTAGTGACAAAAAAGTGAACAACATTAGAGGTAATTTAGCTTTCTCTGAGGTTGCTGTAGCCAACTACACTTCTGCAAATGGGTCAAAAAGGGGAACCAGTAGTATTTCAGGGCCAATAGGTGATGTATTTGAACCAGCAAACCAATATAAAGGAGACATTGCTCGTGGTTTATTATATGTTGCTGTACGTTATCAAGATGATATTGCTTCCTGGGAAAACAATAATCCTGGCGGAGATAATATGCTAGACGGTAGTTCTGATAAAGTTTTTGAACAATGGGCTCTAGACATGTTGTATAGCTGGCATTTAGCAGACCCTGTTAGTCCAAAAGAAATAAATAGAAACGAGACAATTTACGGGTCTCAAAACAATAGAAACCCATTTATTGATCATCCAGAATGGGTAAACGAAATATGGGGAAGCGTACTTGCAGTTGAAGATTATGTTGCTAGTGATTTTAATATTCACCCTAACCCAACATATTCAAGTACCGTTTATATCAATAAAGGAAATAACACCATTAAACTTTTAGAATTGTATTCAATTAGCGGAAAACTAATTCTATCTAAAAAAATAGATTCGCAACATTCAGTAATCACTTTAGATAACCTTGACAAAGTAGCTGCAGGGATGTATCTTTTAAAAATACATACTGACAAGAATAGTGTAATCAAAAAATTAGTGATAAACTAAAAAAAATCACCTATTTAAAAAGCGGCTTTTTAGTCGCTTTTTTTATGTAATATCTTTAACAAAATACGTACTTTTGCATCTTTAAATAACACAACAAAAAAGCTAATAGATGATTCATTTCTTTGGAAACACAAACAGCACAGTATTCGCTGTACAAACAACAAAAGAACTTTCTAACGAAGCAGTTGAAAAACTGACTTGGTTATTTGGTAATCAACCTAAAATAAACACAGCATCAGTAGATGCTTTTTTTATTGGACCTAGAGCTGCAATGATTTCTCCTTGGAGTACCAATGCGGTTGAGATTACACAAAACATGACTATTGAAGGAATCATCCGTATTGAAGAGTACAAAAGTACTACAGAAAACAATACTGATTTTGATCCAATGTTATCTCAGAAATTCTCTGAATTAAATCAAGATATTTTTGTTGTAGATACAAAACCAGAAGCTGTTTTAGATATCGATGATATTGCTGCTTACAATAAGAAAGAAGGATTAGCACTAAGTGATGAAGAAGTTACTTACTTAGAAGAAATGGCTACTAAAATTGGTAGAAAATTAACCGATTCAGAAGTATTCGGATTCTCTCAAGTAAATTCAGAGCACTGTCGTCATAAAATATTCAATGGTACTTTTATCATTGACGGAGAAGAAATGCCAACTTCTTTATTCAAATTAATTAAAAAAACAGCTGCTGAAACTCCAAGAGGAATTGTTTCAGCCTATAAAGATAATGTTGCTTTTATTGAAGGGCCAACTGTTACTCAGTTTGCTCCTAAAAGCGCAGACAAACCTGACTTTTATCAAGAGACTCAATTCAATTCAGTAATTTCATTAAAAGCAGAAACACATAATTTTCCAACAACAGTAGAGCCTTTTAACGGTGCTGCAACTGGAGCTGGTGGAGAAATTAGAGATAGACTTGCTGGTGGTAAAGGTTCTTTACCTTTAGCTGGAACAGCAGTTTACATGACTTCTTATTCTCGTTTAGAAGAAAACAGACCTTGGGAACAAGGAATGGATGAGCGTAAATGGCTATATCAAACTCCAATGGACATTTTAATTAAAGCGTCTAACGGAGCATCTGACTTTGGAAACAAATTCGGACAACCATTAATTACAGGTTCAATATTGACCTTTGAACATGATGAAGATGCTAGAAAACTTGGTTTCGACAAAGTAATCATGCAAGCCGGAGGTATTGGATATGGTAAAGCGGAACAAGCATTAAAAGATACTCCTGAAGAAGGAGATAAAATAGTAATATTAGGTGGTGAAAACTACCGTATTGGTATGGGTGGTGCTGCGGTATCATCAGCAGATACTGGAGGAAATAGCTCAGGTATTGAATTAAATGCCATACAGCGTTCTAACCCCGAAATGCAAAAACGTGCTGCCAATGCTATTAGAGGTATGGTAGAAAGTGATATAAATCCAATCGTGTCTATTCACGATCATGGAGCTGGTGGACACTTAAATTGTTTATCAGAATTAGTAGAAGATACCGGAGGGAAAATCGATTTAGATAAATTACCTATTGGAGATCCTACGCTATCTGCTAAAGAAATTATTGGTAACGAATCACAGGAACGTATGGGATTAGTCATTGGTAAGAAAGATGTTGACACCTTGCAACGTATTGCAGATCGTGAACGTTCTCCAATGTACGAAGTTGGTGATGTTACTACAGACGATCGTTTTACATTCGAATCTAAAACTACTGGTGAAAAACCAATGGATTTAGAATTGTCTGATATGTTTGGAAGTTCTCCAAAAACAATCATGAATGACAAAACTATTATTCGTAATTATGATGAAATTACGTACGATGTTAAAAATATTGACAACTACTTAAATCAAGTATTACAGTTAGAAGCTGTTGCTTGTAAAGACTGGTTAACAAACAAAGTTGATAGATGTGTTGGTGGAAAAGTAGCAAAACAACAATGTGCTGGTCCGTTACAATTACCGTTAAACAATGTTGGTGTAATGGCTTTAGACTATAAGTCTACTGAAGGTGTTGCCACTTCTATTGGTCACGCTCCCATTAGTGCTTTGATTGATCCTGTTGCAGGAAGTAGAAACGCTATTGCAGAGTCCTTATCAAATATTATTTGGGCTCCATTAAAAGACGGTTTATCATCTGTGTCACTTTCAGCAAACTGGATGTGGCCTTGTAAAAACGAAGGGGAAGACGCTCGTTTATATAAAGCAGTAAAAGGAATTTCAGATTTTGCTATCGAATTAGGAATCAACGTACCTACTGGTAAAGATTCGTTATCGATGAAGCAAAAGTATCCTAATGAAGAGGTAATTTCTCCAGGTACTGTTGTTATTTCTGCAGGAGCTAATTGTAATGACATCAATAAAATTGTCGAGCCAGTTTTCAAGACTGGAAAAGGAAATGTATACTATATTAACTTGTCTCAAGATAACTTTAAATTAGGAGGATCTTCTTTTGCTCAAGTAATGAACAAAATAGGAACAGAAACTTCTACTATTAAAAATGCTGCTACATTTAAAACAGCATTTAACACCATACAAGATTTAATTAAGGTAGATAAAATTATTGCTGGACACGATGTTGCTTCTGGTGGACTAATTACTACTTTATTAGAATTATGTTTTGCAGATAATAATATTGGAGCAAATCTTGATTTAACTAAATTAGGAGAAGCCGACTCTATTAAAGTATTGTTCTCAGAAAATAATGGTATCGTTTTACAAGCGGTTGATAATAGTATCGAAAAAGTTTTAACTGACAACAATGTTGAATTCTTTAACATTGGAGAAGTGACTGCTGCTAATGAAGTAAATATCATTAACGGATCAGATATTTTTAACTTTAACGTATCAGAATTAAGAGATACTTGGTTTAGAACCTCAGCTTTATTAGATGCTAAGCAATGTGCAAATAATAAAGGAGAAGAACGTTTTATCAACTATAAGTATCAAGCTTTAGACTACACCTTCCCTACTCACTTTACAGGAAAAATTGCTGATACAGTTGGAACTATTAACGAAGCTAAGCCAAAAGCGGCTATTATTCGTGAAAAAGGATCGAACTCTGAACGTGAAATGGCAAACGCTATGTATTTAGCTGGTTTTGACGTTAAGGACGTTCATATGACTGATTTAATATCGGGTCGTGAAACATTAGAAGACATTCAGTTTATTGGTGCTGTTGGAGGATTCTCTAACTCAGATGTTTTAGGATCAGCTAAAGGTTGGGCCGGAGCATTTAAATACAATGAAAAAGCGAATACTGCTTTAAAGAATTTCTTTAAAAGAGAAGATACCTTATCAGTTGGAATTTGCAACGGAGCACAATTATGGATGGAATTAGATTTAATAAATCCTGATCATAAAGTTCATGGTAAATTAATTCATAATGATTCTCAAAAACATGAGAGTAACTTTACATCTGTTACAATTCAAGAGAATAATTCTGTAATGTTAAATACATTGGCTGGCACTAAATTAGGAGTTTGGATTTCACATGGAGAAGGAAAGTTTAACTTACCTGAAGATGAAGAAAACTATGAAATAACTGCTAAATACGGTTATGATGGTTATCCAGCAAATCCAAATGGTTCAGACTATAACGTAGCTATGATGGGTTCAAAAGATGGTAGACATTTAGTTACTATGCCACATATTGAGCGTTCTATATTCCAATGGAACTGGGCTAACTATGTTGATGGTAGACAAGACGAAGTTTCTCCTTGGTTAGAAGCTTTTGTTAACGCTAGAAAATGGTTAGATAATAAATAGTATTCAATCTATAAATAATACTAATCCTCACCTAGCATTGTGCTTTGTGAGGATTTTTTTTAGTATTTTCACTTCATGAGTATCGAGTTTAAACAAATTTCCCAAAATGACTTTCAACAAGTATTTCAATTAGCTTCTGAGATATGGAATGAAAACTATAAAGGCATTATAAGTCAAGAACAGATTGATTATATGCTCAATATGATGTATAATTCCGAACGTTTACAACAAGATTTAAATGAAAATTATCAATGGGAATTGATAATAAACAAAGAGGACATTATTGGTTATTTAGCTTATGTAATAAAAAAAGACAACCGAGTGTTCTTGAGTAAAATATACCTAAAAACTACTGCTCAGGGATTAGGTTTAGGAAAACGAGCACTTGATAGAATAAAAAACTACGCAAAAACAAACAATTGTTCAGCTGTTTTTTTAACTGTAAATAAAGATAATAAAAAAGGGATTAGAGCATATAACAACGCTGGGTTTTATATTGTAGATGAGGAAGTTACAGATATAGGCAAAGGTTATGTAATGGATGATTATGTATTTGAATTCGTCATACAATAAGGGTCAAACAAAATTAAGCTCAAAAACCTTTTTATATATTTTCTTGAAAAATCCCCTCATTTTTTCTAATTTGCAGGGTGCTACCAATTTTAAAATCTATATATGATCAATATTACACGTCTATTCGATTTCCCATATTATCAATTAGAAAAATACAACCTTGAAAAAGCTCTCGTTACTAAATACAGTGGTGAATGGATTGCTACTTCAACACAAGAGTATATCGATAAGGCAAATGCCATTAGCCGTGGGTTACTTCGTTTAGGAGTTCAGGCTAACGATAAAATTGCTATTATTTCTATGAATAATAGAACCGAATGGAATATTTGTGATATTGGTATATTACAAACTGGTGCTCAAGATCTACCTATTTACCCAACCATAACTCAGGAAGACTATGAATATGTTTTAAATCATAGTGAAGCTAAATATTGTTTTATTTCTTGTAAAGAAGTACTAGATAAGATAGATGAAATTAAACACAATGTTCCTTCTTTAAAATAAATATTTTGTTTTGATGAAGTAGATGGTTGTAAAAATTGGTCTGAGGTTCTAGAACTAGGGAAAGATGAAAGTAATCAGAATGAAGTTGAAAAAAGGAAAAATGCAGTAACAACAAACGATTTAGCAACACTAATTTACACATCTGGAACAACCGGAAGACCTAAAGGAGTAATGTTAACTCATAAAAACATTGTAAGCAATGCACTAAATAGTGCTTCAAGATTACCCATTGATATTGGAGCATCTAAATCATTAAGTTTTTTACCAGTTTGTCATATTTATGAGCGCATGTTACTGTACATGTATCAATACTGTGGCACAAGTATCCATTTTGCAGAATCATTAGAAACAATTAGCGATAACTTAAAGGAAATCAAGCCTGATGTTATGAGTGCTGTTCCAAGGTTATTAGAGAAAGTTTATGATAAAATATACGCCAAAGGAACTGAATTAACAGGATTAAAAAAGAAGTTGTTTTTCTGGGCCGTTGAATTAGGTTTACAATATGAACCTTATGGAAAAAATGGAGCGCTATATGAATTCAAATTAAAAATAGCTAGGAAATTAATTTTCAGCAAGTGGCAAGAAGCATTAGGAGGCAATTTAAAAGCCATCGCATCTGGTAGCGCTGCACTACAACCAAGATTAGCAAGAGTATATAATGCTGCTGGCATTCCAGTAATGGAAGGTTATGGTTTAACCGAAACATCTCCTGTTGTATCCGTAAACGACATGCGTAAAAATGGATTCAGAATTGGAACAGTAGGTAAGTTATTAGCAGATACCGAAGTGAAAATTGCTGCTGATGGAGAAATCTTAGTTAAAGGCCCACAAGTGATGATGGGGTATTATAAAGATACTGAAAAGACTAAAGAAGTATTGAAAAACGGATATTTCCATACTGGAGATATCGGTGAAATTGATGCTGATGGTTTCTTGAAAATCACGGATCGTAAAAAAGAAATGTTTAAAACCTCGGGTGGTAAATATGTTGCTCCACAAGTATTAGAAAATCAATTTAAACAATCACGTTTTATTGAACAGATAATGGTGATTGGCGATGGTGAAAAAATGCCTGCTGCTTTTATACAGCCTAACTTTGAATTTATTACTGATTGGGCTAAAATGCATAATGTTGTTCTAGGAAACACAACACAAGAATTAATTAACAATCCACAATTATTAGAACGTATTCAAAAAGAAGTTGATTTATACAATACTAAGTTCGGAAAATGGGAACAAGTAAAACGTTTTGAATTAACCCCCGACGTTTGGAGTATCGATGAAGGTCATTTAACACCAACAATGAAAATGAAACGTAAGGTAATCAAAGAGAAATACTTAGACCTCTACAATAAAATATATGTTAAGAATTAATTTTTTATTCTTTTGAAAATAAAAAATAGCTCCATAGTTGGAGCTATTTTTATTTAACATTAAATTATTATGCATGCATAATAATTTTTACTATATTTGAGAGGATAAAATTATATCCCCTAATATACAAAAAATGACAGAGAAAACAATCGATCATGTTTTACGAGCCACATGGCAAGTTGTTGCAAAATCATATAATGAAGAAGCTAGCAAGTATGGCGCTACGATGGCTAGTGCTTTTACACTCTTAAATATTGATAAAGATGGAACGGCCTCTACAGCTTTAGGTCCTAAAATGGGAATGGAAGCCACTAGTCTTTCGCGTACACTAAAAAACATGGAAGAAAAAGGGTTAATTTATCGTAAAAAAAATCCGGAGGACGGCAGAAGTGTTTTAGTGTTCTTAACCGATTACGGAATAGAAATGAGGAATATTTCTAAAGAAAAAGTTTTGATGTTTAACGAAACTATAAATAAAAACCTAAGCGCCGAAAAAATCGCTAATTTTCATGAGGTTTCAAATACCATCGTGGATTTAATACAACAACGTAAAATATTTAATAAAAAACAAACTAATTAAAATGCAAAGACTCATAAAAAAAATTGCAGTAATTGGATCAGGTATTATGGGAAGTGGAATCGCTTGTCATTTTGCAAATATTGGTGTTTAAGTTTTATTACTTGACATTGTACCTAGAGAACTTACTGAAAAAGAAAAAGCCAAAGGTTTAACTTTGGAAAGTAAAAGTGTACGTAATCGCTTAGTAAACGATTCTTTAACAGCTGCATTAAAATCAAAACCATCACCTATTTATAGTAAAAAATTTGCAGATAGAATCACGACTGGAAATTTAGAAGATGATATTGCTGAAATTTCTACTGCAGACTGGATTATCGAGGTTGTTGTAGAACGATTGGACATCAAGAAAATGGTGTTTGAAAACATCGAGAAATACCGAAAACCAGGAACTTTAATTACATCAAATACTTCTGGTATACCAATTAAGTTTATGAGCGACGGACGCAGTGAGGATTTCCAGAAACATTTCTGTGGTACTCACTTCTTTAACCCAGCCAGATACTTAAATTTATTTGAAATTATTCCTGGGCCAAAAACATCTAATGAAGTATTAGGTTTCTTAAATGGATACGGTGAAAAATTCTTAGGAAAAACATCAGTAATTGCTAAAGACACACCTGCTTTTATAGGAAATAGGATAGGTATTTTTAGTATCATGAGTTTATTCCATATGGTTAAGGAGTTAGACTTAACTATTGAAGAAGTAGATAAACTTAGTGGCCCAGTAATTGGTCGTCCTAAGTCTGCTACTTTCAGAACAGTTGATGTTGTTGGATTAGACACGTTAGTACATGTTGCTAACGGGATTTATGACAACTGTCCAACTGACGAGAATCATGAATTGTTTAAACTTCCGGCATTCATCAATACCATGATGGAAAACAAATGGTTAGGAAGTAAAACTAAGCAAGGTTTTTATAAAAAGACAATGATTGATGGTAAAAAAGAAATACTATCATTAGACCTCAACACTTTAGAATACCGAGCAAAAAAAAGAGCTAAGTTTGCAACTTTAGAGCTTACAAAAAACATTGATAATGTTATCGATCGTTTTAAAGTTCTTGTTGCTGGAAAAGATAAAGCTGGTGAGTTTTACCGAAAAAGTTTAGCTGCACTTTTTGCATATGTATCTAATCGAATACCAGAAATTTCAGATGAGCTTTATAAAATAGATGATGCTATGAAAGCTGGTTTCGGATGGGAACATGGTCCTTTTCAAATATGGGACGCCATTGGAGTTGAAAAAGGAATTGAAATCATGAAAGCAGAAGGACTTGCTCCTGCTGCATGGGTTAATGATATGTTAACTTCTGGTAAAAATAATTTTTATACAGTAAAAGAAGGAGCTACATACTATTATAATAACAATAAAAAAACCCAAGAGAAAGTTCCTGGACAAGATGCCTTTATTATCTTAGATAATATCAGAAAAACCTCTGAAGTATATAAAAATTCTGGAGTTGTAATTGAAGATATTGGTGATGGAATTTTGAATTGTGAATTCCGTTCTAAAATGAACTCTATTGGTGGTGATGTCCTTTCTGGATTAAATAAAGCTATAGATTTAGCAGAACAAAATTATCAAGGATTAGTAATTGGTAACCAAGGAGCCAATTTCTCTGTAGGTGCTAATATCGGAATGATCTTTATGCTTGCAATTGAGCAAGAATACGACGAGCTAAATATGGCCGTTAAGTATTTCCAAGATACCACAATGCGCTTGCGATATTCAGGAATACCAACAGTTGTTGCTCCCCACGGAATGACATTAGGTGGTGGTTGTGAATTAGCATTACACGCCGATAAAGTTGTAGCTGCGGCAGAAACATATATTGGACTAGTAGAATTTGGAGTAGGTGTTATTCCAGGTGGAGGTGGATCAAAAGAAATGGCTTTAAGAGCATCTGATACATTTGAAAAAAATGATGTTGATTTAAACAGACTGCAAGAACACTTCCTTACGGTTGCAATGGCAAAAGTAGCCACTTCAGCTCATGAAGCATATGACCTTAATTTATTACAAAAAGGTAAAGATATTGTTGTAGTAAATAAGAGTCGTCAAATTGCAACTGCCAAAGCACATGCTATGTTAATGGCTGAACAAGGGTA